>CAZOWW010000046.1:0-14629 GCA_964583765.1 uncultured Kineosporiaceae bacterium
GGCGCACCACCCTCACCGGGCCCCTGTCCATCCCCGACACCAGCGGCCCCCGAGGAGTCCACGCCCTCGCCGGGCTACGGGCCCTGTTCAACGTCGATGACGACGGATTCGCCCTGATCATCGCGTGGCTGCTCGCGGGACTGTTCCCCAACATCCCTCACCCGATCCTTGCCCTGCTCGGAGAACAGGGCACCGCCAAGTCCACCGTCGCCGCGTTCTGCGTACGTCTCATCGACGACTCACCCGCACCCCTACGCACCCCACCCAAGGACATCCGCGCCTGGTCCGTCACCGCCTCCGCGGGCTGGACGATCGCGCTGGACAACATCTCCACGATCGCCCCGTGGTTCTCCGACACCCTGTGCAAGGCCGTCACCGGAGACGGCATCGTCGACCGGGCCCTGTTCACCGACGACGACGTCACCGTCCTGTCGTTCCGGCGCGTCATCGCCCTGACCAGCATCGACGCCGGAGCCCTGGCCGGAGACCTCGCCGAACGCATGATCCCGGTCGAACTCGACCGCATCCCACCCGAACACCGCCGCACCGACACCGAAATCCAAGACGCCTACCGGCACGCCGCACCCGCAGCCCTGGCCGGGCTCTTGGACCTGGCCGCCGCCGTCCTGGCCGTCCTGCCGTCGATCCGGCTGGACCAGCTCCCCCGCATGGCCGACTTCGCCCACCTCATGGCCGCCCTGGACCAGGTCACCGGCTGGAACACCCTGGCCACCTACATCCAAAGGGCGAGCGAGACCAACAAAGCCGTGGTCGACGCCGACCCGTTCGCCACCGCCGTCCTGGACCTGGTCCGGGGCCAGGCCGTCGGCTGGACCGGCACGGCCGCCGAACTCCTGGACACCCTGACCCCCGAACACCCACCCCGGAACTGGCCGAGCGTGCCCAACAAGCTCAGCGGCCACCTCCGGCGCATCGCCCCCGCCCTACGCGCCGCAGGCGTCGACATCCAGATCGGAGACCGCGAACACGGCGGAAGACGCATCATCCGCCTGAGCGTCCTTGAGACATAGCCCGATCCGACCGTCACCACCGTCACCATCGTCACCCCACGCCCCTGACCAGGGAGAACACCCTCGGAACCGGGTGACGATCGGCCCGTTCGATCGTCACCCCACCGTCACCCGATCGTCACCACCCCCGCGGAACGCCAGCGACGACACGTCGGGCCGCGACCACGAAGGGGACGAGGACTCAGCAACCGGTGACGAAGACGCCGATCGAGGGGGGAGCGATCCGTAGCTCAACCCAGGAACCGGGTGTCAGGCTCCCGTCCGTCTCCAGCAAGACCAGGCAGTCCGGCGCGAGACGGAGATACCCCACCCCATCGCCGTCCACCCCCTCCACACACCCAACAAGCACGCTGAGGCTCCCACAGACGCGAGCAGAAGGCGCCTGACCGCCCGCTGAGGCGAAGTCGACCACATCACCGTCCGTGGCGATCACATCGATGGTGAACTCCACATCCACTGGCCTGCCCAGTGGTGCATCCACGTCGCCCCGCAGCTGGGCTCGCATGGACCCGATCGCGGTGTCAACGACGGCCACGTCGTCACTCACCTCACGCACGAGCACTCTCACGCGCACCCCCGGATGGTCCACGGCCGACGGTCAAGACCGGCGAACATCCGCACCGACCCGAGCCCCGGCCTGACCTCGGAGAAGCCCGGGCAGGCCCGGACGTCCGTCACGACCACCATCGTGCCCCGAAATCGGCCACCACCCCCGCACGCCCCGACACGACACCTGCAGCCATCCGCGCACCGGCCCGGACCGCGCCAACCCTTCGCCCACTCCCTCAACCCCATCGCCGTACCGGACACCAAACCCCGGGAATCGATCGTCACCCCACCGTCCCGATCGTCACCCCATCGTCACCCACCCAATGTGACCCTGACCTGCACACATAAACCAAGTGTGACGATGGTGACGATCGGGACGGTCAATTCCAGCCATCTCGGAGGACACCCCACCGTGGCCACCCGCCAGAACACCCCACGCCACCCCCACCTGGTCCAGCCCATCACCGTCCCGGAGGACACCATCACCACCCCCACCCAAGCCGCCCCCACGGGCGAACTGCTGACCATCGAAGACGCCGCGCTCCGCATCTCCATGAGCCCCCGCTACGTCCGCCGACTTATCGCCGAACGCCGCATCGTCTTCTACCGCCTCGGCCGCTCCGTCCGCATCGCCCCCGCCGACCTCGCCCACTACCTGACCACCGGCCGGGTCGAGCCCATCACCACCAGCACCGTGTGGCGCGACCTCCGGAGCGTGGCCTGACCCATGGCGAACAAGGACGGACATCGACGATTCGGCAACATCCGCAAGCGCCCATCCGGCCGATACCAAGCCAGCTACCTGGGCCCGGATGGCAGGAGACACAGCGCGCCCGAGACCTTCGAGAGGAAATCGGAGGCCGAGCGATACCTCTCCCTGGTCGAGGCGCAGATCGTGCGGCAGGAGTGGATCGATCCTGAACGCGGCAAGGTCAAGCTGGGCGACTACGCCCGGCAGTGGATCGTGCAACGGCCCGGTCTACGACCCCGCACGGTCGAGCTGTACGACCTCCTCCTGCGTCTGCACATCGCTCCCTATCTCGGTGGCGTGGAGGTCGGCCGACTGACCACGCCGCTCATCCGGGAGTGGCGAACCCGCCTCATCGCCGACGGGGCCTCTCTGTCGATGGCAGCGAAGGGCTATCGGTTCCTGCGAGCCGTCCTGAACACCGCGGTCAAGGAGGACGAAATGATCAGGAACAACCCGTGCCGCATCCCTGGAGCCGACCAGGAACACACGACTGAGCGCCCCGTCCTGACAGTCCCGCAGGTAGTGCGGCTCGCCGAGGCCGTTCCCAGCCGCTACCGGGCGCTGGTCCTTCTCTCCACGTTCGCCTGCCTGCGGTGGGGCGAAGCCATCGCGCTCCAGCGACGGGACATCGACATGGAGAACCGCACGGTGAGCATCACCAAGAGCTACGCGGAGCTTCGCGGATCCGTGATGTCGATGGGTCCCACGAAGTCGCGTGCAGGTGTCCGCACCGTGACTTTCCCCGCGGTTGTGGTGCCCGCATTGCTCCGACACCTGGACGAGTTCACCGAGGCAGCTCCCGATGCCCTGGTCTTCACCGGTGGGAAGGGCGGTCCCCTGCGCCGCTCGAACTTCCGCACGGGGGCGCGCTGGAAGGAGGTCACCACGGCGCTGGGCGTGCCCGGACTGCACTTCCACGACCTACGCCACACCGGAAACACTCTCGCCGCCCAGACCGGGGCGAGCCTGCGGGACCTGATGGCCCGTATGGGCCACGACAGCCCACGAGCGGCGCTGATCTACCAGCACTCCAGCCAGGCCGCTGAGCGGGCGATCGCCGATGCCGTGGACGCTGTTGTTGAGGCGCTCCTGGCCGCCGACCAGAACAGCCGGAAGCGTCCAGGGGAGGACGACGAGGGCACGGCCGGCGTGCTCGTCCCCGCCACCTAATTGCCCGTTAATCGCCCAAGGGCCTCCCGGACCCTCTCAGCAGCAAGGCCCAGGTCGCGGGATGGTGCCCGTGACCTGGGCCTTTGCGGGGTGGAGGCGAAGGGACTCGAACCCTCAACCCCCTGCTTGCAAAGCAGGTGCGCTGCCAGTTGCGCTACGCCCCCGCATGCCGACGCCGCTCGGGCGCCGGCATCGGCTGCTCGTGAGAAGTGACCGAGCCGTTCCCGGATTCAGGCCACGTCGTCCGTCGCCTCAGCCCACAGGGCCTGCTCGGCCTTGTCGGCCTCCAGCTTGCGCCAGATCGCGAAGCCCGCAAGACCGGCCAGAACCACCAGCAAGAGCTTCTTCACGTCGGACCTCCCCATGTCGGTCGGCCCCATCGCGGCGGGCCGGAAGGACCACGGGGCGGGGCCCGGAAGGGTCCCGCCCCGGTTCTCGTGGGCCTAACAGGACTTGAACCTGTGGCCTCTTCCTTATCAGGGAAGCGCTCTAACCGACTGAGCTATAGGCCCGCAACCGTGAACCGATCCTACCGTTCGCGACGCTTGAGGTTACCTCAGGGCGGCCCGAGGACCCAAACCGTATCCCGGCCACGCTCAGGCCGTCGTCAGCCGCCTGCCCGTGTCGTCACCGGCCGTGAGCCGGTCCCGTCGCCGGCCCGTCGGGGCGACGAACCGGGTCCATCCTCGATCGCGTCGCTCGTCCTGCGCCGTCCGTCAGTGCTTGTGAGGCGCCCGACTGCGTTCCTGAACCGTCCGGCAGATTTCGTGTGCCGTCCAGCGGGGTTCCCCGGTCATTCGACAGGGGTCCCCAGCCGCCCAGCAGGGTTTCTCAGTCGTCCGACAGCGTCACGTGCAGGCCACCGACCAGCCCGGACGCCAGGTTGTACAGGAAGGCGAACAAGGTCGACAGGGCGGTGATCAGGAAGACGTTGATCACTGCCAGCACCGTCGACAGCGAGACCACGTTGCCCAGGCTGACCCACTTGTAGATGTCGAAGGGCTGCTCGGGGCCGGTGATCTCGTTGAAGAACTTGTTCAGCTCGTCGAAGACCTTCCCGCCCTTGAGCGTGGACCAGATCATCACCGCGGCGACCACGGTCGCAATCCCGATCCCGACCGACAACAGGAAGGACAGCTTCAGCACCGACCAGGGGTCGATCCGGGACACCGCCAGCCGCACGACCCGCCCGCTCGCGGGATGCCCGGGCTTGACCGGCACTCCGGGTCGTCCCGCCGGCGGCCGAGGGGCGGGCGAGCCGCCCGCCGTGCCGGGCCGGGGCGCCCCGGTCGGCCGCGCCGACGGAGGGGCGGTGGCCAAAGGCGGTGCTGAGGCAGTCGCTCCGGCTGCTCCCCCCACGATTCCTGGACCCCCTGCTCCCGGGCGCCCGGTAACCCGGGGTGCCGAGCCAGGGCGATACGCCTGCTCGGATGGACTCACAGGTCACCTCCGCCATCGTCCGATCGAGACGACGGTAGCCCATCCGGGCCGCCAGCGTCTTCCTGCTGCGCCGTGGACGAGCCGTTCGCGTCCTGGCTCAGGTCCTCGGCGACGTCACCCTGGATTGGATCATGTGTTTCGTCACGATCGTTCAGCGCGTCGTCCTCGGGACCGTCCTGGTCAGGATCGCCACCGGATTCGAGGTCGTTCTCGTCCCCGAGTGCGCGCTCCGTGTTGCGGGCCACCGCGATGATCCGGTCTCCCGGGTCGGGCTTGGCGAAGACCACACCCATCGTGTCGCGACCCTTCGCCGGTACTCCGGCCACCGCCGAACGGACGACCTTGCCGCGCTCCATGACGACGAGCACCTCGTCGTCCTCACTGGCCACCATCGCTCCGACGAGATCTCCCCGCTCGTCGGAGAGCTTGGCCACCTTGATCCCCAGGCCGCCCCGCCCCTGCAGGCGGTACTGCTCCAGCGGAGTGCGCTTGGCCCATCCGCCCTCGGTGACGACGAAGACGAACGCCTCGTCGTCGTGGACGACGTCCATGGACAGGAGCTGGTCGCCCTCGCGGAACTTCATGCCGCTCACCCCGCTGGTGGCGCGTCCCATCGGCCGCAGCGCCGTGTCGTCGGCGGTGAAGCGCACCGACATGCCCTTGCGGGAGACCAGCAGCACGTCACTGCCCTCGTCCGCGAGTCGCGCCGAGACGACCTCGTCGCCCTCCCGCAGGTTGATCGCGATCACGCCACCGGACCGGTTCGAGTCGTACTCGACCAGCCGCGTCTTCTTCACCAGGCCGTCCCGCGTGGCCAGGATCAGGTACTCCGCGGTCTGGTAGTCCGACAGGTCCAGCACCTGCGCGATCTCCTCGCCGGGCTGGAACGCCAGCAGGTTCGCCACGTGCTGGCCCTTGGCGTCCCGCCCGCCCTCGGGCAGCTCGTACGCCTTGGCCCGGTACACCCGGCCGAGGTTGGTGAAGAACAGCAGCCAGTGGTGGGTCGTCGTGACGAAGAAGTGCTCGACGACGTCGTCACTGCGCAGTTGCGCCCCGCGGACCCCCTTGCCGCCGCGCCGCTGGGCGCGGTAGGCGTCGGACCGGGTGCGCTTGGCGTAGCCGTCCCGGGTGATGGTGACGACGACCTCCTCGCGCGGGATGAGGTCCTCGACGTCCATGTCCCCGTCGAACGGGAGGATCGTCGTGCGCCGCTCGTCGCCGTACCGGTCGACGATCTCCTTCAGCTCGTCCGAGACGATCTGCCGCTGCCGCTCCGGCGAGCCCAGGATGTGCTGCAGATCGGCGATGACCACCTCGAGTCGGGTGAGCTCGTCCAGGATCCGCTGGCGCTCGAGGGCGGCGAGTCGCCGCAACTGCATGGTGAGAATGGCGTCCGCCTGCACCTCGTCGATGTCGAGGAGCCGGATCAGCCCGGTCCGGGCGTCGTCCACCGTGGCTGAGGCGCGGATGAGGGCGATCACCTCGTCGAGGGCGTCCAGGGCCTTCGCGTAGCCGCGGTAGATGTGCGCGTCGCGCTCCGCCTGTGCCAGCAGGTAGCGGGTGCGGCGCACGACGACGTCGATCTGGTGATCGACCCAGTAGCGCACGAACTTGTCGAGGCTGAGCGTGCGGGGCACCCCGTCGACCAGGGCCAGCATGTTGGCCCCGAAGGTCTCCTGCAGCGCGGTGTGCTTGTAAAGGTTGTTCAGCACCACCTTGGCCACGGCGTCCCGCTTGAGGACGATCACGATGCGCAGCCCGGTCTTGCCGGAGGTGTCGTCCCGCAGGTCCGCGATGCCCTGGACCCGCCCCGAGTCGTGCAGCTCGGCGATCTTGACCTTGAGGTTGTCCGGGTTCACCTGGTACGGCAGTTCGGTGACCACCAGGCAGGTGCGGCCCTGGATCTCCTCGGCCTCGACCACCGCGCGCATGGTGATCTGTCCGCGGCCGGTGCGGTAGGCCTCCTCGATCCCGCGCGTGCCCATGATCAGGCCCCGGGTGGGGAAGTCCGGACCCTTGACCCGCAGCAGCAACTGCCCGAGGAGTTCCTCGTCGTCCGCCTCGGGGTTGGCCAGGAGCCACTGCACGCCCTCGGAGACCTCACGCAGGTTGTGCGGCGGGATGTTCGTGGCCATGCCGACCGCGATCCCTGCGGAACCGTTGACCAGCAGGTTGGGGAAGCGGCTGGGCAGCACGACCGGCTCGGAGGCCTTGCCGTCGTAGTTGGGCGCGAAGTCGACGGTGTTCTTGTCGATGTCGCGGACCATCTCCATGGCCAGCGGCGCCATCTTGCACTCGGTGTACCGCATGGCCGCGGCGGGGTCGTTACCCGGGGAGCCGAAGTTGCCCTGCCCGTCCACGAGCGGGTACCGCAGGGACCACGGCTGGGCGAGGCGGACCAGGGTGTCGTAGATCGCGGAGTCGCCGTGCGGGTGGTACGTACCCATGACGTCGCCGACCACGCGCGCGCACTTCGAGTAGCCGCGGTCCGGCCGGTACCCGCCGTCGTACATGGCGTAGAGCACCCGCCGGTGCACCGGCTTGAGGCCGTCCCGGACGTCCGGCAGGGCCCTGGACACGATCACGCTCATCGCGTAGTCGAGGTAGGAGCGCTGCATCTCCAACTGCAGATCGATGGGCTCGATGCGCTGGCCGGCGGTCGGCTGCTCGGTCACGTCCGTCCTTCGGGGTCGGTGGTGCGGTGCTGCGGGGTGCCGGTGGTCGCCGGCACCGGGCCTTGCGGGTCACCGCGGACGGTGACTGGTCCGGTGGGTGCCGCCGGGGAGCCGACGGCCGGTCGGGCTCAGATGTCCAGGAAGCGGACGTCCTTGGCATTGCGCTGGATGAACGAGCGCCGGCTCTCCACGTCCTCGCCCATGAGCACGGCGAACATCTGGTCCGCGGCCGCCGCGTCCTCGAGGGTCACCTGGAGCAGCACCCGCTGGGTGATGTCCATCGTGGTCTCGGAGAGCTCGTTGGCGTTCATCTCACCCAGACCCTTGTAGCGCTGGATGGCGTCCTCCTTGGGCAACTTCTTGCCCATGGCGAGGCCCGCGGCCACGATGGCGTCCCGCTCGCGGTCCGAGAAGACGTAGTCCGCCTCGGCCTTGGTCCACTTCACCTTGTACAGCGGGGGCTGTGCCAGGTAGACGTGCCCGTTGTCGACGAGCGGGCGCATGAAACGGAAGAGCAGGGTCAGCAGCAGGGTGCGGATGTGCTGGCCGTCGACGTCGGCGTCCGCCATCAAGATGATCTTGTGATAGCGGAGCTTGGTCAGGTCGAAGTCCTCACCCACGCCGGTGCCGAAGGCGCTGATGAGGGCCTGGACCTCCTGGTTGGCCAGGACCTTGTCGATCCGGGCCTTCTCCACGTTCAGGATCTTGCCGCGGATCGGCAGGATCGCCTGGGTCCGCGGGTCCCGCCCGCTCTTGGCCGAGCCACCGGCGGAGTCCCCCTCGACGATGAAGAGCTCACACTCGTCGGGGTGCGTGGACTGGCAGTCCGAGAGCTTGCCGGGCAGCCCGCCGCCGCTGAGCAGGCCCTTGCGCCGGGTGGCCTCGCGGGCCTTGCGGGCGGCCATGCGGGCGGCCGATGCCTGGATGGCCTTGCCGATGACGTCCTTGGCCTCCCGCGGGTGCCGGTCGAGCCAGTCGGTCAACTGATCGGTGACCACGCGCTGGACGAAGACCTTGGCCTCGGTGTTGCCGAGCTTGGTCTTCGTCTGGCCCTCGAACTGCGGCTCGGCGAGCTTGATCGAGATGACGGCGGTCAGGCCCTCGCGGATGTCGTCCCCGGCCAGGTTCTCGTCCCGCTCCTTGAGGATGCCCTTCTCCCGGGCGTACTTGTTGACCAGCGTGGTCAACGCCGCCCGGAAGCCCTCCTCATGGGTACCGCCCTCGTGGGTGTTGATCGTGTTCGCATAGGTGTGGACGCTCTCGGAGTACCCGGTCGTCCACTGCATCGCGATCTCGATGGACAACCGGCGTTCGGTGTCCTCGGCCTCGAAGTCGATGATGTCGGCGTGCACGGGCTCGGTGCGCTTCGCCGAGTTGAGGTGCTGCACGTAGTCGACGAGCCCGCCGTCGTAACGGAAGCTCGCGGACGGCGCGGTGCCGTCGTCGTCCGCATGCTCGGGACGCTCGTCGACCAGGGTGATCTGCAGGCCCTTGTTGAGGAAGGCGACCTGCTGGAACCGGGAACGCAGGGTCTCGAAGTCGTAGACCGTGCTCTCGAAGATGTCCGGGCTGGCCCAGAAGGTGATCGTGGTGCCCGTCTCGGAGGTCTCCGGACCACGGCGCAGTGGGGCCTGCGGGACGCCGATCGCGTAGTTCTGGTGCCAGGAGTAGCCCTGGCGGAACACCGCGACCTCGAGCCGGCTGGACAGGGCGTTCACCACCGACAGGCCGACCCCGTGCAGGCCACCCGAGACGGAGTAGCCGGCACCGCCGAACTTCCCGCCGGCGTGCAGGACGGTGAGCACCAGCTCGAGGGCCGGGCGCTGCTCGACCGGGTGCATGTCCACCGGGATGCCGCGACCGTCGTCGATGACGCGGATCCCGCCACCGTCCAGGATCGTCACCTCGATCGACGTGCAGTAGCCGGCCAGGGCCTCGTCGACCGAGTTGTCCACGACCTCGTAGACGAGGTGGTGAAGGCCGCGCTCACCGGTGGAACCGATGTACATACCGGGCCGCTTGCGCACCGCCTCGAGCCCCTCCAGCACCGTGATGGCGCTGGCGTCGTACCCCCCGGTGCGGTCGAACTCATCGCCCGTTTCGGCGTGGGGAGTCCCGGCGGTCGCAGTGACCAGGGAGGTTGCAGCAGCAGAGGCAATGATCGTGTCATCGACCACGGGTCAGGGACTCCTGTGTGCTCGCATGTCGGGACCCGCGGACCAGACCGCAGGATCGGCGTCCGCCGGCGGAGGGGCGGCCACCATCAACGGCACCATTCTACGCCCACCCGTGAGGAAATCCCGCCATCCAGGGCCCACGGATGCGCGTCTCGGCCATCGGAGGCCCACGGATGACTCCCCATACGACCTGCACCCCCGCAGAGGCCCACAGCGACCTCGAGGGGGCTCTCGTTCGTGCCCGGACGAATCACCCGTAGGTGTCGCGCGGGCCTTGGGAGCCCGGAGCGATCCGCGGACCGCGACGCCAGGACGGCGCGTTCGGCCCGAGCACCACGACCTTGGTCACCGTGCCCTCGCCGACCTCCTCAGCCAGTCTGCGCAGCAGCGAGGCGCTGAGCAACCGCACCTGGGTCGCCCACGCGGTGGACTCGGCCCGCACGGTGAGCACCCCGTCGGTGAAGGACTCGGGACGGGCGTGCGCGGCCACCTCGGTCCCCACCACGGTGTCCCAACGTCCGATCACCCCGCCCACGGCCACCGGGGTCGTCCAGCCCTGCTCGGCGACCAGCCGGTCGATCCCCGACCCCAGGGGCTGGGGATCCCGCGCATCGGGGTGCGCACCGCTGACCTGGGCCTCGGACCGACGGCGGGGGGCTCGGCCACCCGAGCCGGCCCGACCGAGCCGCGCCCCGCGGGCCCCGGCCGCGGCCCGTGCCCGGTTGAGTGCCGCGCGTGCGGCGTCGATGCCGGTGCTGGTGCAGCCCGGTTCGCCATCGGCTGCGGGAGGTCGGTCGTCCCCGGAGAGCCCTGCGCCCGGGAAGAGTCCGGCGTCCGGGGGAGTTCCGCCACCCGGGGAAGTTCCGGCGTCCGGGGATGGCCCGGCGCCGCCGTCACCGGCCATCTCGCACCTCGACCTCACCGGCCATGTCGCACCTCACCGGCCAGCACGTCGACCCGGGCACCGTCGAGCCGGTCCGGCACGTCCGCGGGCACCGCCGCGGTGACCAGCACCTGTCCGGCGTCGGCGACGAGGCCGGCCAACCGTTCCCGGCGGGTGGTGTCCAGCTCGGCGAACACGTCGTCCAGCACGAGCACCGGTTCTCCGTCGCTGTCCTCGTCGGCCCGCAGGAGCTCGTAGCTGGCCAGCCGCAGGGCCAGGGCCAGGGACCAGGACTCGCCGTGGCTCGCGTACCCCTTGGCCGGCAGCTCGCCCAGGGCCAGGAGCAGGTCGTCGCGGTGCGGGCCGACGAGGCTGATCCCTCGCTCGAGTTCCGTGGACCGCACCCGCGCCAGGGCCTCGAGCATCCGCGCCACGAGGAGTTCCCTCCCCGGCGGGTCATCGGCGGTCACGTCCTCGCCCAGGCTCGACCGATAGGTCAGTCCCGCCGCCGTCCCCGCCGCGCTGACCTGCCGGTACGCCTCGGCGACCAGGGGCGTCAGCACCCGGACCAGCTCGAGGCGGGCCCACAGCAGCTCGGCTCCCAACTCCGCCAGGTGGGTGTCCCACACGTCCAGGGTGCGCACGTCACCCCGTCCGGCACGGATCGAGGCGCCCGCGGACTTCAGGAGCGCGTTGCGCTGTCGGAGCACCCGGTCCAGATCGGCCCGGACGCCGGCGAACCGGGGGGTCCGGGCGACCAGCAGGTCGTCGAGGAACCGCCGCCGTCCGTCCGGGTCGCCCTTCACCAGGGACAGGTCCTCCGGGGCGAACAGCACGGTCCGCAACAGTCCGAGCACCTCACGCGGGCGGCGCGGTGCGCGGTTGATCCGCGCCCGGTTCGCCGCGCCGGGCACGATCTCGAGCTCCACGAGGAGGGTCCGGTCCGCCCGAACCAGTTGCGCGCGCACCACCGCCCGCGGACGACCGGCCCGCACCAGCGGGGCGTCCGCGGAGACACGATGGCTGGACAGGCTCGCGACGTACCCCACCGCCTCGACCAGATTGGTCTTGCCCTGGCCGTTCGGCCCGATCAGCGCGGTGACGCCCGGCTCGAGCGGCAGCTCGAGGGACTCGTAGCTGCGGAAGTCGACCAGGGACAGGTGCGCGACGTGCACGGGGGAAGGCTATGCCCGCTCGGCGCCGGCAGTCGGCGTTCCGGGGGCAGGGGCGGGCCGGAGAGCCGGGGTGACCGCGTGTCCGCCGAACTGCTGGCGCAGGGCCGCGACCGCCCGCATGGCCGGGGAGTCCTCCTGCCGGGAGGCGAACCGGGCGAACAGCGCCGCGGAGATCACCGGTGCCGGGACGGAGAGGGCGATGGCCTCCTCGACCGTCCACCGGCCCTCGCCGGAGTCCTCCACGTACCCGCGGAGCCCCTCGAGGCCGGGATCGGCGTCCAGCGCGGAGACGAGCAGGTCCAGCAACCAGGAGCGGACGACGGTGCCCCGGGTCCAGGCCTCGAAGCAGCCGTGCACGTCCGTGATCAGATCCTTGGCGGCCAGCAACTCGTAGCCCTCGGCATAGGCCTGCATGAGGCCGTACTCGATGCCGTTGTGCACCATTTTCGCGTAGTGGCCGGCGCCGACCGTGCCCGCGTGCACGAAGCCCTGTTCCCGGGGTCCCTGCGGCCGCAGCGCGTCGAAGACCGGCATCGCTCGGGCCACGAGCTCGGCCTCGCCGCCGACCATCAGCCCGTAGCCGTTCTCCAGCCCCCAGATGCCGCCGGAGACCCCCGCATCGAGGAAGCCGATGCCCCGGGCCGCGAGCTGCTCGGCGTGCACCACGTCGTCGGTGAACTTCGAGTTGCCGCCGTCGATCACGAGGTCGCCCGGCGACAGGCGTTCGGCGAGGTCCGCGATCACGGAGAGGGTCGCGGGACCTGCGGGAACCATCACCCAGACCGTGCGTGGCGCCGGAAGGGCCTCGACCAGCGCGGTCGTCGAGGTGACGTCGCTGACCGCGGGATCCCGGTCGTAGCCGGTCACCTCGAGCCCGGCCCGCCGCAGCCGGGTGCGCATGTTGGCGCCCATCTTGCCCAGGCCGACGAGTCCGAGGTGCATGCTGGCTCTCCCTTGCTGACGCGTGTGGCTCCGCCGTGCCGTGCGGCTGCGGCGGCTCGATGCTCCGAGCGTGCACCGGTTCGGACCGCCCCGCCCCCGGACGGGTCCTGGGCCTGCGGGGCGACCGTGCTCCGCGCACCCCTCCGGTGGCAGGTACCGGCCTCTGGCCGGCCCACGCCACCTCGGCGACTCGTCCGGGGCGGTGGGACGCCCGGACCACGCGCGGATCGCCTGAGGCCGTCCGAGGAGGCCCCAGCCGGTCAGTTCGGCGTGCGCACGGGCATGAGCAGGTAGCGGTAGCTGTCGTCGTCCTCGCCGTCGATCGTGGGCTGCCCGGTGATCACCGCAGGCTTGCTGGGCTGGGTGAACGACAACCGGGCGAACGGCTGGGCGATGGCGCCGAGGCCGTCGAGCAGGAAGGACGGGTTGAAGGCGATCGTCAGGTCCTCGCCCGACAGCGTCGCCTCGACCGCCTCGGAGGCCTGGGCGTCCTCGCCTGTGCCCGCCTCAAGGGTGACCACCCCGTCGGTGAAGTGCAGCCGCACCGGGGTGTTCCGCTCCGCGACGAGAGCGACCCGCTTCACCGCATCGATGAGCGAGTGCACGTCCACGACGGCGTGGGCCAGTGCGGAGGCGGGGAAGAGCGAGCGGACCTTGGGATAGTCACCGTCGATCAGCAGGGACGTCGCACGGCGTCCACCGGCCTCGAAGCCGACGAGATCGGTGCCCACGCCACCGGACGACAGCGCGAGCACGACGTCCCCGGCCGCGCCGAGGGCCTTGGCCACGTCCGAGAGGGTGCGGGCCCGCACGAGTGCGCTGGTGGCCGGTGCGCCCGGGGACGCCGAACGCCACGGCAGGGTGCGCAGGGCGAGCCGGTACCGGTCGGTGGCCAGCAGGGTGAGGGAGTTCTCGTCGATCTCCACGCGGATCGCGGTGAGGATCGGCAGGGTCTCGTCCCGGCTCGCGGCCAGGCTGACCTGGGCGACCGCCTGGGTGAGCACGTCGCCGGCGACCGTACCGGCCTGACCCGGCATGGCGGGCAGGGTCGGGTACTCGTCGACCGGCATCGTGAGCAGCGTGAACCGGCTCGATCCGCAGGTGACGCTCACCTTGGAACCGTCCGTGGTGAAGTCCACCGGCTTGCTCGGCAGCGCCCGGGCGATGTCGGCGAGCAGGCGCCCCGACACGAGGGCGGTACCCGGGTCGGCGACCTCGGCCGGCACCTCCACGCGGGCGGAGACCTCGTAGTCGAAGCTGGACAGCCGCAACACCCCGGAGGCGTCGGCGTCGAGGAGGAGCCCCGCCAGCACCGGCACCGGCGGACGCGCCGGAAGGGCCCGTGCCGCCCAGGTGACGGCCTCGGTCAGGGTGTCACGCTCAACTCGGAACTTCACGCCCCACCGTCCCTTCTCGGAGTCGCAGCCGTGATGGAGAGGCTACGGGGATCCATCACGGTCATGGCACTCGGATCGCCCATGTCGTGACGATCACCGTACGGGCATCCGCAGGGGACGACCATGCACCCCGCCGATGACGAGCCCGGATCCCTGACAGTACGCGAATCGACCGACAGGGTGAACGCTGCCCGGCGAGGCGGCGATACGGCACCCCAAGGCGGACATCACGACCTCGTCCGCGAGCTGGAGGGCGGCAGACGCATTCGAGCAGGACGGCGGTAGACGCCGGTACGGGGAGGCCGGAGGGAGCGGCAGCGAGACAGGGCAGCGGCGCACGGCAAGGCGCCGGCGAGACGGGCGGCGTCGCGGCTTCGGGGACGTCAGGACTTCAGGAGGCCTTCGCCCGCACCGAGGTTTCTGACACCCGCCGGGAGCA
>CAZOWW010000046.1:14729-38549 GCA_964583765.1 uncultured Kineosporiaceae bacterium
CCCAGCACCCAGCACCCAGCACCCAGCACCCAGCACCCAGCACCCAGCACCCAGCACCCAGCGAATGCTCCCGGGGTTGGTTGAGCGTGTCACGTCGGCCGCGGAATCGATTGGGACACATCTGCCCGACCCGTGGCCACCGGACGCACGGGGCCTCGGACGCACGAGGCCTCGAAGGAACCGAATCTCCGGACGAGGGCGTGGAGGCGATCAGGCCCAGCTTGCCGGAGAGACTGCCCGGTCGTCCCGGAGGGACCGACCCGTCTGGCGCTCCGTCGGACGGGAGCGACCGGGCAGGGGTGGGGGAGCGGGGGGCGTCAGGGCTCGGTCGCCTGGATGTGGGTGGATGGTCCTCGGAGTTGAGATAAGTAGCGTGTTTGTCATAGCGCATGTGGACGTTGGGGAAAACCGGGGTCTTGGCTGGTAACGCGTTAGCTGGCCTGTAGATCGACTGTGCAGAACCCGGGCCTGGCTGCGGGTGGCCCGTGGACGACGGGCGGTCTGCACAGCGGACAGAGCTGGCCGTGCACGGCGAACCGCCACTTGTGCACAGGCGGACCCCTGTCTGACCACAGGTCATCCCCTGGTTGTCCACCGGCCTCCTCCGACCTGCGACTTCCCTCCGTGACCGTTCAGTGACGCAACCCTCATTCATCCACAGGCTTGTCCCCAGGTGTGCATGAATTGACGAGGGGGAGTCATCACTGATAGTGGATCGATCGTTACGCAGGGACAGTGACTGCTCGGAGTGCGGCTGGGGCGGTACCCAGGCGTGAGTCACCGCTCCGGGGCTCGTCCGGGCCTGGTGTCGCCCGGGACGGATCTCCGTACGGCCCGACGCGGGTGGACGCCGGCTGACGCCGTGGGGTCCTCCTGCGCCGCATTCGGGACTCAGCGGAGATGGTCGGTTGCCGGACCGGCCTCGGGACCGGAGGCGGACCACCGGGAATGCAGGGAGCCTCGGGCACGAGGCCTGGCAGTCGGGGCCGCCCGGGGTGCCAGGGCTGCGGTGCAGCAGGACCGCGCGTGGAGCTCAGGAGGACGTCCAGGGGGTTCGCAGGGGTCGAGCACGTCGGAGGGCTCGCGAAGGTGGTGGAGGGCGCGACGAGCGGCCGTGCTTGGCGAGTTCGGCCTCGCTGGACACCTCGTGCGCATCCGAACGAATTCAGCGGCGGTGATGGGTCACCCATCGAATACCCCCGTCGATGGATCCGCGGGGTGCCCCGACTCGGCGGTGGGAGATGGTGGGGCGTAGGGACATGGGGGGGGCGGGGCGTAGGGACACGGGGACCGCGCACGCGGGTGGCCGAGCGAGCGTGCACGTGCGGGGGATGCCTCGCAGCGGCAGCCGGGTCGCTGACCGGCGCGTCACCCCGGCCACCCGGTCGCAGGTGCAGTCGGACAACGCACGGGCCGCGAACCGTCGGGGGGCGCTGACGGTGTCCCTGGGCGCAGCGTCGACCGGGACCGGCCCGGCTGGGGCCGTCGTCCGGGGGAAGTGGTAGCGAACACGACGACCCGAGCCACCCCGCGTGCGCCCTCGGGTCGTGGGGACGGATTCCCGGGCGTGGGGGACGACCGAGGCCGGCCGGGGCTCAGGCTCGAGAGGTCTGCTTGATCCGGTTGGTGAGCTCGGTGACCTGGTTGTAGATCGAACGTCGCTCCGCCATGAGGTGCCGGATCTTGCGGTCGGCATGGATGACCGTGGTGTGGTCCCGGCCCCCGAACTGCTGGCCGATCTTCGGCAGGGACAGGTCGGTCAGCTCCCGGCAGAGATACATGGCGATCTGCCGGGCGTTGACCAGCACCCGCGACCGCGAGGAGCCGCAGAGATCTTCCATGGTCAGCCCGAAGTACGCGGCGGTCTGCGCCATGATCGTGGCTGAGGTGATCTCGGGCGTGTCATCCGCCGGGATGAGGTCCTTGAGCACGATCTCGGCCAGGGACAGGTCGACCTGCTGGCGGTTGAGGCTCGCGAACGCGGTGACGCGGATCAGCGCCCCCTCGAGCTCCCGGATGTTCGTCGAGATCTTGCTGGCGATGTACTCCAGGACGTCGTCCCGCACCTGCAGCCGCTCGCCGATCGCCTTCTTCCGCAGGATCGCGATGCGGGTCTCGAGGTCCGGGGGCTGGACGTCGGTGATGAGCCCCCACTCGAACCGGGACCGCATGCGCTCCTCGAAGCCGGAGAGCTGTTTGGGCGGCAGGTCCGAGGTGATGACGACCTGTTTGTTCGCGTTGTGCAGGGTGTTGAAGGTGTGGAAGAACTCCTCCTGGGTCTGCACCTTGCCCTGGAGGAACTGGATGTCGTCGATCAACAGGACGTCGACCTCGCGGTAGCGCCGCTGGAACGAGCTGGCCTTGTCGTCCCGGATGCTGTTGATGAAGTCGTTGGTGAACTCCTCCGAGTTCACGTACCGCACCCGTACCCCCGGGTACAGGCTCTGGGCGTAGTGACCGACCGCATGCAGCAGGTGGGTCTTGCCGAGCCCGGACTCGCCGTAGACGAAGAGCGGGTTGTACGCCTTGGCCGGTGCCTCCGCCACGGCCACCGCAGCGGCATGCGCGAACCGGTTGCTCGCACCGATGACGAAGGTCTCGAAGGTGTACTTCGGGTTGAGCCGTGCCGGTTCCGCAGGGCGCGGCGGCGCGGCGTGGCCCGACCCGGGCCGGCCCACGTCGTGGACGTCCCGGTAGGGGAAGTGCAACCCCGTGGGCGAGGAGAGCGCGCCCGGGGAGGAGGTCGACGTCTGGTCCGCGACGAGACGGTCGCTCAGCCGGGCATCGGGGAGGTTCGGCTGGCTCAGCCGCAGTTCGGGGGAGTCCAGGGGAGCCGGACGGACGTAGCCGAGGTTCGCGTCGGGACGCGGCAGGCCGTCCGCGGAACGCTCACCAGCGCGCCGGTCGTGCAGGGGGTGCACCGCTGCCCCCCGGTCCAGGCTGATCGCATCCCCGGCCATGGCGTCCGAGGACCTGATGTCGATCACGGACGGGGACGGGAAGGCGGGCGGGAGGCCGTACCGAGAAGGGGCCGGCTCGGGTGGGGGTACGGGATCGGCGTCCAGCAGGGAAGGATCGACCGTGACGGCCAGCCGGACGGGGCGCCCCAGCTCGGCGGACAGGAGTTGGGTGATCGTCTCCCGCATCCGCTGCTCCAGGACCTCCTTGGTGAGGTCGTTGGGGACGGCGAGGAGCGCCGTCCCGTCGAGCAGCCCCACCGGACGGGTCAACCGGACGAAGGCGCGCTGCTGTGACGAGACGCCCGAAGCGTCCATGGCGTCGAGGGCCCGGCGCCAGAGGGCGGGAAAGTCCTCTCCAGGGGCCGTCACAATGGGTCCTCCGCTGCATGGACATGACTTCTCTGGGCGTCCACATCGTTGTCCACAGGTTGTGAACGAGACGTGTCACTGCTGTGCGGCCGCGTGGAGACCGATTCAGAAGCGTAGCCCGATCCGGCGGGTGCGCCGTCCCAGGGGCTCGGTCGGCAGGGTCCCCCCGCGACCGCCGAACGGGGTGTTCGTCTGTGTGTTCGTCCCGGCTCGGCGTGTCGGCTCTGGATCCGCGACGTGAGAACTGACAATAGTCGGTCCGGACCGATGTGGTGTGCCGAGTTCGGCCTTTGTGGACGAGCCTGACCGACAGTGACGGATCCTGCCTCAGGGGTACCGGGCGGGGTTCGGTGGGTTCCGGGGGTGCCTGTCGATCTACGTCGGCGACCGCTGCCGTCCACCCGGTTTGACCCGGCGATGAGCCCCGCCGTACCGTGAGGAGACTTGACAGTGCTCCGGCCGTGAGGATGCCCCGGACCGGGTCCGCGATGGCACGGCTCGGAAGTCCAGCGGTGGCACCGTCGGGTCAGCTGCCTCCCGAAGCGCGGGTAGATCCCGCACGAGACGTCTTGGAGCCCCCAGGTGAGTAAGCGGACATTCCAGCCGAACAACCGGCGGCGGGCGAAGACGCATGGCTTCCGGCTGCGCATGCGGACTCGCGCCGGCCGGGCGATCCTCGCCGCGCGTCGTCGCAAGGGACGCGAAGAACTCTCGGCCTGAGGCCGAGAACAGTCGGTCACGGTGCTCCCCCCCAGGAACCGGATGCGTCGGGCCGACGACTTCGCTGCGGCCGTCCGCCGAGGGCGGAGGGCCGGGCGGACGTCGGTGGTGGTCCATCTGAGCCGTGACGGTGAGGACGGACCGTGCCTCGTCGGGTTCGTGGTCTCCAAACAGGTGGGGACCTCTGTGGTCCGCTCCCGCGTGAAGCGGCGGTTGCGGCACGTCCTGCGGGACGAACTGCCGCAGCTGCCGTCCGGGGGGCGTGTCGTGGTGCGAGCCTGCCCCGCTTCGGCTTCGGCGACCTGGGAGGAACTCGTCCGGGACGTGCGGACGGCCCTCGGTCGGGTACTGGCTCCTCCTCGAGGGCCAGGGCGGTGAACGCCGCCCTCCGGGCCGTGGCGCGATGGCCGCGGTTGCCGGTGGTCTGGGCTCTGCGCCTGTATCGCCTCATGATCTCACCCATGTACGGACAGACATGTCGCTACTACCCTTCGTGTTCCGGGTACGCTCTGGAAGCGGTGAGTGTGCACGGTGTCGTCCGGGGTGGGTGGCTGGCGGTGCGTCGGCTGGGGCGATGCCATCCGTGGGCCGCAGGTGGAGTGGACCTCGTCCCCGCGAGGCGGGACGGCGTGGCACGTACAGTGCGCGGTGACGAATTGGTGGACCCAACGCCCGACCGGCGTGCGGCCTGAATAGGCGGGGAGCAGTCTGTGCAGATCCTGAAGCCGCTCGAAGTCGCCGTGGCGTGGATCATGGTGAGTTTCCACGCGGGCCTGACGAAGATCGGAATGCCCGCGGGCTCCGGCTGGACCTGGACCTTCGCGATCGTCGGTCTGGTGATCGTGATCCGGATCGTCCTGATCCCGCTGTTCGTGCGCCAGATCCGCAGCTCCCGCGGGATGCAACTGATCCAACCCGAGCTGAAGAAGATCCAGCAGAAGTACAAGGGCAAGACGGACCAGGAATCGCGCCAGGCGATGATGCGCGAGCAGATGGCCCTGTACAAGACGAGCGGGACGAACCCGTTCTCGTCCTGCCTCCCCATCCTGTTGCAGGCACCGGTCTTCTTCGCGCTCTTCCAGGTGCTGCGGGGCATCGGACACAAGAGCTTCTCGGTCTGGCCGTTCACCGAGAGCCTGCGCCTGCAGGCGTCCAACGCCAAGATCTTCGGCTCGCCGCTCTCCGAGAGTTTCATGGGCACGCACGCGACGGCCACCAAGATCCTCACCGTCGTGCTCATCGTGCTGATGTCTGCGACCGTGTTCACGACCCAGCGCCAGCTGATGACGAAGAACATGCCGGCCTCGGCGATGGACAACCCGCTCGCCCAGCAGCAGAAGATCCTCCTGTACGTGATGCCGCTGATCTTCGCGTTCTCGGGCGTCAACTTCCCGATCGGCGTGCTCATCTACTGGCTGACCACCAACCTGTGGACGATGGGTCAGCAGTTCTACGTCATCCGGCGGATGCCGGCTCCCGGCTCGAAGGCCGAGGAGCGCCTGCTGGAGCGGCGTAAGGCCAAGGAGGCCCTGGAGCACCGCGCGTGGACCGAGGGCGGCGGCGCTGGGGACGACGAGGCGGACGAGGCGCCGCAGGCGACCGGTGGGCAGCGGCAGCAGCCCAAGCGCCAACCGCGTAGCAAGCGTGGCCCCCAGCAGCGTCCGGGTGCCGGCCGACAGCAACATCCGCGGCCACGGCCCCAGACAGCGGGAGAGGGCGGAAAGCGTCCGGAAGCCGGCTGAGGCCGTCCGGGGCGGATGAGGGGACCGAGAGCCGACGCAGGGGCGCGGGAGTGATCCCGACCCCGGCGATGTGGGATGAGGAGCCTGAGGTGACCGAGACAGAGCTCGCCGGTACCGGCGAGGCGCAGGTGGAGGACGTGTCGACCGAGGTCGACGATTCGGGCGAGGACGTCGCGAAGTCGAACGCATCCGGACGTCGCGGGGCGAACCGCCCAGAGGTTCCGGTGGAGAAGCTTGAGCAGGAGGGCGAGATCGCCGCCGACTACCTCGAAGAGCTTCTGGACATCGCCGACATCGACGGCGACATCGACATCGACGTCGAGAACGGGCGGGCGGCTCTGGCCATCGTGGCCGAGAACAGCGCGGACCGCACGCTCAAGCGCCTGGTGGGCACGAACGGCGAGGTGCTGGAGGCCCTGCAGGAGCTGACCCGACTCGCGGTGCAGGCCGCGACCGGGGACCGCAGCAGGCTCATGCTGGACGTCGCCGGCTTCCGCGCCGGACGTCGTCGCATCGCGGAGGACATCGCCGCACGCGCCTGCCAGGAGGTGCAGCGGACCGGTGGCCCTGTGCGACTGGACCCGATGACCGCCTTCGAGCGCAAGGTCGTGCACGACGTGGTCGCCTTGTCCGGACTGACGAGTGAGTCCGAGGGAGAGGAGCCGTCGCGGCGGGTCGTCATCTCGGCCGCGGCCGCGCAGTAGGCGGATGTCGGAGACCGGCCCGGACTCGATCCCCCAGACGGAATCAGGTCCGGAGGTGGTGAGTGTGCCCGACGTCGCACCGGACGTCGGGCACCTTCCGTTCGGGGAACGCACGGCGTTGATGCGCCGGTACGCGGAACTGCTCCGGACACGTGGCATCGAACGCGGGCTGATCGGGCCCCGGGAGGCGGACCGCATCTGGGACCGCCACATCCTCAACTGCGCCCGGATCCAGGAGCTGGTACCCGAGGGTGTCGAGGTTGCGGACATCGGGAGTGGCGCCGGCCTGCCGGGTCTCGTCCTGGCGATCGCCCGACCTGATCTGCGGGTCCACCTCGTGGAGCCGTTGTTGCGCCGCAGCACCTGGCTGTCCGAGGTGGTCGAGGAGCTCGACCTGAGCGGCACGGTGGTCACGCGGTGCCGGGCGGAGGAACTGCACGGCCGTTACCAGGCGGACGTGGTGACGGCACGTGCGGTCGCCGCCCTGGGGCAGCTCGCGGAGTGGTGCCTGCCGCTGGTGCGACCCGGGGGCTCGTTGCTGGCGCTCAAGGGGGATCGTGCCGCGGAGGAGCTGGACGCCGCGCTACCCGTGCTGGACCGGCACGGCGTCAGCGAGTCAGCGGTGCATGAACTCGGTGCCCTCGGTGAGGGCAGCGCCACGGTGGTGCGGATCGTCCGAGCGACCGGAACGTTGACCGGGAGCTCCGGGCGAGACGCCGGGAGGGCGCGGCGCCCCGGCAGGGAGTCGCGCCGCCGTCCACGCACCCGGTGACCGCCTCGACCCTCTGACTGTGTGAACCCGCCCAGTGTGGAGATGCTGCTGGGGTGAAGAGCCTCCGACTGTGTCAACCCTCCGGCTGGGTGGAACTCGCTGACTGTGGAGCGCACCGGCTTCGGTGAACACCCCGTCCACCCGTGCTGATCGAGTGTCGGGGCTTGTCGAGCGCTGGGACCGGTTGAGAGTGGACTCCTGCTGGGCACAGGGTGCACGTGTTCCGGGATCGCCACGGGTTCGGCGCGCGCTCCCGCAACGGACTCGCGGCTGCTGGCGGGTGGAGCCGAGGAGTGAGGACCGGCGTCGGCCGTAGGCCCGGTCGATGGCGGGCAGGCCGTGCCGGGCGAAGGCGTACGGCCCGGCGGGGCCCGGCGAGGGACCGATGCGGGACCGAGCCTCAGCCGGAACTGCCGTCACTGGGCGGACCCCGAGCCCTTCGACCAGCGGATCAGCCATGGACGCGGAACGCCGTGAACGGTGGATACCGACCGAGAAGCCGCGATACCAATCTATCGGGCATACCGGTGATGTGGGTCGGATCCTCCACGGGCTCGGGGTGGCCGAGTCGGGGGTGGAGGTGCGTCGTGGGGGCCGGGCTGTCGACCGGCTTCCGGTCGGTGAACCGCGAGCCGGTCGGTGGGACGGTGGAGGTGATCGCGGTCCGGCGATCGGGTGCGGCATGGAGGTTCCACGTGAATCGTGGTGCCTGGTCTCAGGGATGGGCGATACGACGCCACCGCGGTGAGGCCGCTGCGGGCCGCCAGGCGTGGTCTGCCACGAGGGCTCGGGGTGAGTCGAGGGGATCCCGGCTCGGCCCAGCGGACCACGTCGAGCGAGGGTGGGCGGGACCGGGCTGAGCGGACCGGGATCGACCTGGCAGCCGCTCGAGTCGGCCCTGGCTCAGGGGCCGGGGATCGAGCGAGGCAGCCACTCGAGTCCGCTCGGTTCTGACTCGGGGACTGCGCCCTGGCGGACCGCGCCGCGGGGGCGCCGCCGCGGCTCGGCGGAGCAGGCCGGGTCGGCAACTGGGGGCGACTCCAGAAATCCGACCAAGAGGCGATGCGGAGCTCCAGCCGCGCCGCGGGCGGTGCGGGGTGGGTTTCGGGTGCTGTCGAGGGGCGGGCTTGCGTGGGGGAACCATTCTGCGGCGGGCTCACCTGGTCCGACGTGGGTCACCCGGAGGGATGAGACTCCTGGGATGAGCGTGGGTGATGCCGTCCCTCGGTTGGGGAGGGTGGCGGTGTGGTGCTCGAAGGATGTCGGTGGCCCCTCGCATTGAGCGGGTGCGTGGGACTTCGATCCGGCAGGGGTCGCATCCGGGTGCATGCGGTGTGGCGTGCTCCAACAGTGCCCGTGCGCGGGGTGGCTCGCGGTGTCGGTGGTTGCTACCGGATACGCAGGGATCGTCCGTGGTGGATTCACGTGAAACGGCGCCGCACGGTCCGGAGTGCGCGCAGGTCGCTGCGCTCCGAGCTCGGGACCGGATGTGCCCATCGGGTCCAGTCGCGGAGAGAACGCAGCAAACGGGTGCACGGTCGCCATCAACACCCCAACAGATCACCGAGACGCGTACGAGAGCGCGGGGAGCATGGAGACCCGCATGCGGGGTCGAGAGCTGAGCGCACAGGAGGGATCCAGGCGCGCGGGACCGGTTGCCGACGGCGGGGAGAGAACGGCGCGTGCGCGGTCACGAGAGCGGTCGGTCCCCTGGGGCAGGTCCGTCGCGCCGATGTGCGGACACGCGCTCCCGACCGGAGACGCGGATGAGGTCAGCGGTGAGGGCTCTGGTGAGAGATCGAGCGTCTTGCTGCTCGGGAGGAAGAACGGTGGGCCGCACTGGGGTCCTGCCGCCGAGTGGCGTAGTGACGTTCCTGAGGAACGGAGGGCTGTGATGCGGCAACCGTGCCCTCGAGGGCTGCGACGGGCGGGTAATCCGGAGAACGCCCCTTGGGCGCGTCGCCACGGAGAGTAGTGGATGGTATGCGATTGTCGAAGTAGGTACGTGGTGGGGATCTTCGTGAGACCAGGAGATGAGTGTGCCGACGCTGGGGTGGCCCGGGGGTGGCTCACGCAGACGCGTGGGCGGGGCCGGGTGGACGAAGGTGTGGAACCGGGTTTCCCGTGAAACAGAAGGAGTAGATGGACCAGGGGATCGGATGGGCTCAGCCCGTCCGGCCGGCGCCCGCGCGGGATCGCCGAGTACCTCGCGTCCGCGAGGAGCGGCCGGCCCTACCGGGGTGGAGGCGTCGAGTGCCCGGGCGCCGGTGGGCGGTTGGGCAGCACCATGGGGAGTCGAGGAGCCCGCGCCCGGGAACGCGTTCTCTGGCGAGAACGGTGGCAGCGTTCGCGGGCCTGCGATCGGGGACGCCGAGTCGACCGGGCCGGCGCCGAACGGGCCCGGTGCGGCGGCGAGTGCTCCGGGGGACGAGGGGAGCCTGAAGGCGGAGAGGCCGATGTGGCCACACCCGTCGATGACTGTTCCCCGTGAAACAACTCCCGATGTCGGGGGCTTGGGCCAAGCTGGGCGAGTGACCGGAGCCGGCGGGTCGCGAGGCCCGCGGACAGCGAATCCACCCGAGGCGCAGGCACCCGCCATCGAGCCCAATCTGATTGTGACCGCTGCTGATCGCGACGGTGAGCACCTCACGTTGACGGCGCCAACGGAGCTGGTGAGCATCGAAGCAGCGGCCCTCCCGGTGCAACGGCGAGTGGGAGTGATGGCGCGGATCTTGCCGGGTGACGTCATTGCCCAGGAGGTCGGGCCGCTCCTGGAGCCCAGGAGGAGCCACTCCGCGATGGAGGTGCTGCTCCCCTGGAACGCCACGACCACCACAGTGGTTGGCTCAGCGGCGCCGACGAAGGGCACAGTGGTGGATCTTCGAGGAGAGGGCTCCAGCGGGGACGCGGAGACCCCGTCGGGCGGCGATTCGGGTATCCACGGGCAAGGAGCGCCGGGGCTGAACGGCGACGTTGGCGTGGGCACTCAACCGTCTGGTATGACTGGACGCGAGGCCGAGGCCGGCTCGATGACCGGCCACCCCGAAGCAGGCTCCGCGCGCGCTGATGGTGTTGCCGGCCCGCTCCTCGATCCGGTACGCATCCTCCGCGCCGGTGATCCTGGGGTGGACCCGACCCGCTCATCCTCGACCCTCTCGGTGCGTGTGAACTCCGTTGCTGCCG
Organism: uncultured Kineosporiaceae bacterium; assembly: GCA_964583765.1. Classification (GTDB taxonomy): domain Bacteria; phylum Actinomycetota; class Actinomycetes; order Actinomycetales; family Kineosporiaceae; genus CAZOWW01. The sequence continues at coordinate 25,180 of CAZOWW010000046.1, forward strand.
TGCTCTCCGATGATCGCGGCGGTGACGTGGGGTTGACCCACGCGGCCTCCACAGCGGTTCGGAGCGAAGTGATGGAAGCGCAGCCGGGTGGCGGTCAGGGACGGCCGGATCGAGACGCGTGGAGTTGGGGGATCGAGGCGCCGGGGGGCGCAGACGGTCCGAGTTGGGCTCCACGGGCAGCGGTGGCGTCGGGGGGCGGATCCGACGAGCGGGGAACGACCGGAAGCGGCTGGATCGCCGGCCAGGGCGTTGCCTTCCTCCCAGAGGATGGCGTGATCCGGGAAGCAGGTGGGGCTGCCCCGCGGGCGGCGAGTGCCGGCTGGCACTCCACGGGCGAGGTGCCGGTAGGCGGTTCCGGGGCGGGTTTCCCGCCGTCCGACGCCGCTGGCTACACCGGACCGCTCGGCCTGGGTGATCGGGACTTTGCCCTGTCGGATGACTCCACTCCCCTGGCGCAAGAGGTTGCCGAGGACGTGCGGCGACGGATCAGTCTTGCCGGCCGCCAGTTCGAGAGGCCGTCTCGCACGAGGGTCATGACGGTGGCCAATCAGAAGGGCGGGGTGGGGAAGACGACGACCACCGTCAATCTTGCTGCTGCTCTTGCCCAGGCCGGGCTGAACGTGCTCGTGCTGGACGTCGACCCGCAGGGCAACGCGTCAACGGCGCTGGGTATCGATCATCATGCCGAGGTGCCGAGCATGTATGACGTGCTCGTGGAGGGGCGCCCGCTCGCTGAAGTGATCCAGGAGTGCCCGGACGTACCGGGCCTTCTCTGCGCGCCGGCGACGATCGATCTGGCGGGGGCGGAGATCGAGCTCGTGTCTCTGGTGGCTCGCGAGTCGAGGCTGCGGCGAGCCGTGGAGGCCTACCTGGAGACGAGCACGATGAGAGACGGTGAACGGCTCGACTACCTCTTCGTGGACTGTCCGCCGAGCCTCGGCCTCTTGACGGTGAACGCCTTCGTGGCGGCCAGCGAGGTACTGATCCCTATTCAGTGCGAGTACTACGCGCTGGAGGGGCTCTCGCAGCTCCTCCGCAACGTGGACCTCATCAAGGGCCATCTCAACCCTTCGTTGCACGTCTCGACGATCCTGCTCACGATGTACGACGGCCGCACGCGCCTGTCGGCGCAGGTGGCGGACGAGGTGAGGCTGCACTTCCCCCGGGAGACGCTGAAGACGACGGTGCCCCGGTCCGTGCGGATCTCCGAGGCACCGAGCCATGGCCAGACTGTGATGACCTACGACCCGCCGTCGAGCGGCGCGTTGTCGTACCTGGAAGCAGCACGTGAATTGACCGAGCAGGTGTTGCCCGTGAGTGGGGCGGGCGCGGGGCCAGGGGAGAGGGAGGCCGAGCGGTGACCGAGCGACGGAGAGGTCTGGGTCGGGGACTGGGGGCACTGATCCCGACGGCACCTGTGCGGGCCGCCGACGAGGATCATGGTGACGAGGGGCGGTCCGCGCAGCGTTTCACGGGAAACGCGTGGAGTGGGGGCGCTGAAGTCTCGCGCGGGGCTCAGCCTGAGGCGATGCGGTCGTCACCCCCACAGGCTCCAGTACGACCACACGCGACGGCTGGCGCGGCGCCGGCGAGTGTGTCGGCTGCGCCCGCGGCAGCGGTGCGACAGCGGGTCCCCGTGGTCGAGGCCGAAGAGGTGGATCCGGTCGCGGAGTTCCTCGCGCGAAATGCGTCAGCCCCACCGGCGGCCCGGGCGACTACCACTACGGAGACTGTGACGGCGCCAAGGGCAAGGGATGCCCGGATCGGGTATCCCGGTGGTTCGAGTGCGCGAGAGACCCTCGAGCCTGCCGAGTCGCGTGCGCGGATGCCCCAGCCGGAGACCTCGACGCCCTCGGCGCGCTCCGAGTGGCCGGAATCGCGAGGCACGGGGGTTCCCTCGACGCTTTCCCGAGTGTCCGAGAGCGAGGAGCGGGTCGCACCACGCACACCGGAACGCCGGGAGGAGGCCCGTTTCACGGGAAACGAGAGCCCCGAACTCGTTCCGGTGCCCGGCGCGCGGTTCGCGGAACTCCCGATCGCATCGATCTCACCGAATCCTCGGCAGCCGCGACAGGTGTTCGATGAGGACGCACTCCAGGAACTGGCGCACTCGGTGCGCGAGGTGGGCGTTCTGCAACCCGTGGTCGTGCGTGCAGTCGATGAGAGTGACGCAGATCCCCGGTACGAGCTCATCATGGGTGAGCGACGTTGGCGCGCCTGCCAGGTCGCAGGGTTGGACACGATCCCCGCCATCATCCGAGAGACATCGGACGACGTTCTCCTGCGGGATGCGCTCCTGGAGAACCTGCACCGCAGTGAACTGAACCCCCTCGAAGAGGCAGCCGCCTATCAACAGCTGCTCGAGGACTTCGGATGCACTCACGAGGAGCTCGCCAGCCGGATCGGGCGCTCCCGCCCTCAGATCAGCAACACGATCCGACTCCTCAAGCTTCCGCCCCTCGTGCAGCGGCGGGTGGCTGCGGGCGTGTTGTCGGCGGGGCACGCGCGGGCGCTCCTCGGCCTGGAGGACCCAGCGGCGATGGAGCGGCTCGCACAACGCGTGGTCGCGGAAGGGCTGTCGGTGCGGGCGACGGAGGAGAGCGTGGCTCTCGCCGACGGTGTGCCGACGAAGTCGCGGGTGAAGCGCCCCAGGGCCGGCGGGCAGCAGCCTGAGCTCGCCGAGCTGGCGGCGCGGCTGGGAGACCGGCTGGACACGCGGGTGAACATCTCATTGGGACGGACGAAGGGCCGGCTCAGCGTGGAGTTCGCCAGCGTGGACGACCTCAACCGAATCATCGGCCTCCTTGCCCCCCAGGTGCGGGGTGCCTTCCGGGAGTGATGACGAGAGCGCCGGAACAGCCCCGTGATGCCCTGGCATCGCGGGGCTGTTTCACGTGGTGCGCCGCTCCTGGATGCGGGACCAGGAAGGCCGGTACGGGGTTCGGGACCGTGGAATGGGACAGAAGCGTCCTGGTGCGGACATGCCAGGACTGTCCATGTCAGGACGGGCCGTCCCGGACATGCCGACCTCGTCCGAATAGGAGCACCCGGATCCGGACGTGCTCAGCGCCGCAGACGGGGACCGGGCTGACCGGAACAGGATGGCCGTGACAGGCGAACACCGCACGTGCCAAGTGAACTGAGGCACCGAGCAGGGGAGTCCTCGCGGCAGGATGGCCGTGGGAGACGCAGTCCACTCATGCCGAGTCCGCACCTGCCGAACAAGGATCGTGATGCCGGACACGGCCCGTGGTTGCTGGAGCGGGATCGTCGTGGTGGACACGGCCGGCACTGTGGGGGACCGGACGGATGCGTCGCCGGATCGCGGCTCCCCGCGCTCCACGATGGCAAGAGGCCGCATCTCTCAAGGGCCGCGCGGGTGACGGTGGGGTGGCCATGCCTGGACGTGGAAGCCCAGGACGCGATCGGCCGCCTGATGTGGCGATGTGCAGGCGCAACGCGGTGACTCAGGGACCGATTAGCGGTGAGCGGTGGAGCACCCGGGCACGAGGGCGTGCTCGCCGGTGGCGCGTGGGACTCGGGTGCGGATGGCACGGGGTGGCGTGCACGCGGCGGATGTCGAGGGCGGTGGGTGCGGCGGTGGTGACATGGCACGGACCACGCTGAGGCTCGGGAGTGACCTGTTCGGGATCGAGTGCCGGACCTGCTGGGGAACGGCATCCCGCCTGATGACGGGGCGGTGGTGGGGACGGCGCCTGCGGTGACGAGTGCCGCTCGCAGGAACGTGGGGCGTCGGCAGAGACGGGCGCCACCCTGGGTGGGAACGGTACTCGCTGATACGCGACAGGTGCTGTCCGCACGCAATGCGGGGGGACAGCACCTGTGGACGGTCGCCGACTGTCGGGCCGGGCGGTTCAGGGACGGCGACCGGTCGCCGTCCCTGGAACCTCACCGGCGACGGTGATCGGCGATGGCGACATCGAGGACGGCCCGGTAGAGCAGCCCCGCGTCCTCCCCCGAGGCGGCCACCGACTGCGGCAGGAGGGAGGTCTCGGTCATGCCGGGAGCGACATTGACCTCGAGGACCCAGGGGAGTCCCTGCTCGTCCACGATGAGGTCGGCCCGGGAGAGGTGTCGCAGTCCGAGGACCTTGTGGCAGGCCAGGGCGGCGGCAATTGCGGCGCTGGTCTCCTCAGGTCCCAGGCGGGCCGGCGTGAAGAACTCGGTCCGGCCCGCGGTGTACCGCGCTTCGTAGTCGTAGACGCCGTTGTCGGCCACGATCTCCACCGCAGGCAGGGCGAAGGGACCTTCACCGCGGTCGACGACGCTGATGGCGAGCTCCGAGCCGGCGACGAACCGCTCGACGAGGGCGACATCCCCGTACGCGAAGCAGTCGATCATCGCGCGGGGGAAGTCGCGGGGGTCGCGCACCACAGAGACGCCCAGGGAGGAGCCGCCACGAGTGGGTTTGACGACCAGGGGGAGACCCAGGCGATGGATGATCGCCTCCAGGACACGTTGGGCGCCGAGGTCGCGGAAGACCCCGTGCGGCAGCGCGACCGAGTCGGGCACCCGCAGGCCGGCCTCGCGGAGCACGCTCTTCGCCACTGTCTTGTCCCAGGCGAGACGGCAGGCCTGCGGAGTGGATCCGACATAGGCGAGGTCGAGCACCTCGAGGATGTCCCGGATCGATCCGTCCTCGCCGGTGACACCGTGGAGCAACGGCCAGACGACGTCCGGCGGCTCGAGGGCGAGGGAGTCGAGCAGGTTCGCGTCGACGTCCCGGACGGTCACCGTGCAGCCGACGTCGGAGAGGGCGGCCGCCACCCGGCGTCCGGACCGGATCGAGACATCACGCTCGTGGGACAGACCGCCCGCGAGGATGAGCACGGCAGGGGTGTCAGTCGCCGCGTGGGTGTCAGGCACAGCAGACTCCGTCCAGTCGTCAGCGGAGATCGGGTCCGGGGGAGGAGATGTCCCGGGAGGGTCCGGGGGCCGGTGCGGCGCCGGCGCCGAAGGACGAGACGAGCTCGCGTTCGGCGTCGATGACGGTCGCGAGCCTGCGGACCCCCTCGCGGATCCGCTCGGATGTCGGATAGCAGTAGGACAGACGCATCTTGTCGCGTCCTTGGCCGTCCGCGTAGAAGGCGATCCCCGGCACGTAGGCGACGCGTTCGGTGACCGCACGGGGGAGCATGGCCTTGGCGTCGAGTGCGTCGGGCAGGGTGACCCAGACGTAGAACCCGCCTTTGGGCACGGTCCAGGTGGCGTCCGGCATCTTGTCCGCGAGGGCGTCGAGCATCGTGGCGCACCGCTCGCGATAGATGTCCCGGTAGAGGGTGACCTGGTGTCGCCAGTCCTGGGTGTCCAGGTAGGTGAGAATTGCGAGCTGGCTGAAGGCACTCGGACACAGGATGGCCGACTCGCTGGCCAGGACCAGCTTCTCGCGGATCGCGTGCGGGGCGACCGCCCACCCGACCCGGAATCCCGGGGCGAAGGTCTTGGAGAAACTGCCCAGGTAGATGACCCCCTGGGCGTCCAGGGAACGCAGGGACGGCAGCGGGTCGCCGTCGAAGCCGAGGAGCCCGTAGGGGTCGTCCTCGACGACGAGGACGCCGTACCGCTGGGTGATCTCGAGGATCTCGGGCCGCCGCGCCGCGGACAGGGTCACACCGGCAGGATTGTGGTAGTTCGGCACGGTGTAGAGGAGTTTGACCGGCCGGCCCCGGGCGCTGAGCGCCCGGAGCGTCTCGTCGAGGGCAGCAGGGACCAATCCGTCGTCGTCCATCGACACGTGGACCACGTCCGCCTGGTAGGAGCGGAAGACCCCGAGGGCCCCGACGTAGCTGGGGGCCTCGGCGAGGACGACGTCACCGGGGTTGACGAAGATCCGCGTGACCAGGTCGAGGGCCTGCTGGGAACCGGTGGTGACGACGACGTCGTCGGCGTGGGCGGTGACCCGCTGCGGTGCCATGACCGTGAGGATCCGCTCCCGCAGGTCGGGGTCCCCCTGCCCGGAGCCGTACTGCAGGGCCACGCCACCACGTTCGGAGACGAGCTTCGCCAGGGAGTCCCCCACGATGTCCATGGGCAGGGCGGAGAGGAAGGGCATACCGCCGGCGAGGGAGACCACCTCGGGGCGACTGGCGACGGCGAAGAGTGCTCGAATCTCGGAGACGGTCAGCCCTGCGGTGCGATCCGCGTAGGTGTGTACCCATGGGTCCAACCGGGAACCCTGCCCCGGTCGGGGACCTGTCGCAGGCGACTGAGCAGCGGACACTAGCCCTCCCACAGCAATTCAGTTACAGTTAGCATAGACGAGACTACGTTCAGTAACCTTCCGGTGGGCACGCTGGATGCGTACCATTCCTCGTGAACCGCGCGACAGACTGCCGTACCTGTTCGTCCTGGGGAGTGTCGCATGCGCCACGGTCGACTGGCGGCCACGGGTTTCGTGACCGGGGCCGTACTCGGCTTCCTCGCGGAGTTCCTGCGGCCACGGACCGCCCGGCCCGACTCCTCGTCGGTGCCGAACCTCCCCTCGCCGCGTACCCCGGCCACGCTCTCGGGGAGCGCCTCTGCACCCCTGCGTTCAGGGCGGGGGACGAACCGCTGATGGGACGCCGGATCGCGCCGCTCACCCTCGACAATCTGGGTGACATGCCGGATCCGTGCCGCTCGTGCGTGGTCTGGGAGCTCGACCCGGTCGCGGGTGAGCGGGCACGTGCCGCCGGGGACACCGCCTTCGAGAAGGAGGCCTGGGTCTCGGCGACCCTCCTGGAGTGGGGCTCCTGCGGGCGGATCGGCTACGTCGACGAGATGCCCGCCGGAGTCGTCACCTACGCACCGCCGTCGCTCGTGCCGCGGTCGCTCGCCTTCCCCACCTCGCCGGTGAGCGCGGATGCCGCGTTGCTCATGACCGTGCGGGTGCTGCCCCCGTTCGCGGGCGGCGGATTCGCCCGGATGCTCGTCCAAGCGGCCGCCAAGGACCTCACCCGACGGAACATCCGCGCGATCGAGGCCTTCGGGCTCGCCGCCGGTGCGGGCATCGCCGAGGACGGGGACCAGCCCGACCTCCACTGCATGATTCCCGCCGACATGCTCATCTCGGTGGGGTTCAAGACCGTCCGGTCGCATCCACGGGTGCCCCGGCTCCGACTGGAGCTCAAGACCGCCCTGTCCTGGCGCGAGGACGTCGAGCAGGCGCTGGAGCGCATCCTGGGCACCGTCCGTGCCCCGGCCCTGACCTCCTCGCGCAGCGCGGACTTCTGACCCGCTCGCGGGCACGGGCGGCCCGGACGGCACCGCTGCGCGTCCCCTCAGTGGCGCGCGGACTGGGCGATGACGTCGTCCAGCCGCAGGGTGCCCGTGACGGCGTCCTCGTCGACCAGGTAGAGCCGCTGCACGGCCACGACCACGGCGTCGGCCACCGTGTCACGGAAGGGCCCGTGCCGCAGCAGTGCGGCGTCGTCCCCGTTGGTGAGGTACCCCAACTCGAGGCGGACCGCGGGCATGCGGGTCAGGCGCAGGATGTCGAAGGTGCGGGGGTGGGTCCGGCAGTCCTGCATCCGCGTCCGCGCGACGACCTCCCGCTGCAGGATCGAGGCGAGGCGTTCCCCGACCGCCGAGCGTGAGCCCACCCGGTCGTCCCCCCAGTAGAAGGTGGCGACGCCGCGGGCCGTCGGACACAGGTGCGCGTCGCAGTGCAGCGACACGAGCACGTCGGCGCCGACCGCCTCGGCCAGTTCCGCGCGCTGGGCGTCCTCGGTCGCGGGTCCGGCCGCCCCGCCCCGGGTGAGGACCGCGGTGACCCCGGTGGCCGCCAGCCGGCCCTCGATCCGGCGGGCCAGGTCGAGCACGAGCGCGGCCTCGTCCAGTCCGTGTGCCTGCACGCCGTGGTCGTCCCCGCCGTGGGCCGGGTCGATCACGACGACCTTGCCCGCCAGGCTCTTGCCCGCACTGGCCACCGCCGCCTGCTGGCGCAGGGCCCACGGGTCGCCCCCGCCCACCGCCCGGCCGAGGTTGCCCATCGCGCGGAGCGTGGCGGGGCCGCAGTGGCCGTCGGGACGTAGCCCCAGGGCACTCTGCAGCTCCCGCAGGGCGCCGTCCGTGGCGGCCCCGAAGACGGCGTCCACCGGGCCGCTGAGCAGCCCCAGCATGAGCAGGCGTTCCTGCAGGGCGGCCACGTCGTCCCCCCGCATCAGGTGTCCGGGGGTGTACAGCAGGCTCCGGTCGCCCAGCCGCCAGCGGGCGAAGTCCAGGGCACGGGCGGTCTGCGACCCCACCACCCCGTCCGCCATGAGCCCACGACGCTGCTGGAATGCGCGCACCGCCCGCTCCAGGCCCTCGTCGAAGACGTCCTCGTTCTCCACCGGACGGTGACAGTGGCCCGCCTGCCCGCCGTCCGGTGCCGCTGGGCCGGGGAAGGTCCTGGCCCGGTGGGCACTGGAGTCCTCGGCGCCCGGCGTGTCGTCGGCGCGGTGCCGGGGTTGGTGCGTCGAGGCGTCGATCCGCGAGATCAACTCACGCAGGGCCCGAACGTGCGGGCCCCGGTCGCCCCGGCGCAGGGGGCGCACGGCCGTCGGTTCCGAGATCACTGTCATCAGACCAGGGAGCTGGGATCGATCAGCCGATGAACTCCCGCAGTTCCCGCAGTAGGTGGGCCTTCGACCGGGCGCCCGAGATGGAACGGACGATCTCGCCTCCCGAGAAGACCGCCACCGTGGGCAGCGAGATGACTCCGTAGCGGGCCGCGGTCTTGGGGTTCTCGTCGGAGTTCAGCTTCACGATCTTCAGTTGCTCCCCGTGGGCGGCGGCGATCTCGTCGAGGATCGGCTCGAGTTGCCGGCACGGGCCGCACCAGAGGGCCCAGAAGTCCACGAGGACGGGTTTGTCGCTCTGGAGCACCTCCGAAGCGAAGGTGTCGTCGGTCACCACTGTCACCGTGGACGCGCTCATTGCCACTCCTCGTCAGGGATCCGGGCCGATCCTGCCACCAGGACGGCACTCGGGTCGGCGTTCTGGCAAACCCGCTGGGTGACGGGTTGGTCACGGGTCCGGCGGGGGAGGACCCCGCCGGACGATAGGGCTGGGTTACCGCGGACCGGGGACGGAACCGGCGACCGCGGGATCGAGCGGTGTGGCCTCGGCCCCCGTGCCGTCCTGGACCGGGACGGCATCGCCGAGGGCGGTCAGGTACCGCTCGGCGTCCAGGGCCGCCACGCACCCCGAGCCCGCCGCGGTGACGGCCTGGCGGTACTCGTGGTCGACGACGTCGCCACAGGCGAACACGCCGGGAAGGTTGGTGCGCGAGGACCGCCCGGCCACCGCGATGTACCCGTGGTCGTCCAGGTCGATCTGCCCGCGCACCAGGTCGACCCGTGGCTCGTGACCGATCGCCACGAACACCCCGGACACGGGCAGCTCCGACTCGAGCCCCGTGTGCACGTCCCGCAGGAGCAGCCCGGTCACCGAGCTCTCCCCGAGAACGTCCGCGACCACGGAGTTCCAGCGGAACCGGATCTTCTCGTTCTGCTCCGCCCGCCGGCGCATGATCGTCGAGGCGCGCAGCTCGGCCCGGCGGTGCACGACGGTGACCGACCGGGCGAAGCGGGTGAGGAAGGTCGCCTCCTCCAGGGCGGAGTCCCCGCCCCCGATCACGGCGATGTCCTGGTCACGGAAGAAGAAGCCGTCGCAGGTCGCGCACCAGCTCACCCCGTGCCCGGAGAGCCGCTTCTCGGCGGGCAGGCCGAGCTCGCGGTAGGCCGAGCCCGTCGCCAGGACGACCGCGCGTGCCCGGTGCACCTGGACCCCGCCGTACTCGGGGTCCCCGACCTCGACGGACTTCACCGCACCGGTGAGGTCGACCCGGGACACGTCGTCCGGCACCAGCTCGGCACCGAACCGTTCGGCCTGCTGACGCAGGCGATCCATGAGGTCGGGGCCGAGGATCCCCTCCGGGAACCCGGGGAAGTTCTCGACCTCGGTGGTGTTCATCAAGGCGCCCCCGGCGGTCACCGAGCCCTCGAACACCAGCGGGGACAGTCCCGCACGCGCGGCGTACACGGCGGCCGTGTACCCGGCAGGACCCGAACCGATGATGATCAGTTCGCGGACGTCATCACTCACGTCGTCTCTCCCGATGTGTTCGGTCAGGGGCCGCCCGCGGTGCCCACCCGTGACGGGTGATCGCGCGGACGCTCGACAACCAGAACCGATCCTAGGTCTTCGTTCTTCCGGTGCTGCACGTCCCCACCCGGACCAGGACAGATGCGAGTCGTCCGGGCGAGCGAGGGGCACATCACGTGACACCAGGTGCCGTTCCGGACGCGGAAGGCGACCGGCGCGAAGGACTCCGGCCTGCGGTCCGGGATTCCCCGGTCACGGTAGGGGAATCCCCCGCGACAGCCCAGGAACCTCCAGGGCGGCTCAGGTGATCCCCGGGCGGGAACCCGTCCGGTCAGGGGGTGGGGGTGGTGCCGGGTGCGATCACTCGGTAGGCCAGGGTGCCGTCCGCTCCGGGCCGGCAGGTGCGCGAGACGACCCACACCTCGTAACCGCCGTTGACTGCCGGAAGGACGATCACCGCGGCCTCTCGGCCCTGGTAGGTGGCCAGATCCACCGCCACCGGACGGGCGGACCCGGCATCGATGGCCGCCAGACACGCCTGGAGCGCGGGCCCGGACCGCAGCAGCTGACCCGGTTGCGACGACTCGGCTCCGCGCACGACACCGTTGCCGGCGGAGGCCGCCTTCCCGTCCGTTGCGGTCACGGCGGAGCTGTTGGCCTCCTGCGTCCCGCCGCGGGCCGCACCCGCGGTCGAGTGGGGCTGGGCGGGCGCCGTGGTGTCCCGGTCGTACATCACGGACTGGCCGGCCGAGGCGACCAGGGACCGGATCTGGGTGTCCAGGCGTCCCAGGCTGTAGTCCGTGCCGGACTGCCGCACGGTCGAGGCGAGGGCGTCGAAGGCGCCTGGGGCGGAGGCCGCGGCCACCGGGTGCCCGGAGCCGGAGTCGACCACCCGCACGATGCCGTAGCCTCCGGCGCTGAGCCCGAGCAGCACCGCGGCGGCGGCGACCCCCCGCCAGATCGGGTTGGTCCACCGGGACGGCGCGTCGGAGCGCTGGGCCGCGAGGGAGTCCCGGCGGCTGCGTTGCTGGCCACCGGCCACCCGGCGCAGGCGCTTGCTCTGCGGGAGGACGACGTCGGAACTGGTGGTCGGGAGCAGGCCGGTCGCCTGGCCCGGGCTGCCGGGATCCCAGCCACGGGGGGTACGTTCCGAACGCGGCAGATCCCCGGTCGCCGGCTCGGACGCCCCCCGCGCCTCCGGGGCGGAGCGCACCTCGGCCACCCACGGACCGGTCTCCTGGCCCGGGGTGCGGGGCAGGTGGATCGTGTCCTGCTCGGCCGGGATCGGGAGCTCGGCCGAGAAGAAGGGCTCGGCCGGGATCGGGAGCATGCCGGTGACGCGTCGATCGCCAGCCGCCTGTGGCTCGGCGGCGACGCGGGGATCGGCGGTGTGACGTCCGGCCTCGGCGCCGAGTGCCCGCTCCAGGCGCTGCCACACGGCGTCGGGCATCGGCGCGACGGAACTGCGGGCGAGGAGCCCGCGCAGCTGCTCGGCGTCCGCCAGCAGGTCGGAGCAGCTCGCACACCCCAGCACGTGACTCTCCACCACGCGCGCATCCTGGGTGGGCAGCGCGTCCGCGGCCAGGTCAGCCAGCAGGTCGAGGCTCGGGTGGTCCCCGAGCGTGGGTCCGTTCACCAGCCCTCGTCCTCCGTCGGTGTCGTTCCGCGCCGTCGTCCGGACTCCGACTCCCGGGCCCGTCTCCTGCGCATCGGGCCGCCGACGGTGCTGCCGACAGCCTCCCCTGCTCCGACGCGGGATCCCGGCGTGCGGTTCCCCGAAACCTGCGCGGCCCCCTCCCGGAGCATCGCGGCCATCGCGAGGCGGGCCCGGGCGCACCGTGACTTGATCGTCCCTTCGGCGACGCCGAGCACCTGTGCCGCCTCCATCACGGACAGGCCCTCGAGCTCGACCAGGACGATCGCGAGCCGCTGGGCCTGGGGCAGTCGCCGCAGGAGGGACTCGACATCCATGCGGGCGTCCGCGGCGGCGTGGGAGTCCCCGGGCAGGGCGAGGTCGCGGTCCCCGAGCGGCTCGGCCGCACGGGCGACCCGGCGCCGGATCCGGTCGAGGCAGGCGTTCACGACGATCCGGTGCAACCAGGTGGTCACGGCCGCCTCACCCCGGAACCCTGCCGCGTTGCGATACGCGGACAGCAGGGCGTCCTGCAGGGCGTCGGCCGCCTCGTCGGCGTCCCCGGCCGTGCGCAGGGCCACCGCCCACAGCCGGTCCCGGTGCCGGTGCACGAGCACGGTGAACGCCCGCGGGTCACCCGCCACATGGGCGCGCAGGAGCGCCCGGTCGTCCACGTCGACGCCGTCCACGGTCATTGCACCCGCACCTCGGCCACCTCGATCCGGTAACTCCCGTCCACCTGCGGCAACTGGGTGAACCAGAGCACAAGGTACGACGTGGTGACCGATTTCGAGAGGGTGAATGTGGAGGTACCTCCGGTGAGCGCGCCGCCGCCGATCTCGGTGGAGCCCTCGTTGGCCGGACCGGAGGCCGACCGCAACTGGACCTGCCCACCGGTGCCGGGCACGTCCAGGCTCACCTGGGAGACCACGCTGTTCGGCGGCAGCTGCAGGACCAGGCCCAGCCCGGTCTTCAGGTGCCCGAAGTCCTGCGTCTTGTAGGTCTTGGACGCCCAGTAGGTGGTGGACTTCCCGTCGATGGCGCGCGGCGCACGGTCGTTGTTCTCGGTGCCGTCGCCCTGCGGGTCGAGCGGGGTGACCGAGAGCACCTGCAGGGGCTGCCCTGCCGGAACCGCGGCGCCCGTGGTCGGGGCGGTGGTGCTCTGGCTGCCGTTCTGCTGCGTGGATCCCGAGGTCGACGAGCCGCCGTTGGTCACCGACGGCATGTGGCTGTGCTTGCCCGTGCCGAAGAGGTTGGGGCCGCTGCCGATGCCGAGCAGGGTGTGCACGGCGAGGAAGAGCCCGATGAGCAACGCCCCGGCGAGCACGATGAGCACCATGCGGCTGGCACCACTGGCGGCGTTTTTCCGCGGCTCGGGCAGCACCCGAAGGAGGCCGTCGTCGCGCCCGCCGCCGGACGGGTCCTCCCAGGCGAAGCCGAAGGTGCCGGTGGTCGCGGGCCCGGGATAGTCCCCCCCGAGCAGGCGGGGTGGGGGGCCGGGTTGGCGGGGTTGGGGGCCTGCTAGTTGGTTTTGTGCGACCTCTTGGTGCGGGGCGGGCTTTTGTGGTCGCTCTGGTGGGGGTGGTGTTGTATCTTGCGCCCATTTATTAAGCGCCTTTTGGCCTTGGGGGGGTGGGCTAACTGGTGG
>CAZOWW010000047.1:0-38467 GCA_964583765.1 uncultured Kineosporiaceae bacterium
ACTTCTTCGACAACCCGCACCAACCGGAGCGCGACGACCTCGAGCTCACGGCGGCCCTGCGCTCCCCTGGCGTCCGCCGGATCGCCGCCGCGGCGGCGACCCTCCCCGCCCCCGCGCTCGACGCCGTCCACCAGTTGATCGAGGCCACCCAGCACCTGGACCCCGGGCGACCGATCGGCCGGGCACACCCGACCGATCCGCCGGACCAGGAACACTGGGCGGACCAGGCACGGCGCGGACCCGAATCGCTTCCACTCGATCCCCACACGTCCGGGAGCACGGGCGCCGCGGTCTCCGAGGCCCTGCGGCGCACGACGGTCGATGGGCCCCTGGCGACCCCGGCGGACGGACTCACCCTGCGCGAACCGGGAACCGCCGAACCGAGCCGGGTGTCCCGGGCGGAGCTGGAGCTGGCCTATGCGCGGCTGGCGCTGCGCAACGGCGAGGCCGCCGCCGCCCGTGACCGGCTGCTGGCGCTGACCGCGGTTCCCGGGCACGACCGGGCGGGACGCGACGAGCTCGACCTGCTGCTCGCCCAGGCCCACGAGAAGCTCGGCGACCTGCCCGCCGCTGCGGGCGTGTTGTTGCCGCTGCACCGCCGGTGCCTGCACGGCACCTCCCGGTTACCGGCCAACGACGTCAGCATGGCCCTGTGTCGCGTCTACCTGCTCGCGGGCGACCTCGACGCCGCCGTGCGAGTGGCGGAGGAGGGGTTGCGGGCCTGCGAGCGCGACGCCCTGGTCGGCACGGACGGCCACCTGCGCCTCGCCGCGACACTCATGGCGGCCCACCTCGAACTCGGCAACCTCGTGCACTGCTCCGCGCTCGCCCAGGAACTGCTGCAGCTCGCCCAGGCCTCGGGATCCGCGATGGGCCTGGCCGCGGTCTACTGGAACTCGTCGCTCGCCGCCGAGGCACGCGGGGACGTCGTCGAGGCGCTGCGGTTGTCCCATCGCTCCCTGGCGATCATGTCCGAGCGCGAGACCGTCCGGGACCTGCCCCGGCTGCGTACCGACGTCGCCCGGATCATCCTGCGCTGCGACCCGGGCCGGGCCGCCGAGGCCTCCGCACTGCTCGACCAGACCCTGCCCGTCCTCCAGGATCTCGGCGGCGAGAACGATCTGGGTGAGTGGCACCTGGCCCGCGGGCACGCCCACCTGCTGCTCGGCGAGCCCGAACTCGCCGAGATCAGCATGCGCACGGCACTGCGCATGCTCGGGTCGTCCACGCGCAGCGAGTCCGCCCGCGGGCTGGTCTTCCTCGGCGACGCCGTCGCCACCCAGGACCGCCACGAGGAGGCCCTGGAGCACTACCAGGCCGCGATGACGGTGCTCGAGGACTGTCCTCGTTCCCGGGCGGTCGCCGCGATCTGGCGGGACCTCGCCGAGCGCCTCGCGACGCGTGGTGATCCCGCCACCCAGGAGGCCTACCGGCGCGCCCTGGACGCCTGCGGGGTCCGCGCGGTCCCGCTGGCCGAGTCGCCGCTTTCCCCGGCGCTCACGCCGATCGAGGGCCGGACCCTCATCCCCTCCCCCCAGAGCGTCGAGGCCGCCCAGCGCGACCTCGACCAGGCCGCGGGCCTCCTGCGCCGTGGCCGCACCGAATCCGCGCACGAACTCGTCGCCGCGGTGCTGGCCAGTGCCGGGCTGCCGCTGCCGGTCCGGGACCAGGCGCTGCTCCTGCTCGCCCAGGTCCAGGAAGCCACGGGCGATCTGCCCGCCGCCGTGGCCACCCTCACCCAGGTGGTCGACCGGTGCCTGCGCGAGGACCCCCGCGCCGTGCTCGCCCCGGCCGCGGCCCACCTGTGCGGCCTGCACCAGACGGTCGGCGACCTCGACGCGGCGGTCCACACCGCCGAGGACGCCCTGGCTGGTCTGCTCGCCCGGGGCACCCGCGAGGACGACGACGGCGTGCTGCGGCTGCGCTGCGTGCTGTTGATCTGCGCGCACCTGTCCGGGAGCCTCCGTGAGGCCGGGTCCGCGGCCGAACTGGTCCACCATGCGCTCAAGCGGCGGGTGGGCCTACCCGAGGGGACCGCGGACGCCTGCCTGGCGCCCGGCGACGAGGGTCCTGAGGCAGCGGCGGAGCGTGGCACCGAACTCGGACCCCACGTGCTCGCGGTGGTGCTCGACCACGACCTCCTCGCCGGGCTCCCTCCCCTGCAGATCGAGCTCGCCGCGCTCGTCGCCCGCACCGACCGCACCCGGGCGGTGGCCGCAGGCCGGCTGCTCGACACCCTGCCCGACGGCGCCCCCGGACCGATGAGCCCGCCCACCCGGGCAGCCTGGGCCTGCGCCCGCAGCCTGGTGCACCGGCTCTGCGGCGAGCCCGCGGCCGCCGAGGTACAGGCCCGGGCGGCGCTCGACCTGCTGGACGGCCATCCCGGACCCCTGGCCGCGCGGGCGCACCTCGAACTCGCGGCGGGCCTGGCCTGCCGGCCGGATCCCTCGCGGGCGGCCGAGCAGTACCGCGCCGCGGTGAGGGACCTCGACGGGGTACCACTCAGCCGCGCACATGCCGCGATCCTGCGGGAGGCCGCGGACGGCCTGGTCGCTGTCGGCCGCCCCGATGCGGACCTCTACCGGCGCGCCCTCGACCTGGCCGGGGTCGCCGCCGGCCAGGCCCAGCAGCTTCCCCTGGACCCCGTGCGCCCCGCCGGCCGGACCTCGGCCACCAGCTCGCCGTCCGCCACCGGTTCGGTCTCGCCCAAGGGCTCGTCGTCCCACAGCGGCTCGATCTCCCTCGACGACCCGTCGTCGCCTGGCGAGGACCTCCGGGCCCGCGGTCGGGGCACCCGCCCGCGCCGGACGACCGCGCCCGCCGGAGGTCCCCCCCGCCGATGAAGCGCGGCGCCCCGGCGTCGATGCCGGGTTTCCCTGCCGGGCCCCCCTGCACGCCCGCCACCCTGGGCGGATAGCGTCGAGCCACCATGGATCTCGCCGTCGCCCTCGCCACCTTCGCCTTGATCATTCCGGTGGAGCTGCCGGACAAGACGTTCGTCGCCACGCTCGTCCTCGCGACCCGCTACCGGCCGCTCCAGGCCTGGATCGGCGTCACGCTGGCCTTCGCCGTCCAGTCGCTCGTCGCGGTGGCGTTCGGCGACCTGATCAGTGCGTTGCCGGACGAGCCGGTGACCCTGGCCGCCGCGGCCTTGTTCGCGGCCGGGGGGGTGATCCTGCTGCGGGGGGCCTCGCTGGTGGACGCCGACGAGGCCGAGGAGGAGTTCGCCGGTCGGGTGACCGCGGCGAAGTCGGGGCTCCGCGCCGTGCTCAGCAGTTTCCTCGTGCTGTTCCTCGCCGAGTGGGGCGACCTGTCGCAGCTGCTCACGGTCGGCCTGGCCGCCCGGTACCACGACCCCGTGGCGGTGTTCCTCGGCTCCTGGACCGCCCTCGCCCTCGTGGCCGGAGCGGCGGCCCTGCTCGGACGGGCCCTGCTGCGGCGGATGCGGCTCTCCACGATCCGCCGGATCGGTGGCTGGGTGTGCCTGGTCCTCGCCACGCTCACGGCACTCGCCGCGGCCGGGGTGGACCTGCCCATCTGAGCCGCCCGAACCTGCTCGTCCGACCGACTCCTGCTCGTCCGACCGACTCCTGCTCGTCCGACCGGCCGGGACCCCTCCCACCAACCGGAACCGACCCGTCTGAGCACGGTCCGCCGTGCGCCGGCCCGGTGGTTCGTGCCCAACTCGGGACCCCGGTGTTTCCGCGGCGGGCGGCTCGGGACCCCGGCGGGCTCAGCTGCCGGTGAGCACCCGGGGACCGGCGGGATCGGACCCGGTGGGACCCGACTCCGCGGCTTCCGCGCCGTCCTCCCCCGCCGTGGACGCCCCGCGCGCTGCCGGACGGTCCGCGGGAAGGTCGGTGGCGTCCGCCCCTGCCGGCCGGGACCTCCCGAGCGGGCGGACCACGAACCACCAGAGGAGCACGAGCCCCAGGAGCGCCGTCACGGTGTAGCCGTCCTGGACGGTCTTGCCCAGCCAGACCGGGACACTCCCGTGAGCCAGCCAGTCCTCGCCCCACCAGGGCAGGCGCAGCAGCTGCGGGATCAGGAAGATCCCCGCGACGACCAACCTGCGCCGGCGCCGTCCGTCCCCGGTCAGCGCGCCGAGCGCGACCACACCCCAGAACAGGTGATGGATCCAGGAAACCGGAGAGACCAGGAACGCCATGAGGCCGAGGCAGGCCACCACACCCACCGTGTCGCCGGCCCGGTCCAGACGGGCCGAGCAGTACACGGCCAGCGCGGAGACGGCGAGCACGGCAGCGACCCAGGCGAGGGACCAGCCGGCACCGTGCAGGGTCGTGCGCCCGCTCACCATGCGGATCAGGGCACCGCGCATCGACTGGTTCGAGGTGTTGTCATTGGCCCCGAGACGGTTGGGGTCCAGCAGCGCGTCGGTCCAGAACGCGGCGGTCGCCGACGGGGCGAAGAGCCCCACCAGCGCGGTGAGTCCCCCGGCCGTGCCCACCGAGACTGCAAGGGTGCGCCACTGGCGGGTGACGGCCCAGTGCACCCAGAACACGGCCGGGGTGAGTTTGATCGCCGCGGCCACTCCCACCAGGGCGCCCCGCGGCCAGAACAGGGGCCGGCCGTCCCGAGGGTCGGAGCGGGCCAGATCCGCCAGACAGAGACCGACGATCACGGCGTTCACCTGGCCGAACCGGATGCTGTCCGAGACCGCCAGGGTGCACACGCAGGCCGCCGCGACGACGCCCCGCAGCACCGGGCCCCAGGGGCCGAGCCGGCTCAGGAGCGGACGGAACGCGAGTCCCACGATCATCCACAGCAACCCGAGCTGCACGAACGTCCAGATCCAGCCCATCGCCGAGAACGGTGCCAGGAGCAACGGCAGCCCGGCGACGGCCGCGAACGGCGGGTAGGTGAACGGCAGGTACTGAGGGGAATTGGTCCTCAGGTCGTACAATGGTTCGCCGGTGACGAGTGCCCTCGCGGCCTCCCGGTAGACCTCCAGGTCCACCTGCCACACCGTGCGAGGCTGGACCCACAGGTAGGAGTAAACCCAGGGAGCGGCCGCGACCAGGAACGCCAGGATTCCGACCGCCCAGGGCAACCACCGGCCGCGCACACCGCGGAACGGACGGACGGATCTGGGGTGGGATGTGGGTACAGGCGTTTCGGGCACAGACATATTCTCGCCCGACCCAACCCCTGCTCCCGGACCAGGACTCGAATCAGCGCCTCCACCGCCCCCGCAACGCCCGGGGCCCCGCGCCGGCATCGGGACGTTCCGGACTGCACCCGCCGGTCGCGCTCCCGTCCGGCATCTCGTTCTCGTCCGGCACCTCGCTCCTGCCCGACGCAGGACCGGCCGGGGTCTCGCCGGGGTCCCGATGACCCTGATCATGCTGACCGTCCTCGTCGTCCCGGCTCTCCTGCCCGCAGCCGCCCGGGCCACCACCGGGCCCACAACCGTCGGGTCCACGACCACCGGGTCCGCCCGTACCGGACCTGTCGTCGTCATCGGCACCGGTGGGACGCGGTGGGACGACGTGGACCTCGACGCCCCCACCCTCACCGGGCTGCTGAGCGCCGCCAGCATCGGAGTGCTCGCGGTGCGCAGCGTCCACGACACCACCTGCCCGGTCGACGGCTGGCTGACCCTGTCCGCGGGCCGTCGGGCGGCCGCACCCCGCGCCTCGGGCGACCCCGACCGGGCGGGCTGCCCTGCACCGGCGGTGCGGCTCGACGCGGCACCCGGCGGCAGCGCCACCGTGACCGGCTGGTCCTCGTACCTCGCCCAGGCGCACGCCGACCCCTACGACGCCGAGCCGGGGCTGCTGGGCCGGCTCCTGCAGGCGTCGACGTCGGTGGTCGCGGTGGGCCCGGGCGCCGCGGTCGCGGTCGCCGACGGCCAGGGTCGCCTGGCGCATGCCTTTGTCGGCGTCGACCCTGCTGCCCCCGAGCCCGGAGGCGGGGCTCCGGACCCCTCGGTGCTGGCGACCGATCTGGACGAGCAGGTACGCGCAGCCCTCGCCCTCGATCCCGACCTGCTCGTCGTCGACGCCGGGGCGGTGCGCGATCCCGCGGAACAGCCGGCCGGTGCCCCCCGGCCCACGGGCCTGTGGACCGAATCGGTGACGGACCAGGTGAGTGCCCTGGATACGCGCCTGCAGTTGGTACTCGGCGAGCTCCCCACCGGGGCGACGGTGATCGTCGCCTCACTCGCCGACTCGGGGCGGCAGCCGCAACTCCAGCTCGTCGCGGCCCTGGGCCCGGGTCCCGCCGGCGCGCACGCGTTCGCCCCCGCGCTGCTGCGCAGCGACTCGACGCGTCAGGACGGTCTGGTGCAGCTCACCGACCTCCAGCCGACCGTGCTGCGGCTTCTCGGCCACCCGGTGCCCGCCGATGCCGTCGGTGCCACGCTGGTCTCGCGCTCGGCCGGTGAACCCACGAGCCGGCTCCAGCGGTTGCTCGACCTGCAAGAGGCCGCCGTGACCATGCACCAGGTGGTTCCGTCGTTCTTCGCGGCGCTCGTGCTCGCCCAACTCGTGCTGTACGGGGTCACCGCGGTGGTGCTGCGCCGCCGAGCGGGCACCCCCACCGTGCGGCATCGGTTGCGGGTCGCCGTCACCGGTGCCGCACTCTGGTTCGCCGCGGTCCCGGCCGGCACCTTCCTGGCGGCCCTGGCCCCCTGGTGGCGCCTGGGGCCGCCGCTGCTCATGGTGAGCCTGCTCAGCATCGCCTTCGCCCTGCCGCCGGCCCTCCTCGCGGTCCTGGGCCCGGGGCGCCGCCTGCTGCTCGCCCCGATCGGCTGGGTGGGTGGCCTGTCCGCGCTGGTGCTCGCCGCGGACGTGCTCAGCGGCTCACGACTCCAGTTGTGCAGCCCGATGGGCGACCAGCCCCTGGTCGCGGGCCGTTTCTACGGGATCGGCAACCCCGCGTTCGCCCTGTTCGCGTCCGGGATGCTGCTCGCCGCGGCAGCCGCAGCGGACGCTCTCCTGTCCGGGATCGCGATCCGCGGAGCCACCGCCGCCAAGCCCTCGGCAACCAAGTCCTCGACCGCAGGGACCGATGCGGCGGCCCAGGCCGCGGCCCGACGCCGACGCCTGGCGGCGGGGGTGATCGCGACCGTCGGGCTCGTGGCCACGCTGGTGGACGGACTGCCGGGAGTCGGCAGCGACTTCGGCGGTCCGCCCGCGATCGTGCCGGCCTTCTCGCTCTTCGCGCTGCTCGTGGCCGGGGTACGCCTGACCGCGCGCAGGCTGCTCGGGATCTGCTGCGGCACCCTCGCCGCGGTCCTGGCCCTGTCCCTGCTCGACTGGCTGCGTCCGGCGGATCAACGCACGCACCTGGGTCGCTTCGTGCAGACCGTGCTGGACGGCGGTGGCGGCACCGTCGTGGCCCGCAAGACGGAGCAGAACGTGGCGGTGCTCACCGCGAGCCCGCTGAACCTGCTCCTGCCCGTCGTGGTCGTGCTCGTGATCGCAGCCCTGCTCCGCCCGGAGAGGTTCGGCCTGGCCGTGCTGCGGTCCGCCTACGCCTCGAGTGCCACCCTGCGCCCGGCCCTGGCCTGCCTCGGCGTGCTCCTGGGTATCGCGGTGCTGGTGAACGACTCGGGGACGGCGATGCCGGCCGGGGCGGCCACACTCGTGCTGCCCCTACTGGTCGCGGTGCTGCTGCGCGCGGCGGACCGGGCCGAGACGCTCCCGCCGGGGCGTCCCCAGGCTGCCCGAAGGCCTCCCGCGGCGCCCTCGCGCCCACCGTTCTCGCGGCCCTGGCCGAGCCGCCCGGTGGGCAGGGGGCCACGCGGGCGCCGCTGAGCGCGCAGAACCCTGCCGGTCAGGCAGAGCCCGGTCGGTCCGAGCCGGATCGCGAGTCACGCCGGCGTCGCCCGGAGATCCCCGAGCGGGCACGGAACGCCGCGACTCCTCTGCGGACGCGCCGGACCCACAAGGCCCGTGCCACGTCCCGGTACTGCCGGGCACGGTGGAGCTGCCCCGCCAGGTCGCGTCCGGTGACCCGGTGCTCCAGGGCACAGGGCACCTCCTCGATCCGGAACCCGGCCCGGAGCAGGTCGATGGTGAGCCCGGTCTCCACCCCCCAACCACGGGCCAGGGGGAGCGCCGCCGAGAAGGCCTCCCGCGAGAGGCAGCGCATGCCGCTGAGCGGCTGGGTGGGGATCCAGCCCGTGGCTGCGGCGATGCCGTCCCGGGACAGCCGCACCACGAACCCGTGGCCGCCGCCGGCGGTGCGTTGCGGGGGCAGCACCGCGACGGTCATGTCCGCGGTCCCCTCGAGCACCGGTGGCACGAGCGCCGCCGTGCGCGCGGCAGTGGCGCCCAGATCGGCGTCCACGAAGAGCAGCACCCGGGAGGGTGCGTCCTGACCGTCGTCCGCCTCCAGGCGCGCCACATGCGCGGCGCCGGTGCGCATGGCCGAGCCCTTGCCGAGATTGCGGGGATGCCGGACCACGGCGGCCCCCGCGCGCAGCGCCTCCACCGAGGTGGCGTCCCGGGACCCGTCGTCGACGACGATGACCATGTCGACACCCGGCAGGGTCCAACTCGCGGTCACCGTGGCGGCGATCCGCTCCGCCTCGTCACGGGCCGGGATCACCACCGCGACGGCTCCTCGTGCCGTCATGGCCGGTCGCTCAGCGCAGGGTGATCTGGCGCGAGACGACTCCCGCACGGGCTCTGCGCTCGTCCAGGGTCAAGGGCGTGTCCGTGGCCAGCGCCTCGCCCAGTCGGTCGGCGAAGGTGGCCGCCGGCTTCTCCAGGTCGAGTGCCTCGGTCTCACGCGGAAGGTCCCAGACCGGCACGAGCAGGCCGTGGGCCCGGAACGACCCGAGGTAGCGCGAACCCTCGACCAGCCGGGTCGCTCCCGCGGCGTGGAGGCGGGCCAGCGCGTCGAACAGCGCGTCCTCCGGGTGGGGCAACACCCAGCGCAGGTGGCGGCGTTCCCCGACCTCGCACCAGTAGGCGGCCTCGACGGACTCCAACCGCGCGGTCGGTACCGCGGCCGCGTTCGCCCGCTCGAGGGAGTCGCGCACCTCGGCGGTGACCTCGGCGAGATCCTCGACCCAGAAGTCGAAGCCCTTGTGGACGGTGATCTCCAACGGCGCCCCGGGATCGAGCACGTCCTGCAGGCGCGGATCCTCGGGGCCTGACCGGTCCAGACCGACGGCGGACCCGGGCTCGGCCGCGAGCGCGGCGATCAGGGCCGCGGCGACGTCACGGCTCGGGTCGGCCGAGCCCGCCGTGGTCTGCAGACCGACCAGCACGGTCCCGTCCGCCCGTCGCATACCGGGCCAGGCCATGGGCAGCACCGTCGCCACGGTCGCCGTCCCCCCGCCATGTGCCGCGTCGAGGCGTACCGGGACGGTCGCAGCAGGGACGATCTCACGCAGTGCGACCCAGTCGCACTCGCCGGTCAGCCCCTCGAACGGGCGGGCGACGAAGGGGTCCGTCTCCCGGACGGCTCCGTGGCAGGCCTTGTACCGGCGGCCGGAGCCGCAGGGGCAGGGCTGCTTGGCGCTCACGACCGGAATCGAGTCACCAGAAGGAATCGGGCCACCGGTCGGGGTCGATCCGGCGGTTCCCCGAACCGCGGTTACCCTGTCCGCCCCCGAGGTCCGGCTTCCGGTGGTCGAGGGGGTTCTGCGTGCCTTCTTCGCCATGAGGCCAGGCTACGGCCTGGCTCAGGAGTCGGTGACGACGCTCGCCCAGACCGTTCGCCCGCCGTCACGGCGCTCGACAATGCCCCAGGCGCGGGCGAGCCCCGAGACCAGGTGCAGTCCGCGACCACCGACAGCCATCGGCCACTCCGGGCGAACAGTCACGGAAAGTGGCGAACCGCCGTCACTGACGTACACCTCGACCGCGGACTGCTCGGCCCGCCAGCCCACCACCAGTCCGCCGTCCGGACCTGGTTGGGCGTGTCTGACGGCATTGCTGACGAGTTCGGCGAGCACGAGTTCCACATCGTCGACCAGGTCGACGGGAACGCGGGCAGCCGCGAGCTCCGCTCGCACCCGGTGGCGTACCTCCCGGGCGGAGAGCGGCACATGGGGGACGTTCACCGAGCCGGCGAGCATGCCGCCGGCACCTCCTCGGAATCGCGGGGCCACGCGTTCGTATCTCCGGGTGTCAAGTACCCCCCTCTGACCAGGGCGAAACCTCCCTCACCGGATCGGCGTAACGAGACCGTGCACCGTACCGTGCGCCGGCATGTGCACCGACGCGTGCAGTCGGGCCGTGCGCACCCCCGACGGGCGTCTCACCAGGGCCGTCACCGGCGAGTCGGCGGCCCGTCGACGGAGATTTTCGAACTCTCCGCGCGACCGGACGAGCGGCCCGGGGCACCCGGTGGGCGGGTTCCGGACGACGCACGGACCTGGACACGGATCGGGGCAGGGCCCGGAGGCTCGGGCGGTCCCGGGTGTTCGCTGCCACCCCGCGCGGTACTCGCGGTCGCGCCCCCGCCGGCCCGGGCCGGCGGGGGACCGCGCCGAGTTCACCCAGCGCAACCAGCGATCGACACCGGAGCGGTGAGCGACGGATGCTGCGGGTGATCAGTCGACCGGATCGGTCTTCTTGGCCGCCTCGATCTCCAGCACGAGCTTGATCTTGTCCGAGACCAGGAAGCCTCCGGTCTCCAGGGCGACGTTCCAGGTCAGTCCCCAGTCCTTGCGGTTCACCGTCGCCGTGCCCTCGAAGCCGGTCCGGACGCCGCCCCACGGGTCCGCGGCCACGCCCCCGAATTCCCAGCGAACCTGCACCGGGCGGGACACACCACGAATGGTCAGGTCGCCGTCCAGAACGATCTCGTCGCCGTCCACGGACACCGAGGCGCTCCGGAAGGTGATCGTGGGGTGGTTCTCGACGTCGAAGAAGTCCGGGCCGAGCAGGTGGCCGTCACGCTGTCCGTTGCCGGTGGTGAGCGAGGACGCCACGATGTCCAGCCAGGCCGCGGAGGCCGACGGGTCGGCCGCGTCGATCGTCACCCCGCCCGAGAACTCGGTGAAGTGACCCCGAGTGGTCGCGACGACCGCGTGCTTGGCTGCGAAGCCCACCGTGCTGTGTGCGGAGTCGATCTCCCAGGTGCCCGTCAACTCGGCCGGGAAGGCGCTCATCTCGTTCTCCTCGTCTCTTGTGCCCCGTGACTCGGGGTGCGGCTGGATCCGCGTTAGTTGAACTCTAAACTATTTGAGGGAGGTACTCAACCAGTACCCCCCTGACCGGTGGATACTCCCCGACCTCACGAGGTCCTGCCCGCGACCGATCACCGCGCACGACGGCCTCTCACCCCGCACCGGGCCACGACCCCGCGCCCGCCTCCGGTCAGGTACCCCGCGCTTACCCCGCACATCGCAGGCGATCCATGCCTGGCCCCCCGCCTGCGGGGTGCGGATCGCGGACGAAGGCGACCGGCAGCGCGGTCAGGCACGCACGACGCGGCGCGGCCAGGAACGGACAGCGAGGTCGGGAAGGGACGGCGCGCTCAGGATCAGCGACACCGTCCGGAACGACGCGGCTCGGTATGGGCGGTCAAGGGAGCTGGGGGCGCTGAGGCGTGCAGGAAGCGGTGAACGCGACCAAGCGAGCCGGCGGCGCCGCGACGACGTGGAGCTCAGTCGGAGGCGTGAGCCCGCAGGTACCGGCCGAAGTGCGGCACGGTGAACGCGATCCGCCCCCGTTCGCCCGAGAAGACCAGACCCTTCTTGATCAGGCCGTCCCGTACCGGCGACAGCGACTGCGGCTTGCGTCCGAGCAGGTCGGCGACGGCGGCCGTGGACACCGCCTCGTCCTCGACCGCGGGGACGGCGCCCTGCCCCACCGGCGCCTCCCCTGCGACCCGGAGCCGCGCCTCGTCCTGGGCGCCCAGGTCGGCCATCGCCCGCAGGTACTCGCGTTCGGCGGGGGTGGCGCGCTCGTAACGCGAACCGAAGAACCCCACCGCGAGCTCCGCCTGCGCCTGTGGCGCGGCGAGCCGGACGTCGTCGGCCGTGATCGGGCTGACCCGGGCGACGTCCCAGGTCACCTTGCCGTAGGCCTGGACGAAGTAGGGGTACCCCGCGGTGATCGCGTAGAGCTCCTCGAGCGCGTCCTCGGTGAAGTCCGCGCCCTCCTCGCGGGCAGGTGCCCGCAGCGCCCGGTCGGCGGCCGCCCGGTCCAGCCGGTCGATCCGCGCGTACCGGAACAACCGTTCGGAGTAGGACTTGCTCGCCGAGAGCACGGCCGGCAGATGTGGCAGGCCGGCGCCCACGACGACCAGGGGGAGGCCGTTCTGGCTCAGCTCGTGACAGGCCGCGCAGAGGGCCGAGACGTCGTCCGGCTCGAGGTCCTGCATCTCGTCGATGAAGATGCCCACGCCGCGTCCGGCGTCCCCGGCAAGTCCGGCGACGTCCCCGAGCAGTTCGACGAGGTCGATCTCGATGTCCCCCGAGTCCGCCCGCCCTGGCACCACGGGCACGTCGATGCCCGGCTGCCACCGTTCCCGTACCCGGGCCGCCGCCCCGGCACGACCTGGTCGCCGGGCGGATTCGGGCACCTCGCGGAGGGCGAACGACTTGATGACCCCGAGCACGTGGTCCGCCTCGGCACGGTTCGGCGCGCTGAGTTCCCGGACCGCCAGGTGCAACGCCACGGCCAGAGGCCGGCGCAGGGACTGGTCGGGACGCACCTCCAGCTTGCCGGTGCCCCAGTGGGCCCGGACCGCGGTCGAGCGCATCGCGTTCAGGAGCACCGTCTTGCCCACACCCCGCAGACCGGTGAGCACGATGCTGCGCTCGGGACGCCCGCGGGCGATCCGCTCGAGCACGACCCCGAAGGAGTCGAGCTCGCCGTCCCGGCCGGCCAGTTCGGGCGGCCGCTGCCCGGCGCCGGGCGCGTAGGGGTTGGAGACCGGATCCACGCTGGCACTGTATCCGCGCGTCTAGGGAAGTTCACTAGACGATCGGAGACAACCTCATCGGTCGTGGACGGACGCCCCGGTCAGGACGGACGCCCCGGTCCGCTCAGCAGGATCGGTCAGGACGAATGCCCCGTCAGGGCAGCGGGCTGGGGCAGGGCCGGGGGACGGGTCAGGACGGCGGGATCGGTCAGGACGGCGGGATCGGTCAGGACGGCGGGATCGGCCGCAGGGCCCGGTTGTCGGCGGGCTCGGCGATCTCGGCGCGGAAGGGGCTGGCCGGGTAGGTCCCCAGCACCCGCACGTGCACCGAGAAGAACGCGAGCTCCTCCAGGGCCAGGGCCACGGGAGTGTCCTTCGGATGTCCCTCGATGTCCGCGTAGAACTGCGTCGCGAAGAACGTGCCGCCGAGCTGGTAGCTCTCCAGCTTGGTCATGTTGACGCCGTTCGTCGCGAACCCGCCCATGGCCTTGTAGAGCGCGGCGGGCACGTTGCGCACCCGGAACACGAACGTGGTGATGGTCGGCCCGTTGTCGGGCAGCGGTTCCTCCGGCTCCGCGGACAGCAGCACGAAGCGGGTGGTGTTGCGGTGCTCGTCCTCGACGTCCTGGGCCAGCACCTCAAGCCCGTACCGCTCGGCGGCGGAGATCGGCGAGAGGGCGGCGACGGACGGGTCGCCGAGGGCGGCCACCTCTCGGGCGGCGCCCGCGGTGTCGTCGGTGACCTTCGCGCGCCACCCGTACTCCCGCACGATCCGCCGGCACTGCCCCAGGCCGTGCACGTGGCTGCGCACCGTGCGGACGTCCGCGATGTCCGCTCCGGGCACGCCCATCAACTGGAAGTGGATGGGCAGGAAGTGCTCGGCGACGATGTACAGGCCCGAGTCGGGCAGCAGGTGGTGGATGTCCGCGACCCGCCCGGCGATCGAGTTCTCGATCGGGATCACGGCCCGGACCGCCGTCCCCGACTGCACCGCGGCGAACGCGTCCTCGAAGGTACGGCAGGGCATCGGCTCGAGCCACGGCACCATCTGCCGACATGCCTCGTCGGAGTTCGCCCCTGGCTCACCCTGGTACGCGACTAACCCGGACACCGCCGAGCCCTCTCTGATACGCACGAGGCACCAGACTACGTCCGACCGGCCAGGTCACCACAGCCACCACCCTGCGGACCCGCGACCACCGACGCACGGTCGTACCCGCGGCCGTCGACGATCCACCCCGCGCGCAGGCCTTCGGCGGACCCCAGCGCCCCGCGGTCAGGTCATGAGCTTGCCTGCGGTCACCTCGATGTCCTCCTCGGTGACCAACCCCCAGCGGGCGGCCTCCCCCGCCGCGACGAGGCCGTCCCGGGGGGCCAGCCGCGCCAGCCGCCCGGTGAATCCGGCCTCCAGCACCGCAGTGATCAACACCTCGGCCACCCCCGCCCCGCGGCGGACCTCGTCCACCACGAGCAGCCGGCCGGTGCGGGTCGCCTCGCGCACGACGTCGGCCACCGGCAGGGGAGCCAGCCAGCGCAGGTCCACGACCCGCACGCCCACCCCGGTGGCGGAGAGCCGGGCCGCGGCCCGCAGCGAGCGGCGGACCCCCGCGCCATAGGTGGCCACGGTCAGGTCCGTGCCGGTGCCCCACACCGTGGCGTGGCCGATGGGCACGTGCGCCATTCCCCACAGAGCGGGCGGTGCGTACGGAGCGAGCCAGGCGCCGTCCCCGGGGGTGAGCATGTCCCGTTCGTGGTAGAGACCGATCGGCTCCAGCAGGACGCTGACCGTCCCGTGGCGGTCGGCCGCGGCCAGACAGGTGCGCAGCATCGCCGCGGCCTCGCACGGATGCGACGGGCACCCCAGCAGCAGGCCCGGCACGTCCCGGAACAACGCCAGGCCGGCGTCGTCGGGCACCGGTACGTCCGGCCGCGGCAGGCGGGACACCAGTGCCTCGCGGGACAACGCCTCACGAGCTCCCCGCGAGTGGGCGGACCGGTCCTCCCGGGACTGCCCGCGCCGGGACTGTGCTTCGGGGGGCAGGCCCTCGCGCGCACGCCGTGCCCCGGAACCACTGACGCCGGCGGAAGCGCCGGTCTCCCCGGTCGCACGGGCCGCCTCGGTCACCCCGGTTGCCGCGGTCGCGCCGAGGGGCCCTGAGGAACCGGAGGAGTCCGGGTCCCCGTCGGATTGCGCGGCGGGGGTCGGCTCGGGGAACCCACCGAACGCCGACACCCGCAGCACCAGGGGGTTGACCAGGACGCCGCCGGTGGCGAAGGCCAGACCGGCCGCCTCGTTCACCAGTTGGGTGGCCGCGTCCCGCAGACCGACCAGGGAGCGGAACTCCACCACCGGCAGCAAGCCGCTCGACGCCGCGCCCAGCCCCAGGCCCAGCCGGGCCGCGTCGTCGAGGGCGCCGTCCACGATCCGCGAGGCTCCCAGCCTCCGCTGGATCCCACGGGTGACCCCGAACTCGCCTCCCAACCGCGCGACGTCCTCCCCCAGGACCACGAGCCGCGGATCCGCGGCGCCCGCGTCGAGCAGGGCACGGTTCAGGGTCTCGGCGAGGGTGAGCGGACCCTCCTCCTCCGGCAGGTGCTTGCCGAACACCCGACGGCGGGGCTCCACGGCGGCCGAGGCCAGCGCACCGAGCCGATCGGCGACCGCGTCGGGGGACGGCAGAGCCAGCGGGGCCGCAAGGTCCTCGGCAGAGCCGGGAAGCGGGCGGGCCAGAGCTTCGGCGACGGCCCGGGTGACCTGCTGCCGGATCTCCTCCACCCGCTCGGCGAGGTCCCCGGCCGACAGCAGTCCGGCCTCGACCACCGCCCGCGCCGTGGCGGCGAGAGGATCGCGGGCCAGGTCCTCCGCGATCTCGTCGGGCGTCCGGTAGCGGGTCTCGTCGTCCTCGGCGGTGTGCCCACCGATCCGCACGCAGCCCAGGTGCAGCACCATCGGGCGTCGTCCGGCCCGTACCTGCTCGACCGCCTCCCGGGTCACCGCCAGGGTGGCGAGAGGGTCGGAACCGTCGACGTACCGGTAGTCCAGCCCGCTGGCCGAACCGGCTGCTGCGCCGGAACCGAGCGCCGTGCCGGCCCCGAGCCCTGTGCCCGACCCGGGTGCAGTACCCGATGGGAGCGCAGTACCGGACGCCAGTGCAGTGCCCGCGCCGAACAGCGATCGCACCCAGCCGGTCGGCGTGCGGGCGGAATGGGCGAGCCCGTTGTCCTCACAGACGAGGAGCAGCGGCAGGTCGAGTCCCTGCTCCGCCGCCCGGCGGGCGGCCGCCACGGTCCCCATGGTCACGGTGTGGCTGGCGGTGCCGTCGCCGAACCCCGCCACCACGACGGCGTCCCTGGGCCAGGGGGACGGCGTGCGCAGCCGCTTGGGCACCTGGCGGGCGCGTCCCACCGACCAGGCGATGCCCAGAGCCCGGGGGAGGGTGCCCCCGGGGGTCGCCGGGTAGGGGAAGACGGCGAGGGTCGGATCGGTGCCACCCTGACGCCGACCGCCGGAGGAGGGGTCCTCCGCACTGCCCACCATGGCGAGGGCCGCGTCGAAGGCCGGGCGTGGCCGGCCCGCCTGCGCCGCCCGAGCGAGCAGGAATGCCCGGGAGCGGTAGTGCGGCAGCACCGGGTCGTCCGGACGCAGGGCCAGGGCCAGGGCCGCGTCGCACTCGTGCCCTGCGGAGGCGATGCCGCTCACCGCACGCCCGGCACCCCGCAGGCGTCGGGCGGCCACATCCAACCACCGGCTCGCCACCTGTGCCTCGAACAAGGCGAGGAGGGCGGCCTCACCGGTCGCGGGGGCACCGGGGGTCACAGAGCCGGTCGCCGCCGCGTGGCCGCCTGCCACCGAGGAGCCGCGCACCGCCGAGGGGCCGGGCGCCGCAGAGGACCCGGGCGCGGGAAGCGGCGGGATCTCCGCCGGAGAGGCGGAGACCTCCATGGGGTCGGCGAACACCACCGCCAAGTGCGTGACGAGTTCGTCGCCGGCGCCGGTGAGACGTAGATCGGTGACCCTGCCGGCAGCCGTGACCCGGCGCTCGATCACCGGTGTGCGGCGATCAGCCTCCGGCGGACGGCGTTCGGTGTCCGTGACCCCAGGAGCGACGGTTTCGGTAGTGCGGCGTCCGGTGTGTGGGGGATAGCGGTCAGCCTCAGGGGTACGGCGGCCGGTCCGCGCGGCCCCTGCGGCGACGGCATCCGTAGTGCTGCCGTACTCCGTGGTGCCGCGGGCCCCGGCGGAAGAGGTCCGGCGGCTCCGAGATGCTCCCTGCGTCGTGCCCGTCCCCTCGACGGTCCCGGGGGGCGGGACTCCGTCATCCCATGACGAAGAGGTACCGGATCGGGGCGAAGAGGTACCGGAAACCTCGCCCGACGAGGCCGTGCCGGACGGCGACTCATCGGACAGGACCGGGGAGAGATCGGACTCAGCGTCGGGCACAGAAGCACCTCCGGATGACGCGCGAACCCCGTCATCCTCGCAGTCCTCGCCGCCGCACGGGGAATCCCCGGCGAGGCGTGCGCCACCGGGAGGGTGCGTCGAGAGGCTCATATCCGCCGCTGACGTGCACGCTCGATGCCGGCCGAGGGGCCGACCGGAGAACTACGATCCGTCCCCACTCGTCCGGTCGCGATGCCGTCCACGCCACCACCACGTCCCGCCCGCAAGGAGCGCGACCACGAGGAGGCTCACCGCGAGGAGAGCCGCGACGGGCAGCCCGTCCGTGTCCCCGTCCGTGTCACCCGAGCCCGTGGACACCGAGGTGCCGGTTCCCCCTGAGGATGCGCTCCCCGAGGCAGCTGAACCCGCCCCACCGTCCCGCGCGGTCGAGGACGTCCCGGTACCGGGGGAGGCCGCGGACACTCCGGTTCTCGCGCCGGACGCGGTGCCGGTGCCGGGCACGGCGCTCGCCCCGGGGACGGGGCCCGCGGCCGCGGCGACCGTGTAGTGCAGCACCCCGGAGACGGTGTGTCCGTCGTCCGCGGTCACCCGCCAGCGTGCCTGGTACGAGCCGGGGAGGGCGTCCACCGGAACGGCGTGACGGACGATGTCGCCCTCGATCGACGTGGCCCCTCCGAGCACCTGGCCGCCCGGGCCGATGAGCTCGATCTCGGTGCCCAGGGCGACCGGCGGCTCCGCGAGCGTGAGCACCACGGCCGCGGGTTGATGCCGCAGGGTGGCGCCGTCCAGCGGATCCGTGGACAGGACGGCGTCATGCGCTTCGGCGGGGGCGAGCATCGCCAGCGACATCGGCAGGACGGCGACCAGAGCCAGGACGAGCCGGCCGGCCAGGGCACGTCGTCCGGCGGTGGCCGATCCGGCGGCGGGGGCACGTCTCGCGGCCGGGCGACGTCGGCCGGCGGGGGCCACCTCCGCGGCCGAGGTAGGCCTCGCGGCCGGGCCAGGCCTGCGGAGCGTACGGATTCGGCCGCGGTCCGACGACGGCGCCGAGGGAGGTCTCGACATGGCGGCAGGCTAGCCGGACGATCAGCTTCGCGCCCAGCGCGAAGACCTCCTCCTTGACGGGGCGGACCACGACGATCGCGGCGGACCATGACGATCGGCGCGGAGGGTTGCGAACGGGTCGGCTGCGGCCTGCCCACTCAGAAGGCGCCGTTGAGGCCCCACCACTCCATGCTGAGGTTGGTGGAGGTACTGAATCCGCCCTTACCGGTGCCGCGATGACTGACGAGGACGCCCACATAGTCCCCGGAGGCGTCCATCGGTACGTCACCGACGGTGAGGAGGTCGTTGACGCCGTCCCCGGTGAGGTCCCCGAGCCCCACGTAGGAGTGGACCTTGGACCAGCCGGAGCTGACCTTGCGGCGGGCCAGGAACGTCCCCTTGCCGTTGCCCGGGTAGATCCACAGCACACCGTTGCCGTCCTCGGCCAGCAGGTCGTTCTTCCCGTCCCCGGTGACATCGCCGGCCGCCGCCAGGACATCGGGTCCCCAGTGCGCACCGAGTGAACCGCGAGCGCCGATGAATCCCCCCTTGCCGTTGCCGGGATACCGCCACAGTTGGCCCGTGCCGTCACGGACCACGAGGTCGCCGTGGCCGTCGCCGTTGAGATCCCCGGTGGCGACCACGGCAGTGACCTTCGTCCAGCCCGTGGCCATGCGCCAGTGGGCGGCGAAGCCGCCCTTGCCGTTGCCCACGTACAGCCAGAGCTCGCCGTTGGTGCGCAGGGCCACGACGTCCTCCAGACCGTCGCCGCTGTAGTCCCCGTGCCGCGTGATCTGGGTCATCGCGTTCCATCCGCTGCCGACCACGCCCGCCGAGCCGTTGCCGGGGAGGAACCAGAGGCGCCCGTCCATCGCCCGGGACAGCACGTCCGGCGTCCCGTTGTGGTCGAGATCACCGAACGCCGTCGAACGGCGTCCCTTGGTCGGCGCGTCGTAGGGCGGGTACGGGGTGGTGGTGCAGGCCCGCTGCGTGGTCGTGAACCTGATGGAGCGGGCGGTCGGGTCAGTGCCACCGCCGCTTCCGGGTCGGACCCACCACGTCGGCAGGCCGTAGTTCGCCCCGTCGTCCAGGCAGACCCAGTACGGAGTGAGGTTGTCGTAGGAACGGATCTTCCGGTCCCAGGAGCCCAGGGTCGGCATCGAGGTGCGGGTCTTCATCATCGACCCGTCCCAGTTCGATCCGGAGAATCCGCAGAAGTAACCGCTCGGGCATCCGTCGGCTCCGGCTGCGGCATCGGCCCGCCACGCGGTGGGCACGGATCCACCCAGCGTCGCCAGCAGCGTCACGACCATCAGCAAGACGAATGGCACGCGTCTGGCCCGGAACGACGAACGCACACCCATGACCACACCATCCCCGTGTCGACTCCCTGCCGGGACAGACCCGCGGCGGGAGGCTGCGCGTGATCGTACTGCTCAGGAGCTACGTCAGAGGGCACACCCGTCGGGGTACCTACCTGCCCGCGCGGCCGATCTTCCTCGCCTGGTCCGCGATCACCGCAGCAGGCGGGACATCCTCCGGTCGGCCAGCGGCCGTCCCCCGGTCTGGCAGCGCGCGCAGTACTGCAGCGAGGAGTCGGCGAACGAGACCTCGCGCACCACGTCCCCGCAGACCGGGCACGGCAGGCCGGTGCGTCCGTGCACGCGCAGCCCTGAGCGCTTGGCGTCCTTGAGCTCTCGGGCCGGCCGCCCCACCGCGGCGGCCACCGCGGTGTCCAGCACCTCCCGCAGCGCCGTCCACAGGCGGTCGATCTGCTCGGCGTCGAGCCTGCCCGCAATGGCGAACGGCGAGAGGCGCGCCGCGTGGAGGATCTCGTCGCTGTAGGCATTGCCCACCCCGGCGATCACGGACTGTTCCCGCAGCAGGCCCTTGATCCGCTGGTTCGAGCCGCCGAGGATCGCGGCGAACGCCGCGCGGTCGAAGTCCGGGGACATCGGATCAGGCCCCAGGGACGCAATGGCCGGTACCTCACCGGGATCCCGCACCACGTACACCGCCAGCCGCTTGCGCGTGCCCTGCTCGGTCAGGTCGAACCCGGGACCTCCTGAGGAGCCGACCGAGGCCTCGCCGGAGTCCAGCCGCACGCGCAGGGCCAGTGGCCCCGCCCCTGGCCGGGCCGGCGCGGCGGGCAGGGTGTCCGACCACCGCAGCCACCCCGCCTTGGCCAGGTGCACGACCAGGTGCAGCCCGTCGACGTCCAGGTCGAGGAACTTCCCGTGCCGTGCGACCTGCGTGACCTGAAGACCCTGCAGGGACGACGGGGGTACCGCGAAGGTCTTCAGCACGCTGACCGCGGCCACCTCCACCCCGGCCACGACACAGCCCACGGCCCGCTCACGCAGGAACTGCGCCAACGCCTCGACCTCCGGTAGCTCCGGCACCCCTCGAGTGTGCCGCGCCGAGCGCCCCTGCGGGAGGCCGGAAGCTCAGCACACAGCGTTCAGCGCGCCAACCGGTCGGCCAGAGGTCCAACACAGCATTCAGCGCACCAACCGGTCGGCCAACCGCCGGACCTCCTGCGCGGGGTCGCGGGTGAGACCCACGTGCACCCTGCCCGTCCGGAGCACGGTGCTGCGCGGAGCGGTCAGCCAGCCGAACCGCACCCGCAACGCCTCTCCCGCGGCCGGTACCGCACCGATCCTCGGTCCCGTACCGGCCCTCAGCCCCACGCAGGCTTCACGCTCTACGCTGGCTTCCCGCCCGGCGCCGGCTCCCTGCCCGGCACCGGCCCGCTGTCCAGCGTCGCCGTCACAGACGGCCTGCACTCCTTCCAGTGCGGCCATGATCGAGGCCTGGTCCGCACCGGGATCGAGCGCCCGCAACCGATCCGGGTCGAGGTGGACGACGCACCCCAGGAACGCGGCAGCCTGGCAGTAGAGCACGACCCCCGCGTTGATCCGTTCCCCGCGCTCGACCCGAGGAACGACCCGAAGCACCGCGTACTCGAACGGCACCGGCACCGTCAGCGCGTCGCCCGTCCCGACCGACTCTGTCCCGGGCAGCTCCGCCCCAGGCAGCTCCCTCACGGCCGGCTCTGTCCCGGGCAGGTCCGTCGCGGCCCGCTCCCTCGCGGTTGTCTCTGCCCCAGGGAGTCCTGCCCCGGGCAGCTCCCTCCCGGTCATCGGAGCGCTCCGACCGGCAGCTCCGACCGCCAGTCGAGCGCGGCGAGCCGACGGGTGAGGTAGTCCGCGTACCGCGCGCGCCGAGCCACCGGATCGTCACCGAGCCAGCCGTCGGGGACGAGTGCGAGCAGTTCACCGAGCAGCTCCGGCGTCACCGCCGCGGTGAGCTCGGCGTCGAGAGCGGTCAGCTCGTCCGGGGGAAGCTGCTCGGCCACCGAACGCAGGACGTGCGTGCTCAGGTCGTAGCGCCGTCGGGCCCAGACGTCCGGAGACGGCCAGGCATGCTGGAAGATCAGCGCGGCGCCGTGGTCGATCGCCCACAGGCGGCGGTGCCAGACCAGCAGGTTCGGATTGCGCCAGGACCGGTCCACATTGCCGGTATAGGCGTCCAGCCACAGCACGACGGCGGCCTCACGCGGTGGCGGCTGCCAGGCGACCCCGTCGTACCCCACGGACCCGGGCAGGAAGTCGACCCCCAGGTTGACGCCGGCGCTGGCCACCAGCAGTTCCTGGATCTCGGGATCCGGCTCGCGCCGCCCGATCTCCTCGTCCAGTTCGACCAGCACCAGATCGGGCACCCGGAGCCCCAGCCGACGGCCCAGTTCGCCGACGAGGATCTCCGCGACCAGGGCCGCGCTCCCCTGTCCCGCCCCGGTGAACTTGGCCACGTAGAGGCCGTCGTCGTCGGCCTCCACCAGACCCGGCAGGGAACCGCCCTCCCGCAAAGCGGTGACGTACCGGGTTACTCGCACCATACGCAACACGTGGCCACGGTATGCGAGAACGAGGGACGGCAACCGCGGCCTGCCTCCGTGCACAACCGAAGCCGTTCTCCCGCCTGTCCACAGGACGGAGCGGCGGCGTGCAGGCACCGAAGGACGGACACTAGCCTCCGTCCTGTCGAGACGGATTCGTCTCGAGTGTCGACGGCCCGACCCGGACCCCCGGCGTCCCCCGGGACCGGCGGTTCCGTCCCGACGAGCGAGGCCTCGGCCTCGTAGGGCCATCACCGAGAGGGGTTCGCATGGTGCACCAGCGAGCGGGTCAGGCCGCCCAGGATTCCGACCTGATCGATGTCGCCCACCTGGTCACGGCCTACTACACGGTGCAGCCGAACCAGGAGGACCCCGCCCAGCGCGTGGCCTTCGGTACCTCGGGTCACCGGGGCACGAGTCTGAACGGCTCCTTCAACGAGGCTCACATCCTCGCGACCACCCAGGCCATCTGCGAGTACCGCCGGCAACAGGGGATCGCCGGTCCGCTGTTCCTGGGCCGGGACACCCACGGCCTCTCCGAGCCGGCCTGGGCCACTGCCCTGGAGGTGCTCGCGGCGAACGATGTCACCACCGTCGTGGACAGCCGTGAGCGTTACACCCCCACCCCGGCGATCTCCCACGCGATCCTCGGCCACAACCGCGAACTTACGGCGGGTGGCGCCGGCCCGGACGATCCGCGGCGGGCGGACGGCATCGTGGTCACGCCCTCGCACAACCCGCCCACCGACGGCGGTTTCAAGTACAACCCGCCGCACGGTGGACCCGCCGACACCGACGCGACCGGCTGGATCGCCCGTCGGGCCAACGAACTCCTCGCCGCGGATCTGGCCGGGGTGCGCCGGATCCCCCTCGCCCGGGCACAGCGGGCGGAGACCACCCAGACCTACGACTATCTGCACCACTACGCCGAGGAACTCCCGACGGTGCTGGACCTGGACGCCGTGCGCGCCGCGGGGGTGCGGATCGGCGCCGACCCGCTCGGCGGCGCGAGTGTGGACTACTGGGGTCACATTGCCGAACGGCACCAGCTCGACCTGACCGTGGTGAATCCGCGGGTCGACGCCACCTGGCGGTTCATGACCCTCGACTGGGACGGCAAGATCCGCATGGACTGCTCGTCCCCGTATGCGATGGCCTCGCTCGTCGCCGACCGCGGCCGCTACCAGATCGCCACCGGCAACGACGCGGACTCCGACCGGCACGGGATCGTCACCCCGGACGGTGGCCTGCTCAACCCCAACCACTTCCTCGCCGTGGCCATCTCCTACCTGTTCACACACCGGCCGGACTGGCCCACCACGGCGGCCGTGGGCAAGACCCTGGTCTCGTCCTCGCTGATCGACCGGGTCGCCGCCGCCCTGGGACGGAAGCTGGTGGAGGTGCCGGTCGGCTTCAAGTGGTTCGTGCCCGGCCTGCTCGACGGCAGCGTGGGCTTCGGCGGGGAGGAGTCGGCCGGAGCTTCCTTCCTGCGCAAGGACGGCACCGTGTGGACCACCGACAAGGACGGCATCATCCTGGCGTTGCTCGCCTCCGAGATCCTCGCGGTGACCGGCCGCTCCCCGAGCGAGCTCTACACCGACCTCACCGCCGTCCACGGCACCCCCGCCTACGCGCGGGTCGACGCGCCGGCGACCCGCGAGGAGAAGGCCGTGCTCGGCCGGCTCTCCCCCGAGCAGGTCACCGCCTCCGAGATCGCGGGGGAACCGATCGAGGCCGTGCTCACCGCAGCCCCCGGGAACGGCGCACCGATCGGCGGGTTGAAGGTGGCCACGGCCGGTGCGTGGTTCGCGGCCCGTCCCTCGGGGACCGAGGACGTCTACAAGATCTACGCCGAGTCCTTCCGCGGCCCCGAGCACCTGGCCGAGGTCCAGGCTCAGGCACGCGCACTGGTCTCCGCGACATTGTCGGCGAACCGCTCCTGAGCTCTGCCGACCGGAACCGCCCCGCTCACCTTCCCGGCGGCCGGGGCGGTTCCGGTGTTCCCGGTACGGTCCCGACGCCGCAGGGTCGCCAACGACACCGACGGTAGCCGAGCCGTGGCGTTACCATCTGGAGGCATGGCGCCACGTCTGTCCGCTGTGTCCCCCGGAACGGAAGGTCGTCGGGGCAGCGTCGCCCGATGGCCTGTCGCCGTGTCCACCGCGGGGCGGGAGAACCGACGGTGAGCCGGCAGGCACGCTTCCTGTTCGTCCAGATGGTCAGCCTGACCCTGCTCGGTGCGGGGACGGGGGCGCTCGGGGCGGTGCTCGCCCGGGCGAACCTGATCCAGGGCTGGCTGGCCCTGCTCGCCGGGGCGATCCTCGGCTCGGTCGGCGCGCTCGTGCTGCTGGTCCGCCGGCTGTTCTGGCGGATGGACACCCTGCACCGCAAGCTCCTCACCAAGTTCGGCCGGGAGCTCCTCTCCTCCCAGCAGCAGGCCGAGCGTGGCCAGCGGCAGGCCGCCACGGCCGCCCACCACGCGCAGGTCGCCGCCCAGCTCGCCGCGGAGGCCGAACGTCTCGCCCGGCAGGCGACCACCACCCTGCGGGAGAGTGACCGGGTCGCCCAGGAGACGCTGCGCCAGGCCCGGGCAGCCGCGCACGACGCCCGTCTGACCGCCTCCCACGTGGTGGAACGACCGGACTTCCCCCAGGTCGAGGCCTTGTTCACGCTGCACTCGGCGTTCCGGCCGCGCGCGCCGATGCCCACCAGCCGGGGCTGGGCGGCCTCCCCGGACCTCTGCCTGGAACTGGTGCGGCAGGTACTGACCCGCCGTCCCCGACTGGTCGTCGAGTTCGGCTCGGGACTCTCGACCCTCTGGCTCGCCTATGCCCTGGAGCAGGTAGGCGAGGGCGCGAAGCTGGTCTCGGTGGACCACGACCCTCACTACGGCGCCCGGACCACCGCCGATCTGGAGGCACACGGCCTCACCGACATCGCCGAGGTCCGCATCGCCCCGCTCACCACCACCCCGATGGACGGCGAGTCCGTGCGCTGGTACGACCCGACCGTGCTCGCGGATCTCGAGGACATCGACCTCGTCGTCGTCGACGGTCCCCCCGGCAGTACCGCGCCCCAGGCCCGGTACCCCGCCGTCCCGTTGCTGAGGAACAAGCTCACCTCGGACGCGGTGATCGTCCTCGACGACTGCGAACGGACGGACGAGCGCGCGATCCTCGATCGCTGGCGGACGCTGCTGCCCGAGAGCGAGCTGTCGATGTTGGAGCACGAGAAGCAGACGGCGGTGCTGCAGCTCTCCCTGCCGGACACGGCCACCGTCACGCCGATCCGGCAGCGATGAGCGCGCCCGGATGACAGCTCCCCTGCCCTCCTGCTGGCCCCCCGGCCGTCCGGTACCCGCGCGGGCCGTGCCGCGAGGGCGGGCAGCCCACGACGAGGCCGTCCGCCGTTTCCAGACCTCCTTCGCGGCGATCCCGGCGGGTTCCCCGGTGCGCCTGGCGAAGACCACCTCGAACCTCTTCCGCGTCCGCACCACCGCGACCACGACCGCCCTGGATCCCGCCGGGCTGGACGGGGTCGTGGACGTCGATCCGCAGCGACGCACCGCGGACGTCCAGGGAATGTGCCGCTACGAGGACCTCGTGGCCGCGACCCTGCCGCACGGGCTGGTCCCGGCGGTGGTGCCGCAACTGCGCACGATCACCCTGGGCGGGGCGGTCACCGGACTCGGGGTCGAGTCGGCGTCCTTCCGGGCGGGCCTGCCGCACGAGGCGGTCCGGGAACTCGACGTGCTCACGGGCGACGGGTCGATCGTCACCGCGACCCCTACGGGCGAGCATGCCGAGCTGTACGCCGCCTTCCCCAACTCGTACGGCTGCCTCGGTTACGCCGTTCGGTTGCGCATCGAACTCGAACCCGCCGAGCCGTACGTGCGTCTGCGCCACGTGCGGTTCGACCGGCTCCAGGACCTGCAGGACGCGATCGCCCGCGTCTGCGACCGGCACGAGTGGGACGGGACACCGGTGGACTTCGTGGACGGCGTCGTCTTCGACGCCACGGAGTCCTACCTCACCTTCGGTCGGTGGGCCGGATCGGTGGTCGCCACGAGTGACTACACCGACCAGGCGATCTACTACCGCTCCCTGCGGGAGCGTGGCCATGACGCGCTGAGCGCCCACGACTACCTGTGGCGCTGGGATACGGACTGGTTCTGGTGCTCGGCCGCGTTCGGGGCACAGCATCCGCTCGTGCGCCGCCTCTGGCCGGCCCGGTACCGCCGCAGTGATGTCTTCCACCGGCTGATCCGTCTGGAGGAGCGCTACCGCCCCGTCGCACGCTGGGACGCCCTGCGCGGCCGTCCGCCCCGCGAGCGGGTGATCCAGGACGTCGAGGTGCCCGGGGAGCGGACCGCGGAGTTCCTGGACCGGTTGCTCACCGAGATCCCGCTGCGGCCGGTCTGGGTGTGCCCGCTCCAGTTGCGGGGCAACCCGGCCCACCAGGACTCCCCGAGCGGCCGCGCCACGGGGCTGGCCGGGGAGTCCACGGGGCTGGCCGGGGAGTCCACGGGGCGGACCGGGCGGACCTCGGGGCCCGCGCAGGTCGACGACGACGCACGCACCTGGCCCCTCTTCCCGCTGCCGGTGGGGCACCCGCACGTCAACGTCGGTTTCTGGGGCACGGTGCCGATCGCCCCGGGGACACGTGACGGCGAGGTCACCCGTCGGGTGCACGCCGCGGTGGACGCGGTGAACGGGCAGGCCTCGCTCTACTCCGACGCCTACTGGGGCGAGGAGGAGTTCCGGGCCCGCTACGGCGGCGAACGCCTGGCCGCGGTCAAGCGACGGTACGACCCGCAGAACCGCCTGTCAGACCTGTACACCAAGGTGGTCCGCCGCGGCTGATCGTGCTGGTTCACCACCACCGATCACGCTCAGGCTCGGTCACCGATCGCGCCTGTCCGATTACCACCGATCGTGCCGGTCCACTGCCCCGATCGTGCTGGCTCACCACCACCGATCGTGTCCACTCCCCGGCCGGGCGTCCTCCGGCTGCCCGATCAACCCCGCGCCGGACGACGACGATGCCACCAGTTGTATGGCGTCCGTCGGTCACCACGGTCGGTCGGCGTCGGCGGTAGGGAGGCGACGTGGCGGTTCGCATGGGACCCGGAACGGGCAAGCAGCTCACCCCACTGGTCCCGCAACCGGTGAACGGCACGGTGCACATCGGACGTCAGCCCATCTACGGCGCCGATGCGCAGCTGTACGGCTACGAGTTGCTCTTCCGCGACACGGCCTCCTCGACCTCGGCCGAGAGCAACGGGGACCACGCCACCACGGCGACCATCCTCGCCGCCTTCGCGGAGTTCGATCTGGCCTCCCTGCTCGGCGGACGACCCGGTTTCATCAACCTGACCAGGGCCTTCCTCACCGGGGAACTGCCGGTACCGTTCGGGCCCCAGGCGGCGATCCTGGAGATCCTGGAGACGATCGCCGTCGACACTCCGGTCATCGCGGGGGCCTACCGGTTGGCCGGTGAGGGATACCGCCTCGCTCTCGACGACTTCGTCTGGTCTCCGGAGGCGGAACCGCTGCTGGACGTCGCCGACATCGTCAAGATCGACGTCCTGGGACTGGACTGGGCCAGCGTCGAGGAGACCGCCAAGCACTGCCGCCGGCACGGGGTCTGCCTGCTCGCCGAACGGGTCGAGGACGCCGACATGCTCGTCCGCTGTCAGGACGCCGGCTTCACCCTGTTCCAGGGCTACCACCTGGGCCGGCCGCAGGTGCTCTCCGCGGAGACCCTCGCCCCGGCACAGGCGCTGGCTCTCCAGGCGGTGAGTCGCCTGTCGGACCCCGAGGCCACGGTCGCGGACATCGAGGGACTGTTGCGCCTCGACCCGGCCCTGACCTACCGGCTGCTGCGGATCGCGAATTCCGCGGCGAGCGGGGTGCGGCGACGTGTCGGTTCGATCCGGGACGCCGTGGTCCTCGTCGGCCTGGCCAGGCTGCGTGCCTGGCTGGTGCTGCTGTCGATGACCGCGCCGCCGGCCGTGGCGGATCGCCTGGGCGAGGCCCTTGCCCGGGCCCGCACCTGCGAGCTGCTCGGACGCCGGGGCGCGGGCGGGTACCAGGTGCTGCCGGACATGGCCTTCACCCTCGGGTTGCTGCACGGCATCGCCGAGCTTCTCGGCATCCGCCCGGAGCAATTGCAGGAACGGCTCCCCCCGCTCGCGGGGGAACTCGACGCGGCCATGCGCGGGGAATCGGTGCCGCTGCGCCACATCCTGGACGCGGTGCTCGCCTACGAGCGAGGCGATCTGGCCACGCTCAACCGCATGGCGATGCTCGCGGACGTCGCCTCCGCATACCTGGAGGCCCTCTCCTGGAGTTCCGACACCGCCAGCGCGGTCACGACGTGACCACCACCCAACACGGTCACGAGGTGACCCTCGGCCAGCACGGTCACGACGTGACCCTCGGCCAGCACGGTCACGAGGTGACCCTCGGCCAGCACAGCTGCCCGGAGACCCAGGCCGACTCGATCGCCAGGTGATCCGGGACCGCGGGCACCGCATGGAACGCCCATCCGCCGCGGACCTCCTGCCCGCATCGACCGGGACCGGCCTCAGGGCCGGTCCCGGTCCTTCGTGGACCGCCCGGCCCACCCGCCACCACGTTCCCCCCGGCCACCCGCCACCACGTTCCCCACCACCAGGCACCGACAGGTTCCTCCGACCAGCCTCGGTGCCGGCCGCTCCGACCACGCCATGGGTCGCACCCACCGGATGTGTGAACTCGCCGCGTCCGCGGTGCTGCCCAGAGCGACCGCCACCTCGGCCCCTATGTCCGTCTTCGCGGTATTTCCGAAGGTCTCATCGGATTCCGGTGGCATCGCGGGCGCCGCTGCGTACAGTGGACAGCGGTTGCTGTACCGGTGCGGGGGACGCGCCTCGACCTCCCGTGCCACGCCACCACCTGGAGGTGCCGTGAGCGCTTCGACTTCCCGGCTCGGCGGTCCGGATCTTCGCCGCGAGCCCCTCGACCTCGCCGGAATCCTGCGCCTGTTGACCGAGGGCCGGATCCCGTTCCGCTTCACCGCCTACGACGGAAGCGCCGAGGGACCCCGCGATGCGGAGATCCGCCTGCACCTCCTCACGCCCCGCGGTGCGGCCTATCTCGCCACCGCCCCGGGCACGCTGGGCATGGTTCGGGCCTACGTCGCCGGCGATCTCGTGGTCCGGGGAGTCCATCCGGGCGACCCCTACCCCCTGATCCGGACCCTCGCCGAGGTGCCATGGCGGCGTCCCGAGCCCCGGGTCCTGGCGCGCGTCCTCCGTGCACTCGGCCCTGGACGCCTGGTACCCCCGCCGCCACCCCCGCAGGAGGCGCTGCCGGACTGGCGTCGTGCTCTGGAGGGCCTACGCCACACCCGCACCCGGGACGCCGCGGCCATCGAGCACCACTACGACGTCTCGAACACGTTCTACGAGGCGGTACTCGGTCCGTCGATGACCTACACCTGCGCCTGCTATCCGCAACCGTCGGCCTCACTCGAGCAGGCCCAGGAGCACAAGCACGAGCTGATCGCCCAGAAGCTGGGGCTGCGTCCCGGAATGCGGCTGCTGGACGTCGGCTGCGGCTGGGGCGGCATGGTCCGGCACGCGGTCGTGCACCACGGGGTCACCGCGCTCGGGGTGACGCTTTCCCGCGCCCAGGCGCAGTGGGCCACGGAGCGGATCCGGGCCGAGGGGCTGGAGGATCAGGCCGAGGTCCGTCACCTCGACTATCGCGACGTCCAGGAGTCCGGCTTCGACGCGATCAGCTCGATCGGCCTGACCGAGCACATCGGGGTGCGCAACTACCCCTTCCACTTCGCCTTCCTGCGGGACCGGCTGCGCCCGGGCGGCCGGATGCTCACGCACTGCATCACGCGCCCGGACAACCGGCACACCCCGCGGGTGCGTGGCGGTTTCATCGACCGCTACATCTTCCCGGACGGCGAGCTGACGGGGGCCGGCCGCGTGATCACGGCGATCCAGGACG
This sequence comes from uncultured Kineosporiaceae bacterium, assembly GCA_964583765.1. Classification (GTDB taxonomy): domain Bacteria; phylum Actinomycetota; class Actinomycetes; order Actinomycetales; family Kineosporiaceae; genus CAZOWW01. Next base: position 30,206 of record CAZOWW010000047.1, read on the forward strand.
TCGGGCTGGAGGTGCGGCACGAGGAGAACCTGCGCGAACACTACGCACGGACCCTCGCCGCCTGGTCCACCAACCTGGCGAGCCACTGGGACGACTGCGTCGCCGAGGTCGGGGCGCCGACGGCTCAGGTGTGGGGGCTCTACCTGGCGGGGTCCCGGTGGGGGTTCGAGCGACGCCAGGTAGAGCTCCATCAGGTGCTCTCGGTGCGCCCGCACCGCAACGGCCGCGCGGACTTCCCCTCCAGGCCCGACTGGCAGGGCTGAGCACCCGAACCGCAAGGTGGGACAGCGATCCTCAGGGCTGAGCACCCGGCCCGCAGGGTGGGGCGGCGATCCTCAGCGTCTCACCCGTAGTGCCACGAGCACCGGCCCGCGCCGACCCACGCTCGTCGCTGTCGCCCCGGTCCCGGACGGCTCCTCCGCCGAGGTCGCGCCGGCGGCACACCCCGATCCGTCCGGTCCCGAGGACTGCGGGCAGCTACCGCAACCCCCGTCCGGACACCCTGCGACCAGCGTTCGGGCCGCGACCCGGCCGGTCCGCACCAGGTGGGTGATCACCGCGCTCACGACCTCGGCGTCCAACCCGGTGCGCCGGGCGACCTCCGCCGTGGTCGGGGCACCCGCGGCAAGTTCGTCGAGCACCGCCTGCACCGGACGGTCCCGCGCGGAGCTGCCGTCCGGGGAGGCAGGGTCGACCCGTGCCCCGTCAGCCCGCGCCGCAGGCACGCTCACGCCAGCCACCGCCCCACCTGGAAGACCAGCACGGCCAGGACCCAGGCGACGCCGAGCTGGCCGGCCATGCCGACGAGGGTCCAGCGCAGGCCGATCTCCCGCAGTTGGGCGGTGATCGTCGCCAGGCACGGGGTGTACGCGAGCAGGAAGACCAGGAACGCGAGCGCCGCCGGACCACTGTGTCCCCCGGAGGAGCGGGCGAAATCCGAGCGGAGCGCCGTTCCCAGGGCGCCGGGATCGTGCAGGTCACCCGGTTCCTGGGCGGCGTAGGTCTGCGCCCAGGAGGAGACCACCGCTTCCTTGGCCACCCCGCCCACGAGCAGGGCTCCCGCGGCGTGCCAGTCGCCGAACCCGGCGGGGTCGAACACCGGGGCTGCGAGGGAGGCGGCCGCCCCGAACGCCGAGTCCCGCACGGGCACGTGCGCGAAGCTGCCGGACACGCTGCTCACGGGAACCGCACTGAGCAGCCAGACCGCGGTGACCGTCAGCACGATCACGCCACCGGCCGTGCGCAGGAAGGCCGCGAGCCGGGTCCAGGTGGCCACGAGCAGCAGGCGGGGCACGGGAGCCTGGTAGCGGGGCAGGTCCAGCACCAGAGGCTCGTCGCCGAACGCCCTCAGCAGGGTCGAGCGCAGCAGCAGGCCCCCCAGCACCACCAGGAGCACCGAGACGACGTACATCAGGAACACGACGTCGCCCGCGCTCGAACCGAAGAAGGTCGAGGCGACCAGCACGTACACGGTGAGCCGGGCACTGCACGAGGTGAACGGCACCAGCAACGCGGTCATGAGGCGGTGCCGGGCGTCCGGCAGCACCCGCGTGGCGCTGATCGCGGGCACGTTGCAGCCGAACCCCACGATCAGCGGCAGGAAGGCACGGCCCGGCAGCCCGACGGTGCGCATGAGCCGATCCGTCACCACGGCCGCCCGGGCCAGGTACCCGGAGTCCTCCAGGAGCGCGAGCAGGGCGAACATGATCGCCATGAGCGGCACGAAGGTGAGCACCATACCCACGCCGTTGACCAACCCGTCCACGAGCAGTCCCCGCAGCCACCCGGAGCCCGCCCCGCACCACCGCAGGAGCGTGGTGACGGCGTCGGTCACCGGCCCGGAGACGAGATCACCCAGACCCTGCTGGACCGGCGCGGCGACCGTGGTCGTGAGTTGGAAGACCAGCCACATCACGCCGAGGAAGAGCAGCGGGCCGATCACCGGCGAGGTGACCACCCGGTCGATCCGGTCCGAGATCGCGGCCCGGCCTCCGGGGTCACGCCGCACGGACGCGGACACGACCGCCGACACCCAGGCGAACCTGCGCTCCGCGGCGACGAGATCGTCCTCGGGGTCCGTGGGCGGGACCTCGCCGAGGACGGCCGTCACAGCCCTCGCCCGATCGGCGTCCAGCGCCTGGGAGACGGCTCCGGCAAGTGCGTCGGCGCCGCCCCGCCGCCGGGGGGCGAGTTCCGCGACCGGCGCGCCGAGTCGACGCGACAGGGTGTCGACGTCGAGCACGAGACCCCGGCGACGCGCGACATCGATCATGGTCAGGGCCACCACGAACGGAAGGCCGTACTCCCGGACCTGGGACACCAGGTAGAGGCTCCGGCCGAGATCCGCGGCGCTGACCACCACGACGACCAGGTCGGGGCGTTCCTCGGGGGGTACCTCCACCAGCAGAGCCCGGGTGAGCGCCTCGTCCGGGGAGATCGGGTCGAGGCTGTAGGCGCCGGGCAGGTCGACCAGGGCCACCGTTCCCGCACCGGGCACGGCCCACGGACCCCGTCCGACCTCGACCGTGGTACCCGGCCAGTTGCCCACGCTGCGGCGGGCCCCGGTGAGGGCATTGAAGAGGGTGGACTTCCCGACGTTCGGGCTGCCCACCAACGCGATCACCCGACCACCCGTCGGGACCGGTTGCCATTGGTCACCGTGGCAGGACGCCACGGAAGCCGTCGGGGCACGCAGCCCGCGGCTCATGCGGCATCCGGGCGCACCGAGATCCGCCGGAGGGCGGCACCCGCCACGGCGACCCGCGCGTCGCCGACACCGACCACGCGCCCGCCGCCCGCGGTCCGGTGCAACGGCACGACGACAGTCCCGATGCGCAGGCCGAGTTCGGCCAGGCGGCGGACCCAGATCGATGCGAGATCAGAGGTCTCGATCACGACCGGGTCACCGCACGGAGCGGATTCGAGCGTCACGTCATCGACGATAGCGGGAAGTTAGGTAAGCCTCACCATGTCCAAGGTCCTTGTGACGGTGCTCACCCATCCGCTCCCCGTGACGCCCGACCCGGGGGTCGGTCACGCGTGCTCGTCCACGACCTCCAGAAGTCCCGCCCGCAACGCGGCGGCCAGGGTCGGTGTGGACGGGAGCCGCGAGAGCAGGGTCGCCTGGAACGCGTGGTACGTGTCCGGGCGCCCGGTCCAGGTGACGGTCGCCGGGCGGGCCTCCTCGTCGACCTCGTGCACCCAGCTCACCCCGCCGGATTGGTCGATGAAGACCCCGCGCGCGTAGTCCCAGAACGTCGCGTACCAGGCGGCGTAGTAGTCGTCCTCCGCGGCCCGCCGCAGGGCCGCGGCGGCGCCGATCGCCTCGGCCACCACCCAGTGGAACCGGGCGCGCACCACGGGGACACCCGACCAGTCGGTGGTGTAGACGAAGCCGCCACGCTCGGCGTCCCACCCCTCCCGCACCGCCCGGTCGAACAGGGCAGCCGCCGCCTCACCCAGCCAGGTCGGCGCTTCCCTGCCCAGGGAACGCAGCGAGGCACCGAGCGTCAGGAGCAGTCGCGCCCATTCCAGGGCGTGTCCCGGGGTCACCCCGTAGGGCCGGAACGGATGGTCGGGCAGGTCGCGGTTGTAGTCGGGCAGGACCTGCCAGTCGGCGTCGAAGTGCTCCGGGATCCGCCAGTCGTGCTCGCGGGCGAACTGATCGATCAGCCGGGTCGCGATCCTCAGCGCACGGTCCCGCCAGGCCTGTTCCCCGGTGGCGTCTGCGACCGCGAGCATCGCCTCGACGGTGTGCATGTTGGCGTTCGCCCCGCGATAGGACTCGAGCGCGGACCAGTCACGGTTCCACTCCTCGACGGCCAGACCCTGTTCCTCGTCCCAGAACCGCCGCAGGAAGACCGCCGTCGCCGCGTCGAGCAACTCACCGGCGCGGGCGCATCCTGCGACCACGGCGCTGGACGCCGCCAGCAGGACGAACGCGTGACCGTAGGCCGCCTTCGTCGTGCCTTCCGGCTGGTTGTCCGCACCCACCGCCGAGAACCAGCCGTCGTACTCGCCGTCCCGGAAGACGTCCAGGAGCGAGGCGACGCCGTGCTCGGCCAGTTCGGCATCCCCGGGACGACCGAGCAGGGAGCCGAGGGCGAAGACGTGCGTCATCCGACAGGTGATCCACAACTCCCGCGGACGCGCGGTGTCCGGCCGACCCGCCAACCCCAACCACCAGAACCCGCCCTCCTGCGCAAAGGAGGCGCGCGCCCCGTCCAGCAACCGCGACCCTTCGCGGGCGAGCCACGGCTCGTCCGGCGGGCTCACCACGCTGCCGGGGGCGGGGCGCGGGTCGGGCATTGTCACGGGGTCCTCCTTGAGCGGTCTGCGCGGCAGATCGGTGGCCGAAGGCACGAATCTGCCCTACCCACCGTACGGGGCGCCCCCCACCTCCCGAGATGCGGCCACCTCCCGCGTGCGCGGGGACGCGCGCACGGCGCGCAAGGGCCCATCCCCTGCGGTGTGTCGCGCTCACGCCGCGGGGACGCCCGTCCGCCGCAGGGACCCACCCGCCGCCCGCTCCGGCGGCTGCTCCGGCTCCTCCACCCGTTCCGGCCGCTCCGCCCCGTCCGGACCCGGGATGCCGACCCGCAGGCGGGTACCCGGGGGACAGGCCGCGTGCGACAGCGCACGGAGAGTGTTGAATCGCTTCGATGAAGCCCTCGCAACTGCGATCGCCCGCACTCCGGACAGGATACACTGAAACGGTTCATGTAGATCACGGTACGATCACGCAGTAACTCTTCGCATACGCCCGAACGCTAGATGCTGACGAATCCCGACCCTGCACTAGAATTTGACTTCCCGCGCCCCGGCGCCATTGACATGAGTGCCCCTCACGCGATTGACTCGAAACGCATCGCAGACCTTCTGCGACCGCTGGGATCGGGGACGCTCCTCCCCATGTCGCCCGGGTCGTGCTGGTGACCTCACCGTCACCAGCCCCGCTGCGGGCCGGGAGCTGCCACCGGCACCGAGCGGGCACCGGCCCGGGCGCCATCTCCGCCCGGACGCGGCAGGAAGGATGCGAGCACGGACACGATTCACCACGGATGTCGGGAGCGGCGCGGGACCCAGGTCGACAAACAGACACGAAGGAATCACCCGACGGTATTCCGGGAACCCCTTGTCTAGGTTCCTCCTTCCCTTCCCACCCCATTGGCTGAGTCCGTCCCCGGACGGACGGAATGGGATTCGAGGCACCTCCTCCCCAACACAGATCGTTCGATTCGGCAAGGTCCGGACCACACCGCGCACGGACGAAGACCGCGGACCGGGGCCCACCGATTCGACACAGCTCCCCGGGGGTGGTGGCGAGCGCCGCGCCGCCACCCCCGGGGACCTTTTTGTGGGGATATCCTCGAGCGGGGATCCGCGGTCGCCGCCGGGCAGCCACCGTCGGACCCTCCCCGCGCTCGGGGCAGCTCATCCGGTTCAGCTCGGAGTTCCCTCGCGCGGAGTATCCGGTACGCCCCATTAATACCGTCGGTGACCAACAGGAATTGGCCGGCCACCGGGTCGGTGCACACGGGGTATCCGCAGGGACGGCAGACTGGGGTCGGGAACGTCGGCGCCGGGAGTTCAGGAAGGCAGATCCTCGTCCGTCCACACGCCCGGGACCACATCGCCCGCCCTGGTATCACGCGACCATGGAGAAGAGGCTCTGAATGCAGGGACAGCCGCTCACCGAAGGGGGCGCCTTGCCGGGACGCCGGACGCACCAGGTCACCGACTGGTCGGTCACCGTGGTGCCTGCCTCGACGATCGATTCCGTGCCCGCGGCGCTGGAGAGCGGCCCGGCCCTCGCGGCACAGGTCCCCGGTTGCGTGCACACCGACCTGCAGCGGCATGGCCTGATCGGGGACATCGCGGTCGACGCCACCGAGCAGGATCTCGCCTGGGTGCACGAGCACGGCTGGCGCTATACGACCCGGATCGACGCCGATCTCAGCCGAGGCCGGCGCGCCACCCTGGAGTTCGGCGGGCTGGACACCATTGCCACGGTCACCGTCAACGGCGTCCGTCGGCTGTCGGCCGTCGACATGCACCGTCGCTTCGAACTGGACGTGACCGAGGACCTGCGCACCGGTCCGGCGGAGGTCGAGGTGGAGTTCGCCCCGGTCACGGGTCGGATCGCCGACGCCGAGCGCGCCGATCCGCTGCCGCACCCCGACATGTACCCCTTCGCGTACAACCAGATCCGCAAGATGGCCTGCTCGTTCGGGTGGGACTGGGGCCCGGTGACGATCACCGCCGGAATCTGGCGACCGGTCCTCCTGCACTCCTGGACGGGTGGTCGACTCGCCGACGTGCGCGTGGTCGCCTCACCTGCCGACGGGGACCACGACTCCCTCCTGACTGCGACGGTCACCGTCGAGGAGGCCCTGGCGCATGCGGCGGCCGAGCTGGTGGTGCGGGCGAGCGGTCCGGACGGCCCGGTCGGCGACAGCCGTACCCCGATCACCGACGGCACGGCGACCCTGGACCTGCCGGTCCCCGGGGCCCGGCTCTGGTGGCCCACGGGTTACGGCGAGCAGCCGCTGTACGACGTGGTCCTGGAACTGCGTGACGCCGAGGGCGCCCTGCTGGACACCACCACGCGCCGGGTGGGCTTCCGCACGGTCGAGGTGCGCGAGACCCCCGACGAGGCGGGTTCCGGCTCCGGGTTCACCCTGACGGTGAACGGCCTCCCGGTGTGGGTACGCGGGCTCAACTGGATCCCCGACGACCCGTTCCCGCAGCGGCTGAGCGCCGAGCGCCTGCGCACCCGGGTGCAGCAGGCGGTGGACGCCGGCACGAACCTCCTGCGGGTGTGGGGCGGCGGCATTTTCGAGTCCGAGGACTTCTACGACGCGGCCGACGAACTCGGGGTGCTCGTCTGGCAGGACTTCCTGTTCGCCTGCGCGGCCTATCCCGAGGACGACGCCACGATCGAGCAGGTCACGGCGGAGATCCGGGACAACGTGGCCCGCCTGCGGCACCGGGCGAGTCTGGTGCTCTGGAGCGGCGGCAACGAGTGCCTGTGGGGTTTCGAGGACTGGGACTGGAAGCGCCACCTGGACGGCCGTCCCTGGGGCGCGCGCTATTACTACGAGATCATTCCGGGCCTGCTGGAGGAACTCGACGGCACTCGCCCCTACATTCCCGGTTCACCCTTCTCGCACGGGTCGGCGCATCCGAACAGCGAGGACTCCGGGGTCAGCCACATCTGGGACGTGTGGAACGAGATCGACTACGTCCACTACGAGGACAAGCGGCCCCGCTTCGTCTCCGAGTTCGGCTACCAGGCCCCCGCTTCCTGGCCCACTCTGCTCACGGCGGTGGGCGCAGAGGATCTCGAGGCGGCCGACCCGCGGCTGGATGAGAACCAGAAGGCCGAGTCCGGGCACGCCAAGCTGAACGCGGGCCTGCTGCGTCACTTCTCGCGACTCCCCAGCGATGGCCGGACCTGGTACTACGCGACGCAGCTCCTCCAGGCACGGGCCGTGTCTGTGGGTGTGGGGCATCTGCGGTCGCTGCACGACCGTTGCTCCGGTGCCATCTGGTGGCAGCACAACGACTGCTGGCCCTCGATCTCGTGGGCGCTGGTGGACGTGTGCGGACGGCGCAAGCTCGGCTGGTACGCCCTGCGTTCGGTCTTCGTCGCGCGCTTCGCGGTGTTCGGTGGCGGCCGGGACGACGCCCGCCTCACCCTGGTCAACGACACCGCCGCCCCGTGGCGGGCCACGGTGGAGCTCCGGACCGCCGCCGCAGACGGCAGCACCCGCACCGGCACGACGGCCCGGGTGGAGGTGCCGGCCCATGCCCACGTGGTGATGCCGGTCGCCGGGGTCCTCGGCCGACCCGGGCTGGACGTCGACCTGCTGGTGGCCGACGTGGACGGCGTGCGCAGCACCCGCTGGCTCAGCGGCGACCTCGAGCTGAAGCTGCCGGAGGGCGATCCCACGGTGGCGGTGAGCCCCGACGGTGCGGACGCGGTGCTCGTCACCGCCACCGCCGGCACCCTGCTGCGGGATCTGTGCCTGCTCGCGGAGGTGGTCGCGCCCGACGCACAGGTGGACCGCCAGCTCCTGACCCTGCTGCCGGGGGAGACGGCGACCTTCCGGGTCACCGGTCCCGGCGTGACCGGTGTGACCGCCTCGGCCTGGGCGAACCTGCTCTGGCACGACGCACGGGTGCGGGCCTCGGTCGGGGCCTGAGATCGAACGGCGGCGGCCCCGGGCCCCACGGGCCCCGGGCCCCCCCCGACCCCCC
>CAZOWW010000048.1:0-38354 GCA_964583765.1 uncultured Kineosporiaceae bacterium
TGTGACGGGGAAGGCCGGATCGTGTTCCCGGGCTACCCGGTCGGCCACTACCGCAACCACTTCCTGCACTCTTTTCTGTTCGAGAACGGGAAGATCAAGCAGCAGCGCGAATTCATGAACCCGATCGAGCAGTACCGGGCCCTGGGTATCCCCGTGCCGGCCATCCGACGTGACGGAATCCCGACGTGAATCCGCAGGGGGGTCATCTTTTCACCGGCGCGTCCGTGGCAGAGCTCGCGGCGAACCTGCCACGATCGGCCGCCGAGCCCACAGGGAATCACTTGTTCGAGGAGAACCTCACCCCGGAAATATGCCGGGGCCCTCAGCAGCCGATCTGGGAGAACCCCGAGCAGGTCCGGTTGGCACGCGAATTCCTTGCGACCTTTCCCCCGCTCGTCCGGCGCGCCGACGTGGACGAGCTTCACGGGAGACTGTCCGACGCGGCCCGAGGCGAGCTGCTGGTGCTGCAGGTCGGCGACTGTGCGGAGGACCCGGCCGAACGCACCGCAGAACGCGTCGCCGCCAAGACGGAGCTGCTCGAGGAGCTCGCCGGCATGCTGGAGCGCGCCAACGGCCTCCCCGTGCTGAAGGTCGGGCGGATCGCCGGCCAGTTCGCCAAGCCCCGGTCGAATGACACCGAGTCGATCGACGGGGTTGTGCTGCCGGTCTACCGCGGCCACCTCGTCAACGGCCCCGAGCCGGATCCCGAGAGCCGGCGACCCGATCCGTTGCGGATGCTCATCGGTTTCCGCGCGGCCTCAGAGATCATGGGACGGCTGGGCTGGCCACCGGTCGGGGCGGAGTCGAGCACGCCGGCTGCCGAACCGACCGTGTGGACCAGCCATGAGGCTCTGCTGCTGGACTACGAGCAGCCCCTGGTCCGGGAGCATTCCGACGGCAGGTGCTGGCTGGGTTCAACCCACTGGCCGTGGATCGGCGAGCGGACCCGCCAGCTGTACGGCCCGCACGTGGCCCTGCTCGCACGGGTGTCCAACCCGGTCGCCTGCAAGGTCGGCCCGAGCATGAGCGCCGGCGAGATCACGCTCCTGTGCGAGCTCCTGGATCCGAACAGGGAACCCGGTCGGCTCACCCTCATCGCCCGGATCGGCGCCGACGCCGTCGCCACCAAGCTGCCCGAGCTCGTCGCGGCGGTACGGTCCGCCGGCCACCCGGTGATCTGGCTCTGCGACCCGATGCACGGCAACGGCACGTGCACTCCTGAAGGTCGCAAGATCCGGCACGTGAGCACCATCATCCGCGAGGTGCACGCCTTCCGGCGTGCGGTCGAACTGGCCGGCGGGGTGGCCGGTGGCCTGCACCTCGAGGCGACCCCGGATGACGTGCTCGAGTGTGTCGACGACGCGTTCGAGGCCCCGGCAGGTTCCGGACGCGGGACGAGCCTGTGCGACCCCCGGCTCAACGCCACCCAGGCAGCGGAGGTGGTCGCCGCGTGGACGACAGCGGTGGATCTCGTCGGTGCGGCCCGAGCCGTGTCGAGCGGACTGACCGGTAACTGAGAAGGAAGGAGTTCTCGATGGGGGGAATCCCACGGATACCCTGGTATCCGATGCCGACCCGGACGACGTTGCCGGCCAATGTCGCGCAGTGGACCGTCGATCCGGCACGCGCCGTGCTCCTGCTGCACGACATGCAGAGCTTCTTCCTGAAACCTCTGGCGTCGCCGTTGCGTGACGAACTGGTGAACAACGCCACGCTGCTGCGCAAGCAGTGTGTCGACCTCGACATTCCTATCGCCTACACGGCTCAACCCGGGGGGATGACCGACCGGCAGCGGGGGCTGCTGAGGGATTTCTGGGGCCCGGGTATGAGCACCGAACCCGGCGAACGGGGGGTGGTCCCCGAGCTGGCGCCGGCGGCCTCCGACTGGTTGCTGACCAAGTGGCGATACAGCGCGTTCCACAACTCCGATCTGTTGGCGCGGATGCGTTCGTCCGGGCGCGACCAGCTCATCGTGTCCGGCGTGTACGCGCACGTCGGCGTGCTGACAACGGCACTGGACGCGTTCAGCCACGACATCCAGCCGTTCCTGGTCGCCGATGCTCTCGGCGACTTCACCGAAGCCGACCACCACAGCACCCTCGCGTACGCGGCTCTGTGCTGCGCGACGGTGGTCCTGACCGAAGACGTGATCCCGTGACGGCGCCCGCCGACCACGATCTGCTCGGCCGGATCCTCACGGCGCAGACCTCCGCCTTCGCGCTCGTCAGCCGCCCTGGGAGTGGCGTCCCGGGCATGCTCGACGTGCTGGTCGGCGAGGTGGTCGAGGTCGAGTCGTTGTCCGAGATCCCGCTCGCCGACGATGCCGCGGGCTGGGACGCACTGGTGGTCGTGCCGTATCGGCAACTGGCCGAGCGCGGATTCGACGCACCGGACGACGGCGCGCCGCTGCTGGTGATGACCGTCGGAGCCCAGGACCAGGTGCCGCTCGCCGACGCGCTCACCCGCCTGCCGAACGCGCCGACCGTCCCGGTGGGCGGGCACTTCGATCTCGACGACGACGCCTACGCGGGCCTGGTCCGGCGAATCGTCGACGACGAGATCGGCACGGGCGAGGGTGCCAATTTCGTCATCAAGCGATCCTTCCTGACGGACATCAGCGATTGGACGCCGCAGGCCGCGCTCTCGTTCTTCCGGCGGCTGCTACAGCAAGAACGGCAGGCCTACTGGATCTTCGTCGTCCATGACGGGAAGAGGTCGCTGATCGGTGCGACACCTGAGCGCCATGTCTCGCTGCGCGACGGGACCGCCGTGATGAACCCGATCAGCGGTACCTATCGGTACCCGAAGAGTGGCCCCACCCTCGACGGCGTCCTGGACTTCCTCGCCGACAACAAGGAGACCGACGAGCTGTTCATGGTCGTCGACGAGGAACTGAAGATGATGGCGCGGATCTGTCCCGGCGGCGGTCGGATACGCGGTCCGCACCTCAAGGAGATGAAGTGTGTCGCGCACACCGAGTACCTGATCGAGGGCCGGACCGAGCTGGACGTGCGGGAGATCCTGCGGGAGACGATGTTCGCCCCCACGGTCACCGGCAGCCCGCTGGAGAGTGCCGCACGCGTGATCGCGCGGTACGAGCCGCAAGGTCGCCGCTACTACAGCGGCGTCGTCGCCCTGATCGGCCGAGGCCCTCAGGGTGATCGTCAGCTCGACTCCTCGATCCTCATCCGCACGGCCGAGATCGACGCCGGGGGCCGGATGCGGATCGACGTCGGTGCGACCCTGGTCCGCCACTCCGACCCGTTGACCGAGGCGGCCGAAACCCGAGCCAAGGTGGCCTGCCTGCTCGACGCGTTGGAGCCGCCGGCGGACACCACCGACTGCGCGACGCACCCGGCGGTCCGTTCCGCGCTGTTGCGCCGGAACGAGAGGATCTCCGACTTCTGGATCGAGCGAGGCGACCCGCTCAGCCAGGAAGTGCCGAAACTGCCCAGCATGCCGATCCTGATCATCGACGCCGAGGACACCTTCACCGCCATGCTGGCCGCGCAACTCCGGTCGCTCGGGCCAGCGGTGGAGGTACGGCGCTTCGACGAGCCCTACGACCTGGACAGGTACGAACTGATCGTGTTGGGTCCAGGCCCCGGGGATCCGCAGATCGCCGAGCACCCGAAGATCGCTCACCTTCGGTCGACGATGGATGCCGCACTGGCGGGACATCGGCCGCTGCTCGCCGTCTGCCTGAGTCACCAGGTGCTCAGCATCCGGCTCGGCCTCGAACTGCGCCGCCTGCAGCCGCCCAACCAGGGTCTGGCGCGGGAGGTGGATCTGTTCGGTGCCCGCGAGCGGGTCGGCTTCTACAACACCTTCGCCGCCTTCAGCGATCAGGACAAGATCGAAGTCGACGGGATGGGTGTCGTGGAGGTGAGCCGGGACGCGGGGACCGGGGAGGTGTACGCCCTGCGTGGCCCGGGATTCGCGTCGATGCAGTTCCATCCGGAATCGGTGCTCACGGTCGACGGACCGCGCCTGATCGCAGATTCGATCCGGCGAATGCTCGACCGATGACCCTCACCATCGCGTGGTGGGACCTGACTGATTCCGACGTGACGATCGAGGCGCTCGAACAGGACATGCGTCACTCGATCGATGCCTGGTACGAGGTCGAGGGCCTGAGCGTGAAGCTCTGGATCGCTGACCGCGAGAACAGCCGTTGGGGTGCCGTGATGTGGTGGGACCCCTACGTTCCCCCCGGGCAGCCGCTGCCACCGAACCGGGCGGCGGAGCTGATCGGCCGTCCACCGACCTGCCGGGCACAGTTCGACGTGGTTGCCACAGCCGAGGGGAATCACTCGTGAACCCCGACCATCATCGGTACCGACTGTCTTGAGTGGAGTAGGCATGCACGACTATGCGGTCGTCGACTCGTTTACGCGTCGGCCGCTCGACGGAAATCCAGTCGCAGTGTTCTTCGACTGCGAAGACCTCACCACCCACCTCATGCAACGCATCGCCAACGAGATGCACCTGTCCGAAACCACTTTCGTCTTGCCGCCGCAGTGCGGCGGCGACGCCCATGTCCGCATCTTCACCCCGGTCAACGAACTGCCGTTCGCCGGGCACCCCATGCTCGGAACCGCGGTGGCGCTCGCGGAGAAGCTGGGCCAGGACACCTTGCAGCTGGAGACCGCGATGGGTGTCATCCCGTTCCGCGTCGGCACCGATGACGGAGCCACGGAGGTCTGCATGGAGCAGCCGCTGCCCGGGTGGGAGCGGTACGAGCACGGCACCGAGCTGTTGGAGGCGCTCGGCGTCAAGACCTCGATCGCACCGGTGGAGGCCTATCGGAACGGGCCGCGGCACGTGTTCGTCGGGCTGCCGGACGTTCCCGCGCTCTCGGCCCTGCACCCGGACCACCGGGCGTTGGCCCGCTTTCCGGACATGGCAGTCAACTGTTTCGCCGGTGCCGGTTCGCGATGGCGGATCCGGATGTTCTCGCCTGCCTACGGGGTGGTCGAGGACGCGGCGACCGGATCCGCCGCCGGACCGCTCGCGATCCACCTGGCCCGACACGGTCTGGCGGGATGGGCACAGGACATCGAGATCGAACAGGGGGTCGAACTGGGACGCCCTTCGCTGATGCGGGCCGTCGCCTGGGGCGACGGCGAGCAGATCAAGGCCGTGAACGTGAGCGGCCACGGCGTCGTCGTCGCCCGCGGAACCCTCTGCGTCTAGTGGAACCCCGAACGTAGCGAGGAGCCCCGCATGGTCATGGGTCAGAACGATCTGATCACGGAAGGCACGAGGTCGACATCGAGCCGGTTCGAGTCACTCGGGGGGATTGTCGATCTCGACTTCCCCGAGTACGACCGGCCGCCGGCGCAGCCGATCGATCTGGTACGCAGTTGGCTGGACGACGCCGTCGATCGTGGCGTCCGCGAACCCCGGGCGTTGGCGCTGGCCACCGCCGATGCCCGGGGCATCGCCTCCAACCGCATCGTGGTGATCATCTCGATCACCGATCGAGGGCTGGTCTTCGCCAGCCACAGCGACAGCCAGAAGGGCCGTGAGATGGCAGCGACGGGCTGGGCGTCCGGGCTGCTCTATTGGCGGGAGACCGGTCAGCAAATCATTCTGTCCGGCCCGGTGGCACCGTTGCCGGAACCTGAGTCCGACGCGCTGTGGTCGAGCCGGCCGATCCCGCTCCATGCCATGTCGAGCGTCAGTCATCAGAGCGCACCCCTGACAGATGTCGCGGCGCTGCGGGCCGAGGCCGCCGAGCTCGAGATTTTGCACCGGGCCCTTCCGCGGCCGCATTCCTACGTCGGTTATTGCCTGCGACCGGCTGTCGTCGAGTTCTGGTGCGCGGCGTCCGACCGCCTGCACCGTCGCCTGCGGTACGACCTCGGTCCGGACGGCTGGCGGACAAGCAGGCTTCAGCCCTGAGAACGACCGGGAACCGGCTCAACCGATAGACCCAAGAAAGGCAGTACAGTCGATGATCACTCTGACCGAGCAGATCTTGGATCTCCCCTTCGATGTGGCGCCCGACCCGGACGAGTTCATCCGGGCGGCCATGGAATGGCACTTCAACCCGGAGACCGGCTGCGCGTTCTGGCTGGAGCGGGCGAAGACCCTCGGGTTCGACCCACGAGCCGACGTACGAAGCCACGCGGACCTGCAGCTGTTTCCGAACGTCGCCCCCGAGCTTCGCGAAGCCCGTGCCGAGGACCTCATTCCGAGGGGCTACGGGAAAGCTCCGGATGTGATCGGGTTCTTCGAGAGCGGCGGCACCACGGGCATCCCGAAAAGGGTCGTGCTGATGAGGGACTGGCTGGAGCGCATGGTCTCCTGGAGCAACGCGCATCTGGACCGGCACGGAATCCCGCGCGGCCTGAACTGGCTGGGAATTATTCCCACCGGCCCCCATGTCGTCGCCGCGTTGTTCCACCGGCACGCCCGCACGCACGGCACGCACGGTTTCACGATCGACCTGGATCCGCGCTGGGTCAAGAAGCTCATCGCCGACAAGCGGTTCGGCGACGCCGAGGCCTACGCCGGGCATGTCGTCCAACAGGCGGTCGATGTCCTGCGCACGCAGGAGGTCGGCCTCCTCACGGTCACCCCTCCGCTGCTCGAGCGCATCGCCCGCGATGATGCGCTGGTCGACCTGGTGAATTCCAAGGTCAAAGCAATCCGCTGGGGCGGCACACAGCTGGACCCGGACTCCCGCAGCCTGTTCAAGGACGAGATCTTCCCGGACACGGCGCTCTGCGGCGAGTACGGCAGCACGATGATGATCGGTGTCGCGGGCGAACGCGCGGGCTTGGACAGCGGCTCGCCGTGCATCTTCGACCCCTTCTCGCCGTACGTCACCTTCACGGTCGTCGACGCGACGACGGGCGAGCCCGTGCCGTACGGGCAGCGCGGTCAGGTTGTCGTCAACCATGTGAGCAAGTCCTTCCTTCTCCCCAACAACCTCGAACGGGATCTGGCCACCCGCATACCGCCCGTCGCGGGCTCCGTCGGCGACTCGGTGGCTGACATCGCGCCGGTCGCCACGTTCGAGGACGAGGCCGTCATCGAAGGCGTGTACTGATGACCGGCTGCGCCCCGATCGAGATTCCGGCGCTGGGGCCGTCCGGCGAGTTCCGGGCGGCGAACCGGCTGTCGGTCACCGATGTCAGCGGTGCCGGCCTCGCCGACGTGAGTCTGGTCCCGCCGGTGTACGTCCATCGAGCCGTGGCCGCGCTGCACCGCGCCGAGACGCTGCCGGCGGCAGACCGGGCCGCTCTCCTGGCAAAGGCAGCGGAATTGTTCGAGCAGGCCACCATTGGCGGGCTGTCTCCCGCGGACTACCAGCATGCAGTCAGCCGGGCCGGCGGGGTGCCGATCTCGTCGGTGCGGGAGGCGAACGGCTCCGTGGCGCAGCGGGTGGCGAACGCCTTCGAGAGCGCTCACCAAGCCCGGCCCAGGGGAGCGTCGACGGACTGGCAGGATCCTTCCCCGCGAGCCGGCCGAGCTGTCTGGGTCCGGCGCGGGTCGGTGTTCGCGGTCCATGCGGCCGGAAACCATCCGGGCACCCACGCCATCTGGCCGGAGGCGCTCGCGTTGGGCTACCGGGTCGCGGTCCGCCCGTCCAGCCGTGATCCGTTCACCCCGTATCGGCTGATCACCGCGCTGCGCACGGCCGGATTCCCGGCCGACCACGTGGTACTGCTTCCCACCGACCATGGCGGTGCCGACGCGGTGCTACGCGGCGCGGATCTCGGGATGGTCTACGGCGGCGCCGACGTCGTGGAGAAGTACCGAGGCACCCAGGTGTTGTCGCAGGGACCGGGGCGGTCGAAGATCCTCATCACCGCCGACACCGACTGGCGCCGGCACCTGGACGTCATCGTCGAGTCGGTGGCCGACCACGGAGGAACGGGCTGCGTGAACACCAGTGCCGTGCTCATCGAGGGCGACCCCGCTCCGCTCGCCGAGGCGATCGCCGAGCGACTGGCCTCGAAACCCAGCCTGCCTCCGGAGCACTCCGAGGCGAGCCTCCCGGTTCAGCAGGTGCAGGCAGCCCGTGCGATCGAGAGCTACCTCCTGAAGACGGCGGCAGGCGCGCGGGCGTGGCTCGGCGGTGACGGCGTCGCCGACGAACTCGGCGACGGCAGCGCGGCCCTCCGTCCGGCCGTGTACGAAGTGGACGGCCCCACCGCCCCGCAGCTCCGCGTCGAGTTGCCGTTCCCCTGCGTCTGGGTGGCTCCCTGGACACGCACCGCCGGCACCGCCCCGTTACGCGACACGCTGGTGCTCACCGTGCTCACTCAGGACGACGAGCTGGTGCACGGGCTGGTGGACGAGCCGACGATCCGCAATGTCTACCTCGGCGACCGGCACACTCACTGGATGGCCTCCGGGGTCCCCCACGACGGGTTCCTCGGCGACTTCCTCATGTGGAGCAAGGGCATCGCCATGTCGACGACGTAATCCCCGTGAGCCGAACCATGAGGCGGCTTCTGGAAGCGCGGTGGTGCGATCCGCTGCGCTGCCGGGAGCCCGCGGACGTCGCCTCGCGAATTTCCCGGTCATGTCGTGGTAACCGGCACCTTTGCTGCCGCCCGACTCGCCATCGACGAAGGCCCGGCAATTCTGACTGATTGCTGACCTCCCAGAGCTCCGGTGGGCGGCTCGGGTGTTCCCAATAGGGATTGACGGCTCTTCGAAGTTGAGCGGACAATCCGCTGGGCGGTGGAATCGCTGGATGCCGGCCCGCTGTGCGCGGTGCGGTGGAATCGCGTCCTGCGGCGTGAGTTCTCGGTGTTCCGGAACCCGAAGGTGACGCGTTCGACCTGCTTGACCAGGTGGTCGAGCGTGAGGAAATCGTGCTGCTCAGGGCGCAGGGCCATGGTTTCCGGGCGATCGCCCGGGAGCTCGATCGGGACCCGGGCACGATCTCGCGTGAGCTGCGGCGCAACGCCGCGAGCCGCGCCGGCAAGCGCGAGTCCCGGGCCGGCGTCGCGCAGTGGAAGGCACCGGTCGCGGCGCGGCGTCCCAGGCCGGCCAAACCGGCGGGCAACCCGGGGTCGCGGGAGTACGTGCAGGCGCGGTTGAGCGGGCAGTTGCCCGTCCGGGCGGGACCGTCCTGGGTGCCTGTGCTCATTGCCATCGTCGTCGGCGCGGTCAGCATCGCCAGAGGCCGCCCCCCGAGTCCGGCTCCGCCGCAGACGACCGGTAGCCCTACCAGCAGCCACGGCGTCGGATGAGGCCGCGCATCCACGTCGCAGTCAGGGTTGCCGCCGCGCAGGGGCGGTGGGTGCGAGGCGAGCGTGAATATCCGCCACCCTGGCGGTCACCAGTGGAATGAGTCTGTCAATTTTGCGTCCTGGACGCCGTTCGGATCACTGACCGACTTTACTTGAAGACGCAGGTGCTCGTTCCGAAATCGGCCACCGATTCGAAGCGCTCGAGAAGCAGGTGTGATACGGCCACGGCAGACCTGCTAGCCAGCATCGACAGCAAGGACGCAACACGAGTTTGTGTCCTACACGAGAAATGGAACCGTCTGTGACCACCAGCCGCACCCTCCTCATTGTCGCCCACCCGGACCTCGGGAGCTCCCGCGCCAACGCCGCCCGGCTCGCCGAGATCGAGGGCTTGGGCAACGTCACCGTCCACGACCTCTATGAGGCCTACCCTGATTTCCGCATCGATGTGGCGCGCGAGCAGCAGTTGCTGCGCGAGCACGACACCGTAGTTCTGCAGTTCCCGGTGCAATGGTACAGCGTGACCCCCTTGCTCAAGGCATGGATCGACGCGGTGCTGGTGTATGGTTTCGCCTTCACCTTCGACGGTTCCGCCTCCGAGCTGCGCGGCAAGAAGGCCTGGCTGGCCGTCTCGGCCGGCAGCACCCTGGAAAGTTACACCGCAGAAGGCGTCGCCCGACGGACTCTCGACGAGTACCTCGCCCCGGTCAGTCAGACACTGCTGTTCTGCCAATTCGACTACCGTGGTGTTCACGCTGTCTACAGCATGATGTTCGACCCCGCGGACGAGGACCTCGTCCTGGACGCCAAGGAGTTCTCCAGGTTTCTCGCGACCGGTGGGACGCCGGTCGGCTGACATTGCCCGGATCGGGGTGGATCACCTGCACGGAACCGTGGTGGGTCGAAGGCGCCTCATCCCGGACGTCGTCTACTCTGCCCGATTTCTTGACTTGGTGGTGGCCGTACTCGACCGTGGACCGGACGGTGAGGCCTACTCCGCCCTGGGGCTGCTGCGCAGGAACGGACTGCACATTTTCAGGGTCCTCTGGACAGGACTTGTCTCGAGCGTGCGAATGGAGTCCAGCGCGCCGAGACCATGAGCCAGGTAATCATGAAGTTCTGTGGGAGTCCTGCACAGGACGAGGGCCACCAGGTTGGTCGAGCCGGTGATGGAGGCCAGGAAGGCCAGTTCCCTGTGTTGGATCAGGGCTCTCGCTGTCTGGTTCAGGTGCGCGGGGGCGACCGACATCCAGAGCAGGGCTTGCGTCGTGATGCCGTACACCTCCGCACCGATCTCGATATCGAAGGTGAGCATGCCGCCCGCCTGCAGTGCGGCGAGTCGGCGCGTCACGGTTGAGGATGACAGGCCGGTCTCGGCGGCCAGATCTGTGTAGCTGGTGCGGCCGTTACGCTGCAACGCGGCCAGCAGTTGCCAGTCCGCTTGGCTCAGGGACGTGAGGGGCTCGTGTTCGTCAGCGCCATCTGACGAGTCGAATGCTTGGCGGAGTTGCTCCTGCTGGTCATCGGTGAGAGCCCTCGTGTGCCCCGGCCAGGCGGTGGGACCGCCGAGATAGGTATGTAACAGGCGGTGCGCCGACACCTCGGTGATGCTGGGCGCGCGAGGGATCTCGTGGAGCAGCAGCGAATGGTGCGCCGCGGTGTTCGTGGCCGTGACCAAGCAGATCTCGCTTCCCCCGGACATGCGCCGTACCCAGGTGGTGTCGTTGCGCCGGGCCAGGCTCTGCGCCACGCGCTCAGCGGTGTTCGGGCTGGCCGTGAGTCTCAGAATCCATTTCTCACCTGACGGTCGCCACGGGTTCACAACCCCGACGACCCGAAGCGACAACTCGCTGCTCATCCGGCGGTAGCGACGGGCGACGGTTTGCGTGGAGACGTCCAGAACTTCGGCGATCCGGCTGAACGGCGCCCGACCGTCCATACGCAGGGCATGAATAATACCGTGGTCCAGCTCGTCGACTTTGGAGGCCATTGGTTCAGGATAATCGCCCCCTGGTCGGCTCGGGCCAGGAACACTCAGAGAGGTTTGCGACACCCGTTCTCCTCGGATAGTAAGGGATGACCCGCTCCGATAGTGAGATGGTCCAATTCATCGACTCTGGAGGCCATTGACACAAGAAGATCGCCCCTGGTTGGCTCGGGTCAGGGGCACTCAGAGAGGTAGGCGGCCGCGAAGGTGGCGGCCGCACTCGACCAGCCCTGGTGCGTCTGGTCGGCCTTCACGTCCTGGTCCGTGCCTGGCCTTGAGCGCACCATCAGTCGCAGATACCTCGGCTGCCACGACACCTCCCCCCTGCACGCGACCCCGGCCAGGGGACGACACGTGACACCACCATGGACCGGGAGATGTCATGCCGCAAGATAAGACAAACCCTGCCCAGGACCACCGGCCAAGGGACGTCGTCGGGCGCCTGCGCGGCCGCCACGCTTCTGGTCGCCGACTGTGCCGGCCGCAGCCGGTCAACCCCGGTCAGGCGGCAGCTCGTGGGGGAGTGACGGTCCGCCTCGCTCCGCCATTCGGCTGAACCGGTGCCGGTGGTCACCGCGCCCTGCGGTGAGGAGCTTCCCGCGGACGGAATACTGCCTGAATGGGCCCGAGCAGCGGAGAGCAGGCGAATCGTGCCTCCCGGTCGCAGTCGCGCTCCGGACCAGGCCGGTGAGCGGCCCGGTGGACGACGCCGCCCAGCAGATCGCCCGCGCTGAGGCCCTGCGGGATCTCCATCGACACGGCGAGGCGATCACGCTGCTGCAGGGTGTGCTCGCTGGCGACCCCGATCAAGTCCATGCCTGGTGCGTGCTCGCCCTTGCTCAGGTCGACGCCGGAGACGGGGCCGAGGCCTTGCTGTCCGCCCGTCGGGCCTGCGCCCTCGCCCCCGACGACGACTGGGCCCAGCGCATTCGCAGCGTGGCCGCATCGAGGCTCGGGAAGCACGAGGAGGCCGTCCGGGCCGCCCGGCAGGCGATCGTTGTCTGCCCTTACGTCTGGCACGGGCACGTCCAACTCGTGAACGCGCTGGCCAACCGGGGCAAGCCCCGGGGCCGGGGCGCCCGGAAGATGGATCAGGACGGCTGGACGGAGGCCGAGGCCGCGGCGACGCGAGCTCTCGCTCTTGGTCCGGACCAGGCCGAGCCCCACTTCGTGGCCGGCAGGTTGGCCCAGGCGCAGGGACGTCTCTGGATTGCGGGGACTTCTTCCGGCGGACCCTGGCGATCGATCCGGAGCACAATGGCGCCCGGAACGAACTGGCCCGGCTCCCCCTGCTCGGGCCGGATGGCGGCCTCAAGGAGTCGCTGGCCCGTTCGGTGGAGGGCTTCGCCTCGGCTGCGCGCGCCGATCCCCGGTACGAACTCGCCCGGAGCAACTTCTTCAACATCCTTCGTGTTCTCGAACGTTCTTTTGCGACCAGCGTCCTGCTGGCCGTGCTCACCCATTGGCTGATGCGTGCGATCACCGTGAACACGCCAGTGTCAGCGCTCCAGTGGCTGTCCCTGGTCGTCCTCCTCGTCCCCTTGGGACATATCTACGATCTCCTGCCCGTCTGGTCCACGAGTACTCGTCGCGTGGTGTTCCGGGAGCTCAGCCTGGGTACGCAGGGCCTTACCCTGGTGTTCCTGGCCACCGCTCAACTGCTCGCATTCGTCACACCATTGCTGCCCGGAGCCCTGGCGAACGGCTTCGATGCCGTCGCGGCGACCCTCGCTCTGCTGGCACGGGAGGTCCTCGACGCCGAACCGGTGGCAGCCGGCCCTGGCGGGGAGCCCGCCGGGATCCTGCGCCGATGGGCCGGAACCTGGCGCAGGGCAGGACGCGAGGCCGTCGCCGGTCTGGCCAACGCCCAGAAGCTCCCGTGGCCCGCGGCGGGCCAATCCTGGACGCTGCGCCTGCTCCTCCTCGCCGGAGTGAGCGCGGTCATCGTGCCGCACACCCTGAGGTGGCTGCTCCTGCCGGGAACCGCTGTTCTGCTCGTGGTCGGGATCCTGTTCGCGATGCTGATCTGCCCGGGCGGAGGCCGCAGCCGCTGACCGCCCGCTTCATCGAGTGCCACTGGCCGGATCGTCTCGGACATCTCGCCCGCCTTCTCGCCGAGCGCCCGCTCGGCGTATCAGGCCAAGTGCCCGCCCACCGTTACTGAAACAGTCCCGTCGTCAACTGCTTTGGCGACGATTGCCGATGACGCGGGTCATCTCCGCGCGTGACTGCCGTCATTAATCTTGCTGCCGCGCATCACAGGTGCTCGTTACTCCCGACACTTTCGGGGATCCGCCGCGATTCGGGACGCTACCGCCGACCACGGCGACGGAATTTGGAAGGTGGGCGGGACGCAATGGACCGAAGCGTGCTGGCGCGGCTCGGCGCATGGTGTTTCAGGCACAGTTGGGCAGTGATGGGGACCTGGTTCGTGCTCATGGTGCTCGGAGGACTCGCGGTCGGACCGGTCTTCGATGGGATCACCGCCAATGCGGCCGGTACGGGCATGGAGTCGAGGGCCGGGGAGAAGATCCTCAACGAAACCAGCGGGAAGAGCGTGATCGGGTATCTCGACAACGTCGACGGGCGCAGCCCCACCGTGGCCGCTGTGGCCGCTCGGGCCGGGACTGAGATCGCCAGACTTCCCAAGGTCGCGTTGGTCCGTGCACCGCAGCCGGCAGGTACCAGGGACGAGCAACGGGCGTCACTCATCGCGGGGGACGGCCGGGCGGCGGTGATCGTCGTGAAGTTCCTGCCGATGGCCGAGAAGCAGCAGCAGGCGGCCCTCGCGCCTGTCCAGGACCGGCTCCAACAGGTCGCGAAAGACCTCGCCGCAGCCGGTGTGGGGGGTGCCCGGATGCGGGTGGGTGGTGACCTGGCCATGGCGGTGGAGGAGCAGAGCGCCCAGGAGAACGACCTCACCCGGTCGGAGTTGCTCACGCTGCCCCTCACCCTGCTCGCGTTGATTGTCATCTTCGGGAGTCTGGCCGCTGCCGGGCTGCCGGTACTCGCGGCCATCGTCTCCGTCGTCGTGTCGATGACGCTGCTGCTCGGTTTCGCGACCTTCACTCAGCTCGACGACAACACCATCACCATCGTCACGCTGCTCGGGCTCGGTCTCGCGATCGACTACGGCTTGCTCCTGGTCGGGCGATACCGGGAGGAGTTGTCCGGCGGCCTGCCTCCCGGCGTCGCCATCGGCCGTGCGTGGGCGACCGCGGGCCGGACGATCGCGTTCAGCGCGCTCACCGTCGCCGCGTCGCTCTCCGCCATGCTTGTGTTCAACCACCCGTCGACGCGGGCGCTCGGGGCCGCCGGAATCTCGATCACGGTTGTGTCCATGGTGACCGCACTGACGTTCACGGCGGCGATGATCGGACTGCTGAAGCGCTGGATCCGGCCGTCTCGACGGCAGGTCGCGGCGCGGTCGGCCGGGAGCGTGAACGGCGAGTCCGGGTTCTTCGCCGCGACTGCCAGGATGGTGCAGCGGCGTCCGGTCGCCACGGTCGTCGGGACCACCGCGGTCCTGCTGGCGATGGCGGCTCCGCTGCTGTCGGCCGTCCTCAGGCAGCCGGAGTCAGCGCTGCCCGATCGCTACCCGACGATGCGGGTGGCCGCCGACTACGCAGCGAGCTTCGGCCCGAAGCAGGACACCGGCACCGTGACCGTGCTGGCGTCCACCACGCCAGCGACGCTGGACGCCTGGGCCGCGCAGTGGCGCACGGATCGGGCGGTGGCGTTGGTGCAGCCAGCCGAACCGGTCGGCGCCACCAGAGCGGCTGTGACCCTCGACCTCCGTGGTGGCGAGCAGGACTCCCAGGCCCGCGCGCTGGTCGATCGGATCAGGGCGAACCGGCCTGCCGGGGGAAGCTCCTGGGTGACCGGGAGGGCGGCCTCCGCACTCGATGAGCAGCGAAGGATCACCGACCGGCTGCCGCTCGCCATTGCCGTCATGGTCATCAGCATGCTGTCGTTGCTGTTCCTGATGACCGGCTCACTGATCGTCCCGATCAAGGCGATGCTCACGAATGTCATCTCGATCGGCGCCGCGTTCGGTGTGTTCACCCTCATCTTCCAGAAGGGGTACGGCCGTAGCCTGCTCGACACCATTCCGAGCGGCGGCCTCGATCTCGGGGCGTTGGTGATCGTGTTCGCGTTCGCGTTCGGGCTGTCGATGGACTATGAGGTCTTCCTGCTGGGCCGGATCAAGGAATACGTCGACGGGGGCGCGGACAACGACACAGCCGTCCGCCGCGGCCTGCAGAGTACCGGGCGGATCATCACTTCCGCGGCGGTCCTCATGGTGATCGTGTTCGGCTGCTTCGGTTCGGCCACGACCGCGTACATCGAACAGGTCGGCATCGGGCTGGCGGTCGCGATCCTGATCGACGCGACCCTCGTTCGGTGCCTGCTGGTACCCGCCACCATGACGCTGCTCGGTCAGAGGAACTGGTGGGCCCCCGGGCCGATGAGGAGGCTGCACGCCAGGATCGGTCTCACCGAGACGTCCCAAGCCGCCGATACCGGATGCGCCCGGTCGCCACTTGTCGTGGCGTCCTCGAGCGGAGGCTCGCCATCAGTGTGACGGCACCCGGGTGCCGACGACGGATCGCTCCCAGATCCGTCGCCGGCACCGCCCTCATCTGTGGACCGGCCATCTCGCGGACCTCAGGGAGGGGTCAGGGCCCGAACGTCCGCCTGAAGAACCCGGACGTCCGCCTGAAGAACCCGAACGTCCGCCTGAAGAAGGGGAGCGCTGCACCCGGTGGTGTCCGACCGGACAGCGCCCCGGTACGGCCGGGAACCCGGCCGCGCGGCCGCCGGGTCGCCGCACGGGGCTGAGGCCGGATCCAGATCCCGGTCCGGGCGGCACGTGACCCGGGGGAGGACCGTCCTGGTGCTGGGCATCAGGGGGCGGCCAGGAATCTGCTGAGCCGGTCGAGGGAGTTGTCCCAGTCGGCGGCGAGGGCGGCCAGGTAGGACTGCGCAATCCTGATCGGTTCCGATCGGTGCCGGTACAGCACTCGCCGGCCGGTCCCGGAACTGCTGGTGACCAGCCCGGCGTCGGTGAGCAGGGCGAGGTGCTTGGCGATGCCCTGGCGGGTGATGGCCAGGCGGCCTGCCAGATCGGTGGAGGTGCTGGGACCGTGCTCGGCGAGCGAGGCGAGGATCGCGCGCCGGTTGGGGTCGGCCAGCGCCGTGAAGACGCTGGCCGACACATCCTCGAGGTCAGGCGGCATTGAGGTAGTTCACCAGTTCGGCGAGTTCGGCGCCCCAGCCCTGGACGTTGCCCTGGTAGCTGGTCTCCAGCCACTCCTGCGGCAGTTGGGCGAAGCCGCTCTCGGTGACGGTGAGCCGGGTGCCCGCTGCGGTCGGTTCGAGCACGAACTCGACGTAGGTCCGCCTGGGGTCGCCCTCGGGCGCGCCGTTGATGGACCAGCAGTAGGCGAAGACCGACATCGGGTCGACCACCTGGATGGCGAGTGTCTGCTCGGCGTTGCCGTACTCCTGCCACCGCATGCGCACGTCGTGGCCGGGAGCGACCTCTCCCTCGGCGTGGCTGCCGAACCAGCTGGTCAGGCCCTCGAGTGTGGTCAGGGCGGCCCAGACCTTGTCCTGGGGCTGGGCGAGGTCGAGAGTCCTGGTGATCTTGTTGGGGATGGGCATCGTCTGCTCCTATCGCAACTCTCCGGTTGCGATAGACCGTAAGGCAACTGAATGGTTGCGTCAAGCGGTCGGGGGCCTTCCCGTCGGGGATCTCCCGAGGGCCTGTCGGCAGGGGCGCTTTCAGTACCGGGTGGTGCGCCTGGGCGAGCTCGCGGAAGGCGCGGCTCTTGATGCCCTTCCCGACGGCGATTCCCCCCGTCTCCTCAACTCACAGTTGCTGCCAGGCCCAGTCGAGGGCGGAATGGGTGGCGTCGAGGTCCGCTCCGTACTGGCGGGCTGCGACGGCGTAGGCCTCAGCGGCGCGGCGGAGGCCCTCCAGGGCTTGTGCCGGGTCGCCCACGTCGTCGCGTGGCAGGACGAAGGTTCCCTTGTGACCTCGTGATTCGACCACCCGGGCAGCCTCCAGGAGTTCGTAGGCCTGGGCCACCGTTCCTTTTGCGAGACAGAGGTCGGCAGCCAGTTGCCGGATGGTGGGCAACCGGGTGCCCGGGGGGAGTGTGCCGGTCACCACCATCCTGGTCACCTGTTGGCGGATCTGTTCATACACGGGCAGCGGCTGCGTGGAGTCGATCCGCAGCATCATCAGGACGCCACAGCCGCGCGAGCAGGGTTGTCTGCCTGGCCGAGGCCGAGGCCGAGGCCGAGCCGGCGGTTGTGCCAGAACACCGCCACCGCGGCCAGCCAGCACGCGAGGCTGACCGGATGGGCGTGCAGCGCTCCGGCCGCTTGGGCCAGCAGGGCCAGGCCGAGCGCCAGGCCCGGGCGGGCCACTGCGCGCGAGGTGGCGAGCCGGCGCAGCAGGTCATCGGCCTGGTGCAATTCGGGCGGTAGTCCCGGACGGCGCCGGCTCACGATCCGGTACTGGAAGGCGATGATCAGTACCGTGGAGGCCAGGGCGCCGCCTGCCCACCAGGTCCCCGCCGGCCGGTGCAGGAACGCGCTGGTGGCGGTGAGAGCCGCCGCGGCGGCACCCAGGAGCATCACCGCCGTCTGCTCGGATCGGACGGTGTACGCCGCCATCCGGCGGGGGACCAGCTCGGCGGTCCGCGGCAGGCGGTCCCGGACCCGCGCGAGGTGGTGCAGCTCGGCGGACCAGGAACCGGCGGCGAGCCCGGCCAGGCCACAGATCACCGGCCGGCTCAGGTGGAGTGCGTTGTCCAGCAGGCACACGCCGAACACGAAGCCGAGCATGCCGCCCAGCCACCTGCGCCAGCGGCAGCGCAACAACCATCGGGAGAGCAGGAGTCGGGCGGCGGGGTCGCTGCTGAGCCGGCCGGCGATCTGGTCGGCTTCGGGGTCGTAGCCGACCAGGTACGTGGTCAGGGCGAACAGTGCCGAGCCCACCGCCGCCACGGCGAAGGTGATCGCGCCCACCTGCACCGGCCGGCTCAGCGGACCGACGGCGAACAGACCCACGCCGGCCACGACGATCAACGGGAGAACCAGGAGGTAGCCGCGGACGGAAGCCGGGGACCGGCTCGCCCTCCGATCCCCTCGCCGGGTCGTGACGTAGAGCCCGGCCAGGACGCACCCGAGCCAGACCATGGCGACGACACTGCCGATCGCTGCGCCCATGTCCTGTCCTGACCTCCCGGTCCTCGACCAGCCCACCGATCCAGGGGCTTGACTCCTTGTCACAGTACAATGAGACAATCGGGTTGCCAAGGGCCCGCGGTAGGGCGCCACGACGCTGAGAGGTCCCGCGATGGGCACGCGAACGAGCGAGGGAACGCTTGAGCACGAGCGCATGGAGCGCCTGGTCGACCAGTTGGTGCCCCCGCAGGGGCCGCCCTGGCGGCGGTTCGTCGTCGGGGTGAGCCTGACCGCACTGGTGCTCGCGTCCGGGCTGGCCTGGGCCTTGGGGTACGTGTTCCCCCGACACGCCGCGTGGGGCGACTATGCCGGGACCTCGACCCTGCGCTACGTGCCGCAGCGCCACGCCTTCGCCGCCAGCATCTACGTGCACAACTTCTCCTGGCGCGACCTGCGGTTGGCCG
Source organism: uncultured Kineosporiaceae bacterium (assembly GCA_964583765.1). GTDB lineage: Bacteria > Actinomycetota > Actinomycetes > Actinomycetales > Kineosporiaceae > CAZOWW01. The sequence goes on from CAZOWW010000048.1 coordinate 18,870, forward strand.
CGGTGACCCTGGACGCCTCGGGGGTGCGACTGCTCGACGCCGGGATCCGCCTGCGCCCGGACCGGCAAGCCGGTCATCCCGGGTCGACGGCGACCACCTGCGACCTCGCCGGTGCCGACCCCAACTGTCCCGAGGACAGCCGGCGGCTCTGGGTCTCGGGCGACACCGGCCTCCTGCACCTGCCCGCGACCATTCCTGCCGGGGCCGACCTGGACCTCGAGATCCTGATCAGCCCTTCGACCTGCACCGGGCCGACCGCACTGCCGTGGGGCCGGATCTTCGCCCGGTTCGACTTCGGAGCCGGTGCGTTTCCCTTCTGGTCACACACCGAGCGCATCCACAGTCCGCTCCTGGACACCGGCGGCCTGCAGGACATCCAGGAGGCCGACGGCACATCGGCAGCCTCCGATCCCGCCTTCGCTCACGACTCGCCCCTGGCCGCCGCCTGCCGGTTGATGCAACGCCAGTGACCGGCCCGCTCACCATCGCTCCGTGAGCAGCTCTGCCCGCGAACCCGCACCCGGACCCGGACCCGCCCAAGGTCAGCTCGAACAGGTACCCGGGCACTTCGCCTCGGACCGGAACAACGTCGGGACCCCGGTCGGTCCGTGAGGTGGAGGTGCCGACCTTCGGCTCTCAAGGTCTGCGGCGGACCGGATGATCAGCGGTAGGCAGTTCGGGTTCGCCGTCCTCGATGAGAACGGTGCGGTTGCGACCCAGCTGCTTCGCCCTGTAGAGGGCTCGGTCCGCGGTCTCGATGAGATCGGTCGGTTCGACGTTCGCGTGCGGATGGATGACGGCGACCCCGATGCTGGCGGTGACGACGTCAGCGATGGTGGACGCCGCGTGCACGATGTCCTTACGTGCCAGCGCCGCCTGGAATCTCGACGCGACCGTGAGCCCTGCAGTCGACTCGCTCCGGGGGAGTACGGCGGCGAACTCCTCGCCCCCGTAGCGTGCCACCAGGTCATTGCCGCGACGCGTGGATCTCTGCAGGCACTCGGCGATGATCCGCAGAGCCTTGTCACCGGCGATGTGACCGTAATGGTCGTTGTAGTTCTTGAACAGGTCCACGTCGACCAGCAGCATCGTCAGGGGGCTGTGGGCCGGGACGAGTTGCTCCCAGTGGCGTGACAGGTGCTGCTCGAACGCCGCACGGTTCGCGATGCCGGTCAGACCGTCCTGGAAGGCCATCAGCTGCAGCTCGGTATTCGCGGACTGCAACCGTCGTTCGGCCTGCCGACGGATCGTGATCTCGGCCCGCAGTTGCGTGGTCCGGCGTGCCACGGTCTCCTCCAGGGCTCGCCGGTGGAAGACCGTGTCCAACGCGCGCGCCAGGTCCACGTGCAGGGTCTCGTGGAACGCCAGCCGGGAATGGTGCCGTTCGAGCAGCAGGTAGCCGTATTCGCGCTCGCCCACGACCAGGGGAAGGGCGATCAGCACCCCGTCGGCCAGCTGATCCCGCAGTTGCTCGGGGAGGAGGCGGTGCGCCGGGTACGGGTCCGGGGGAGGGGGGTGCACGGAGCCGTCGTGGAAGTCCAGGAGCAGGCGCAGCACGGGCATCTGGTCCGTCTGGGCGCTCGGCTTCTCGTCATCGGATCCGGTGAGGAGATCGGCCGGCAGACAGCGGACATCCCCGCAGAGATCGGCTCTGACGGCGACGAAGCACCGGCGCAGCTTCAGCCAGCTCACACAGGAGCCCATAGCCTCGATCACGTCGTCCAGGGTCTGGCTGCTCTGGGTGCTCCTGACCATGCCGGCTGCGGCGTCCTGCTGCGCCATGTGCGCCCGCGCCGTCTCCACCATGCGGAGCGCTGCCGCCAGCTGGTCCCGCTCCGAGCGCGGCGCCACGGACGTCGAGTCCCGGATCACGAGCGTGGAAGGAACGATCGCCGTGGAGGCGGGCGGGGCGTCCCCGGCGATCTCGGCGAGAAGCAACTGCGCCGCGGTCCTGCCCTGCTCGGCCAGATTCGGGTCGACCGTGGTCAGTCCCGGCCACTGGAGGGTGTCCTGGTTGTTGTCGAAACCCGTCACCAGGATGTCGTCGGGCACCCGTAGCCCGGCGTCGGTGAGCGCACCGATGCAGCCGCGGGCGGAAAGATCGTTGCAGGCCACCACCGCATCGAAGTCGCGGCGTCGGCCGAGCAGGGCACGGAGCTCCTGATGGGCGACGTCGGACCAGAATCCTCCCTCGATGACGAGATCCTCGTCGACCGGGATGTCCCGCCGCGCGAGCTCCTCCCGGAACACGGACTCCCGCTCCACCGCGTCCTGCTGATGGGCGATCCCACGCGCGAGCACCGGGCGGCGGATCCCGCACTCATCCAGAAGGTGACTCATCAGAGCACGCATTCCGGTGAGGTTGCTCCCCCGGACGCAGGTCGTGCCGGGCAGCTGTGAATCAATGGTCACGGTCGGAAGCCCGAGCTCGCGAACCAGCACGCCCAGCTCGTGGAGGTGCGTCTCGCTCCACAGATGTGTGCACAGCAGGCCGACCGGTTCGCCCAGGCGGAGAAACCGCACGAAGTCCTCGGGCAGGCCTGCGGTCTCCCCTCTGTCGACGTAGACGACCCGCGCCAGGTCCTGGCTCGACAGGACCGGAGATATCCCTCGCAGCAGGCAGGCCTGGTACTCCTCGATGCCTGTCGTGGCCAGGACCACGAGGCGCTCAGGACGCTCAGCCATGCGTCCCGCCTCTCGATCTCAGCTGGTTCCAGAGTTCCTGTTGTCCTCGGAGGACTCAGCCGGCCGCTTGAGGCCCGGTGCTCGCTTCCCCCCTCCGGACGCGGGAGGCAGGAGACCACTCGGCGTTGCCGGGCGCCTTCGATCCGGCTCGGTTCCGTCGCAAGGCGGGTGACCGCGGGGCTGCTCGCCCACCGGCGCGGGGACCGGTGCGGGTGGGCAGGTCGTTGGTCACCCCGGGTGGCGGCACGGCTCTTCCGGCCGTCGGCTGATCGCGCATTGCCGGAGGGTCGGGATGTCGCCTCACCACGCTGGTTCGACGACCGGATCACGGACCGTGCCGGACCGCGGTCGCATTGCGCGCCATGTCCCGGCGAACTCGTCACCCTGGGTGGCACCTGTGGAATTGGAGGGGTGGTAGCCGTGGTTTTCGCGCCTTTGCCGCCCGGCGGCCGTCGGTGTTCGGCATCCGGCGCGGAGTGGTCCAGAAGCGTGAACCCCCACCGCCGAGAGTGCTGCGGACGCCTACGGCTGTCCCGTGAGGGCTGATCGCGATCATGATGGAGGTTCGCCTCCGGGTGGGCAGCCCCTGGTACCAGGATCGAAGAAGGCCCCATCGAACCCGAGCCGTCAGGGAGATGCAATGCGGCGCAGATTCATTGCCATTGTCGTCACCGGACTGCTCGGATCGGTTTCCTCCGGGGCAGCCGTAGCGGCGCCTGCGGCGTCGACCACCTTCGGCGGAATCAGGGTCGCCCACGGCGTACCCAGGCACGGATTGGGGTTGATCGTCCGACCTCATGCGCGGACCAGCCCGAGTCGGCTGAGAGTGGCCTCGGCCCCTCCGGCGGCGGTGGACCTGTCCTCGTGGGCCCCACCGGTCGGCGACCAAGGTCAGGTGGGGTCGTGCGTGACCTGGGCGATCGCCTACGGGGCCGCTGGTTGGTATGCCAACGTCCAGCACCGGCTGGGAGCGCCGTTCGCGCCGATGTACGTCTACTCCCAGATCAACGGCGGGGTCGACGAGGGCTCGTCCCCGAGTGACGCCTACTCGTTGATGCAGAGCCAGGGCGTGCCCAGCCAGTCGGTCTATTCCCAGGGCAACTACGACTGGCAGACCCAGCCCACGACGGCGGAACGAACGAATGCGGCCCTGCACACCACGACCGCCGGGCAGTTCTTGTTCTACGGGGACAACCAGGGGGACGCGGCCCGGACCGCGATCGAGACGGCCCTGGCCGCCAACCATCCGGTGTCCCTGTCGATCCCGGTCTACGACGCGTTCTTCCAGCTCGACAGCAATGACTACCTGATGTCCGCGGCCAAGGTCAGCGGAACCTCGGCCGGAGGCCACGAGATCACGGCCTACGGGTACGACGCCGACGGGCTCATGATCGAGAACTCCTGGGGAACCCAGTGGGGTCTTGCGGGGTGGGCGAAGTTGAGCTGGGACTTCGTGGACACCTATGTGATGGACGCTTCCTACCTGAGCGCCGGTTTCGCCGCGGACACCCAGGCGCCCACCATCACCAGCGTGATCGCCAGCATCCACAGCGGCGCCGCCAGCGCCGTCGTCACGGCGTCGGACCACCAGTCCACCATCGCCGGCTACTCCTATGTCTGGGACCACCTCCCCACCTCGGCCTCGCTCCCCGCCACGGCGAACACGACCAGTCCCACGATCACGGCCACCTTGGCGGCAGGCACCTGGTACGTCCATGTGCGAGCCATCGATGCCGCCGGGAACCCCTCGGCGATCGTCACGGCAGCTCTCCAGCCGGACACGACAAGCCCTCGGATGACGGGTCTCACGGTGAGGATCGCCAGTTCACGTTCCTATGCGGTCGCCGCCTCCGCGACGGATGACGTCGGAGTCACCGGTTACCAATGGGTATGGAACACCTCGGGTACCTCGGCATCGGGAACCGGGCACACCACCAGCGCGCGCACCTTCGCCTCGCCGCTCCTGGCAAAGGGCACCTGGTACGTCCACGTCCGTGCCCGGGACGCCGCCGGGCACTGGTCGCCCTGGCGGGGGGCAGGGGGTTATGCCAGCCCGACCCGTGGGGGCCAGGTCTTCACCGGAACGCTGTCCAAGGCGGGAGCCCAGTCCACCCGGCCGAGCACCGGGGTGATCACCACCACGGTCTCCGGTACCTTCCTCGGCCACCTCAGCGGCCCCAGCAACACCGACTTCGATCTGTACCTGTACAAATGGTCGGGGACGGCCTGGACCCTCATGGCCAAGAGTCGGGGCCTGACCTCGACCGAAAGCATCGCCTTCACGGGATCGCCGGGATCGTACCTGTGGCTGGTGTACTCCTACACGGGATCGGGCTCGTTCACCCTGGACTCGGTCCATCCGTAGATCCCGACACCGCCGCCGGCAGTACGGTCCCTCACCGAGGTTGAGGTGAGTTTGCGACACCTCGCCGGACAGGATTCCGGCCCGACGTTCAGTGGTCCGCGGGACGCCTCGCACACCCCGTCGCGAGGCGTCCCGATGGGACCACCAAGGTGCAGGTCCGGGAAGTTCTCCCGTGACTTCGAACTCGCGCACGCCCGTCCGTCCGGAAAGTCCGGCCATGACGGCTGCCCATTCCGGTTCATGCACCGATAGGCGGGTGCGCCCGGGTGATGGCGTTCCCGGATGGCCTCGGCCGCCCGCCCGTACCGTGCGAGCTCCTTTCCCGTGCCCTACTGGTCCGGGTCGTCCCGTCGGTCTCGTCGTCACCGGCAGGGAACAGCTCCGCGAGCCCCTTGCGGCAGGTGGGCCCGGAGCGGGTGACGGTCTTCGCCGGTGCGCCCCCGTCCACGGACCGCCCGATGGCCCTGGCACAACCGGTCGCCCAGCTCTTGTTCCTCCGCGCCTCGATGTCTATGCTGCAGCCACCCAAAACCCACCTCGAAGAAGCATTCGAGCCCACGTCGAAGCGCTTCATCTACTCACTGTGACGGCTGACCAGCCCACCGTTTCCTTGGTATCCCCGCACGTCGTGAGCAGGCATCCGCCTCGGGCAGAAAGGTGCTGCAATGCACTGATTCCGAGCTTCCGTCAGCTGCTGCTACCGCTTGTCGCCGCTGTCCCGTGGCTACTCCGGGCGTCGGCGCCGTGCACGCCGCCGGCTGGCGTCGTGCGGTAGCCCGGAGGCTCGTTCATCGGCTGCACCGTCCACGAGGACCTGCAGTGGAGCGGTCCGTATCTGATCATCTCGGTCAACTCCCACGGTGACCGAGATGTCGGTCGACCGCGCGAACCCGGCGGGAAATCCGCTCCTGCACCGACACCGCTGACCTCGCGGCACCACGTCGGAGGTGCTCTCGTTCGTCCGGAACGGCAGTACGGGATCCGACGGTGCCGACATCGCGGCGTCCGGTCGCGCACCTCGGGCGACGCGTTGTCGGTCGCGGCAGCCGGCCAGGTGCATCTCATCGGCTCAACGCAGTACAACTGGGAAAGAGGATAGGTATCCATGAGTTCCAGAGCATGGAAGGCCGGGCTCACTGTCCTGGCCGTCGTATCGGCGTCCGTCGGATCGGCGTTCGGAGCGACGACTCCGGCATCGGCCGACACCCTGGTCCAGCTGAACGCTTCGCAAATCGTGACCGACATGGGTGCGGGTTGGAACCTGGGAAACCAGTTGGAGGCCAACGCCAACGGAGTCCCCAGCGAAACGGCATGGGGCAACCCGACCGTGACGCAGGCTCTCATTGACAAGGTGAAGGCGGCCGGGTTCAAGACCATCCGCATCCCGGTCTCCTATCTGGGAAACATAGGGTCCGCCCCGAACTACACGGTCAGTGCCGCCTGGCTCAGCAGGATCCAGGCGGTCGTCGACTACGCGTACAGCCGAGGCCTGTACGTGTTGATCAACATGCACGGGGACGGTTACAAGACCGTCACCGGCTCCTGGTTGATCTGTGATTCGTCCGACCAGACAACCATCAAGGACAAGTACCAGAAGGTCTGGCAGCAGATCGCGACCAAGTTCCAGAGCTACAGCGAGCACCTGATCTTCGAGTCCATGAACGAGGAATTCGACGGGCAGTACGGCACTCCGACCCAGCCGTGCTACTCGAACATCAACGCCTACGACCAGATCTTTGTCGACACCGTGCGGAAGACCGGCGGGAACAACAGCTCGCGCTGGCTGCTCATCGCCGGCTGGAACACGAACATCGACTACACCGTGGGTAGCTACGGCTTCGCGCTCCCCACGGACCAGTACCGGTCCTCCGCCGTCCCCAGCACCGAGCAGCGGATCATGATCTCCGTTCACTACTACGACCCGTGGGACTTCACGGGGCAGGAGGACGGCGTCATCACGCAATGGGGGCCGAACGCGACCAACACGGCGAAGAAGTCGACCTGGGGACAGCAGGACTACCTGGACACCCAGTTGAAGAAGATGCACGACACCTTCGTCGCGAAGGGATATCCGGTCTTCATCGGTGAGTACGGCGCGGTCGACAAGACGTCGGCCGACTCGTCGAACAACATCTATCGGGCGGACTTCGCCCGCACCGTGGTGGCCACGGCCAAGAAGTACGGGGAAGCCACCGCGTACTGGGACAACGGTGCGAACGGGCAGTACGGGATGGCGATATTCAACCGGAGCTCTGTCACGGTCAGCCAGCAGGGCATTCTCGACGCCATCATGAGCGCCATCGGTAGCACGACGACCACGACGACCACGACGACGAAGCCGGTCACCACGACCACGACGACCACGACGACGAAGCCGGTCACCACGACCACGACGACCACGACGACCCGCCCGGTCACCACGACGACCACGATGACCCGCCCGGTCACCACGACGACCACGACCAGTGGCGGCGCGGGCAAGACCTGTACGGCGGCGTATGCGGTGACGGGTCAGTGGACCGGTGGGTTCCAGGGCAATGTCACGGTGACCGCGGGGACCAGTGCGATCAGTGGCTGGAAGGTGACCTGGACCTTCGCCAACGGTCAGACGATCAGCCAGTCCTGGAGTGCGAACCTGACCAGCAGTGGCTCGGCGGTCACGGCGACCAACCTGTCCTGGAACGGTGCCCTGGGCGCCGGGGCGAACACCAGCTTCGGGTTCCTGGGCAGCTGGACTGGCACCAACACCGTCCCGGCCCTCACCTGCACCGCAAGCTGAACCACACCGAGGACGACGGGCCGGGCGTCTGTGACGTCCGGCCCGTCACTCGGACCGGACAGCCGGCCTCGCCGAGCCTGTCCGGAACCGCGGGCCGTTCAGGCCGCCACGCGGACACCGCCCGATGTCCGAGGTTTTGTGGTTGTCACGGTGAAAGCATGGGTGCCGGGGCGGAGCGTCGCATCGCCCCGTCCTCAACCGGCACGAGTCGACGGAGGCGCCCATGGTCGACCCATCCGGGGCCCGGGTCGCTCGGCTGACCACGGCGCTGGCCGCGCAACCCGCCGAACTGCCACTTCTGCAGGCCCTGGCTGCCGCCCACACCCAGTTCCTGCTCACCAACCTGCCCGAGGTCGCCTCCCTCGTGCGGCTCGGGCGTTCCAGCCCGGCCCTGCGCCGACGGTGGCTGACCTCGCTGGAGGTCTTCGAACCCGAGGTCATCGGCTGGGTCTGCGAGCGCACCTCCTGTGCCCCCGACCTTCTGTACCCGCGCATGATCGCCGGCCTGGCCCTTCTGGTCGCCCAACTCGCCGTGGAACGCTGGGACCCCGACACCTCAGGTGAACAACTCGCCCAGGTGATCCACGAGGCCTACCGGACAGCCGCTACCCTCGCGGAGGCACCTCGCCCACCGGCCCACCGACCTGGATGTTCAACTTCGGCGAGTGTTCATGTAGTGTGAACGCGTGTCGATAGTGAACGCAGCGGAGGTTGTCGAGCAGGCGTTCGCGGGGTTGAGGCCACTCGGCGTCCAGGCCGCTCAGCTCGGCGAGGACCGCCTTGAACTGTGGTCCGAGCGACTTCCCGGGGCGCGGCGGGGTTACCACCTGGAAGTTCGAACCCGGGTGACCGCGGGGTCGGCCGCGGCGATCGGGGCACGACCGGATCGACCCACGGTCCTCGTCGCCGCGTACGTCCCGGAGCCTGCGGCCGAGATCCTTCGCGCGCGCGGGATCGACTACGTGGATCTGGCGGGCAATGTGCTCCTGCGGTGGGACGGTCTGCTCATCGACGTTCGCGGGCGCAAGCCCTCGAAGGTGCCGGCCGCGACGGCGCCGACCGGTCTTCGCCGTCCGTTCACCCGGTCCGGAGCCCAGGTGACTTTCTGCCTGCTGGCCTGGCCCGAACTGGCGGATCGTCCGGTCCGCGAACTCGCCAGGGCGAGCGGAACGGCCGTCGGAGGCACCCACGCCGTCCTGAGGGATCTGGAGTCCGGGGGATACCTGATGACGGGATCGTCCGGGCGTGCCCTCACCCGCACGGGTGAGCTCCTCACCCGGTGGACCGAGGCGTACGCCCTGTCCTTGTCCGCCTCGCTCCATCTCGGCTACTACCGTTCACCGGACCCGGGTTGGTGGCATCAGGCTCGCGCGGACCTTCAGGACGCCGGCGTCGCCCTCGGTGGGGAAGCGGCGGCAAGCCGGTTGGACGACCGGCTGCGACCGGCCGGGGCCACCCTGTACGGGGAGCAGATCCCGGTGCGGCTCTTGGCGAAGTACCGGTGTCAGAAGGCGGACGACGCCGAGGACGCCAACGTGATCGTCCGCCGCAGGTTCTGGGTTCCCCCGGACGACGTGATCGCCGAGGTCCGGGCGGAGCTGGTGCCTGCCGTGCTCGTCTATGCCGATCTGCTGGTCTCCGGTGAGTCCCGTCAGCGTGAACATGCCGAGCGGCTGAGAGGGCTCAATGATCGACTTGAGTACCTCGACCGATCCTGACCTCGCCGTCGCAGGGCAGGTACTGGCGGTCCTGGACCTCGCGGCGAAGGCGGTCGGGGTCGACTACCTGGTGGTGGGCGCCACCGCACGCAACATCCTCTCGGCGGGCTGGCTCGACCGGCTGCCACCTCGGGCCACCAGGGATGTGGACATCGCCGTCGCCGTTCCTGACTGGTCGGCCTTCCGGCGGCTCACCGCGGGCCTGACTCCACGTGGCGGAGTCCATGCCTTCACGGTGTCGCCGGCCGGCGCGCCGGTGGAGGTCGACATCGTCCCCTACGGCGGCGTCGAGAAACCTGATCGCACCGTTGACCTGCCGGATGACCACAACCTCAACGTGCTCGGCATCCAGGAGGTGTTCACCGCCGCCGTGACGGCACGGTTGCCAGGCGGAGTCGAAGTTCGGGTTCCGACCGTCCCGGGCCTCGCCCTGCTCAAGATCTTCGCCTGGCGCGACCGGCGCCTGCTCAGCCGCCGGGACGCGACTGATCTCGGCGAGATCATCAACTGGTACGCCGAGGGTCCATTTCTCGATCAACTCTACGAGGAGGTCGACATCCTCGGCCGGTACGACTTCGACATCGCCCTGGCGGCAGCTCACCGACTCGGGTGCCACATCGGCCTGCTCGCAGGACGAGACTGTGCGACGACGGTCCTCGCCATTCTGGGCGACGACGAGTTGCGCGGGCGGTTGGCCAATGACATGGGGCGCCCTCTGGCCGGCGACCCGGCCCGTCTTCAGGCCCTGGCCAGCGGGGTGCGCTCCTCGAGTCCGTGACCCCGTCCGGGCACGGGGTCTCACACCTCGTCACGAGGGATCTGCCGGTCAACGGAGCACGTGATCCGGCCCGACAGGCCATCACCTCAGCTCAGGGCGAGTACGACGAAGGTCTGGTTGTGGAAACCTTCGATGCCGCGGGTTCGAGCGATCTCGCCGAGAGTGTAGAAACCCGCGAACGGTGTGCCCTTGGCACGTCCGGAGATCAGCGACACCTCCTGCTTGATCCCATCGTCGCCGAGCACCGCTCGGCAGCCCAGGCAGCTCAAGGTGAACAGCCCGATCGGTGGGTTGTCCTGCAGCGCGTCGATCGCCTCCTGGCAGGCCTCCTCCACCGCGTCGAGGATCGAGTCCGCGCATCCTTCGGTCGCCCACAGCAGGGCGCCTTGCAGGATCTCGGCTCCGCCCCCGATGGAACGGCCGTCGAAGTCCACTTCATGACTGATGTTCTTGGCCGCGAGGCCACTGCGGCGTTGGACGCCGAGCGGGCGGGTGAGCGTCCAGCGGCTGAACGCCTCTGGATCCCGGTACGCCTCGGGCGGCGCGTTCAGCCGGTGAAGATATGCGTCCAGCGCCGGTTCGTTGTCGAGAGTGAACACCCGGGCCTGGTCGCTGTGGGTGACCACCATCGCGTCGCCGACGGCGTGCCAACCATGCCGGACACCGATACCGATCGGGGCATCGGAGGCGATGGTCATCGCGACCACACTGTTGTGCAGGACCCGGTCATTGTGGATCTGGTAGCACTCCGCGGGCGACTTGGCGGCGGCGCTGCCACCGAACAACGGCACGCTGGCCCCGACGACGCCGTAGGCGCCGCGCAGGATGTTCTCCTGGAAGCGGATGAAACCGTCGTTGAGGAGGAACAGCACCTTGTACCGGAGATCGGGCACGTCTGCGGCGCACTGCGCCACGAGGTCGCCTGCCTCCCGCTGCCGGCTGCCGGCATCTTCGGCGAAAGCGGTCGAGATGGTGAAGCCGGGACCGCCGATGGCGGTGACGACGACGGTCCGGTCGGCCGGGCCGTCCGGGGTGATCTCGCCGCGGGTCGAGCAACCGACAATCGGTACGTCGGGAGCGGCCTGCCGGATTCCGGCGATCAGCGCGGCTGCGTCGTAGTCCGCGGAGCCGAAGACGACCAGGATCTTCGGGTCCTCGCCCTGGATCGCCTGCCGGGTCGCCTCGGCGCCGGCACGCCGCGAATCCGGATCCGCCGAGCGCCCGACCGACAGCCAGCGCGATCTGGCGCTCGTACTCGTCCCGCCAGATAGGTCTGCCATGCCACTCCTCAATGGTTTGGTGGCAAGGCTAGCATCGGCGACCAGTCGGAATTACTGGGATAAATCAGACCGGCCGGCCGGGGCGTCGGAGAACACCGGCTCCCGCCCTTCACCTGGGACAACCCCACCGCGAGGGTTGTCCGCGGACAAACGACACCAATGCCGGCGGCTTCCTCGGCCGACCCTTGTTCTCGTCGTCACGGTTCGCGTGGAAGTCGCTCCACATTCCTGAACGAGAGGGGCCGTGTCGCCACGCGCCCGGTCCGCCCAGTACGGGTGGTCCGTCAAGTGCGGGTGGACCGAGGGGCCCGCGCTCCTGCCGGCGCGAGGTCGGTCTACCGCGAGGGGAACAGCCGGCGCCGGGCCGCGAGCGCGACGTAGACGAGTCCGACGAGGACGGGGACCTCGATCAGGGGTCCGACGACGCCGGCCAGGGCCTGGCCGGAGGTGACGCCGAAGGTGGCGATGGCCACGGCGATGGCCAGTTCGAAGTTGTTCCCGGCAGCGGTGAACGCCAGGGTGGCGGTGCGGGGATAGCTCAGGCCCAGGCCGCGGCCGAGGGCGAACGAGCCGGTCCACATGATCGCGAAGTAGGCGAGCAGGGGCAGGGCGATCCGGACGACGTCCCAGGGCCGGTTGGTGATCGCATCGCCCTGCAGGGCGAACAGGATGACGATGGTGAACAGCAGCCCGTACAGGGCCGCGGGTCCGATCCTGGGCAGGAGCCGGGTCTCGTACCAGTCGCGGCCCTTGGCGCGTTCGCCCCAGGTGCGGGTCAGGTAGCCGGCGGTCAGTGGGATGCCCAGGAAGATCAGGACGTTGCGGGCGATGTCCCACCCGGAGACCTCGAGCCGGGCACCGGACAGGTGCAGCCAGCCGGGCAGCACGGACAGGTAGAACCAGCCGAGCAGCCCGAATGCCAGGACCTGGAACACGGAGTTGAGAGCGACGAGGACGGCGGCGGCTTCCCGGTCCCCGCAGGCCAGGTCGTTCCAGATGATGACCATCGCGATGCACCGGGCGAGCCCGACGATGATCAGCCCGGTTCGGTAGGCGGGCTGGTCGCTCAGGAAGATCCAGGCCAGGGCGAACATCAGCGCGGGGCCGACCAGCCAGTTCAGGACCAGCGAAGGCACGATCAGGCGGGTTTCCCGGGTGACGGTGTCGAGGCGGTCGTAGCGGACCTTGGCCAGCACGGGATACATCATGATCAGCAGGCCGAGGGCGATCGGCAGGGAGACCCCGCCGATCGTGACCTTGTCCAGTGCGTCGTTCAGCCCGCGGACGTTCCGGCCGAGCAGCAGCCCTGCGGCCATGGCGGCAAGGATCCAGACCGGCAGGAACCGGTCCAGCCTGGACAGCCGAGCCACGACGTGGCCCTCGGGGAGGTCGACGGTGGTGGGGCGGGGGAGGCCGACGGCCTCTGCGGTGCGGGGGAGGTCGGGGCTCATGTCCTCATGGCCTTTCATCGGGATGGCCGTTCAGCAGGGTGACCTTCATCGGGGTGGCCCTTCAGTCAGACCTTCCGGATGGCAGCGTCGCTGCCCGGCAGGTGGAGTGCCGTCAAGGACGGTCCGCGAGACCCTCTCCTGTCCGGGGCCCGACCGGCTCGCTCCGGACTGCCGCCCTCACGAGTGTCCTCGCTCACCTGCGAGGCTCCCGTTTCTCGTCGGGGGATCTCGCGGTGGGATCTCGTCGCTGGGTCAGGCGGGTGTGCGGTGGGGCAGCAATTCGGTGATGAGGGCCTCGACCTTGGTCTTGATGGCGTCCCGGATCGCGCGCACCGCGTCCAGGTCCTGCCCGGCCGGGTCGTCCAGCGGCCAGTCGAGGTAGCGGGTGCCGGGGAAGAAGGGGCAGGTGTCGCCACAGCCCATCATGATGACGACGTCACTGACCTCGACGGCCTGCCCGGTGAGCACCTTGGGGGTGGCGGCGGCCAGGTCGATGCCCACCTCGCGCATCGCCTCGACGACGGCGGGATTGACCTGGTCGGCGGGGGCGGTGCAGGCCGAGCGGACCTCGATCGCGTCGCCGGCCAGGGCGGTCAGCCAGCCGGCGGCCATCTGGGAGCGGCCGGCGTTGTGGATGCAGACGAACAGGACCGAGGGCTTGCCGGTCACAGACTTGACCATGGGTGGCGCCTCTCTCGTGACCGAGCCCGGACGGCGGGTCTGTCGTCGGCCGGACGGCGTGGACGGCGGGTCACGTCCTGCGGCGCGCTCACCGCGGGCTTGACCTCCGCTCTGACTCAACCATACTTGACTCAATATGGATGGAGGCAAGATGCCGGACGATGTGACGCCTGCCACGACCGGTCCCACGAGCGCGCCGATCTCCCCGATCTCGTCGACGGCACCCTCGGCCTCGTCGACGGCATCCCCGATCTCGTCGACGACCTCGTCGGGCTCGTTGCCGGGGCGGGCGCGGCTGTACGCGGCACTCGGTGAACCGGTGCGACTGGCGATCGTGGACCACCTGGCCCTCGGGGACGCCTCGCCCGGGGAGCTCGGCGTGGTGGTCGGCCTGCCCACCAACCTGCTTGCCCATCACCTGCGGGTGCTCGAGGCGGCCGGACTGATCCGCAGGGTCCGTTCGGAGGGCGACAAGCGCCGCTCCTACGTGCAGTTGCGGTGGGACGACGAGGTGGTCGCCCGGTTGTTGTCGGCCTCGGTGACCGGGCCTGGCGGGATCGTGCCCCGGGTCATGTTCGTCTGCACGCACAACTCCGCCCGCTCTCAACTCGCCGCTGCGGCCTGGGCCCGGGTCAGCCTGATCCCGGTGGCCTGCGCCGGCACCCGTCCGGCCGCGCGGGTCCACCCCGGCGCCGTCGAGGTGGGCCGCCGGCACGGGCTGCGCCTCGGCCGGGCCCGCACGCACCGGGTGACCGACACCGTGCGGGCCGGGGACCTGATCGTCGCGGTCTGCGACCACGCTCACGAGGAGCTCGTGGCCGATCCACCCGGCCCGCCGGGTGCCGACGGTCCGGGCACGGACGGCCCGGGCGCCGGCACAATCGCTGCACCCGCAAGCGGGCGGACCTGGCTGCACTGGGCCGTGCCGGATCCGGTCCGGGTCGGCACTGACGAGGCGTTCGAGGCCGTCTACGCCGACCTGACCCACCGCATCGACCGTCTCGCGGGAGCGCTGAGGGTGGACTGAGCTCCCTGCCCGTGCGGCCCCCGGTCACGTCCGGGGACGAGCCGCCAGCAGGCTCGGCCGGGTCTTCCCAACGACTCGTCCCGACGACGAGGTCAGGAACCCCGTGCCGGTGGGTTCGGCCGTCGGGGACACCCGTGCAGGCGGGTCGGATGGGCTGCGGACGGCGGACGCGGATACGGTGACCACTCCGGCGAGCGAGGGATCCCGATGAACCGTCTGCTGGCGACCGGGGTCGCCTTCCTTGACGTGCGGCTCGTCGCCGGTCAGGACTGCC
This sequence comes from uncultured Kineosporiaceae bacterium, assembly GCA_964583765.1. Classification (GTDB taxonomy): domain Bacteria; phylum Actinomycetota; class Actinomycetes; order Actinomycetales; family Kineosporiaceae; genus CAZOWW01. The sequence continues at coordinate 33,908 of CAZOWW010000048.1, forward strand.
GGCTGCGGGACGAGCACGGTCGGGAGTACCTCGACTTCGAGTCCGCGGTGTGGTGCACTCCGCTCGGCCACTCCCATCCGCGTGTCACGCGCGTGATCGAGGAACAGGCCGGACGGCTCCTGGCGATGCCCTACCGCTTCCGGAACCCCGCCGTCGATGCTGCGGCCGAGCGGCTCCTGGCTGCCGTCGGGATGCCCGAGGGCCGATGCCTCTTCCTCAGTGCAGGCAGCGAGGCGGTCGAGTTCGGGGTCCAGGCGGTCCGGAGGCTGCGGCCTGCGCCGTTCCTGCTCACCCTGACGGGGAGCTACCTGGCCGCCTACGGCTCCGCCGGAACGCTTGATCCTGCCCGGTGGCAGTTCCTCGACTGGTCGGCCTGTGCGGGTTGCCCGCTGGCCGCCACCTGCCGGGTGGACTGTCCGCGTCTGCAGGAGATCCCCTGGGACGCGATCGCCGGCCTCGTGTTCGAGCCCGGCAACAGCTCGGGAACGGTGCGACTGCCGCCCGCGGGCCTCGTGCGGATGCTGGTGAGTCTGGTCCGGCAGGCCGGCGGGTTGGTCATGGTCAACGAGGTCACGACGGGGGTCGGCCGGACCGGCCGGTGGTTCGGCCACCAGCACTACGGGATCGAGCCGGACGTCGTGGCGGTCGGCAAGGGGTTGGGCAACGGCTTCCCGATCAGTGCCGTCGTCCTCGGCCACGGGATCGCGCAGGAACTGACGGAGAGCGCCTTCGTGTACGGGCAGTCGCACCAGAACAACCCCCTCGGCTGCGCCGTCGCCGCCGAGGTGCTGGACGTCGTCCGTGAGGAAGGGCTGGTCGAGCGCAGCGACCGGGTGGGGGCCTGGTTCCTGGACCGGCTGCGTGAGCTGAGCCGTCGGAGGCCGGTGATCCGCGCCTGCCGGGGACGCGGCTTGATGATCGCCGTCGAGCTGGACGTGGCCGTCGATCCGGTCGCCGCCGCCCTGTTGCGCCGCGGATTCCTGGTGGGCCGCAGGCCCGCGGACGGTGTGCTGCGGTTCTACCCGCCGTTGACCATCGGGGAGGACGAGATCGAGCAACTCGTCGCCACCCTCGACGAGGTTCTCGCCGCCGCGGGGACCCCTGGCTCCCTTGACATGCCCGGGAGTACGGCCTAGATTCACCGCCGGTTGGAACGGTCCAATTCGCGGTTGCGACAGTTCCAGCCGGTCGTCCGGGTGGGCGTGTCCGGAGCAGGCGGCAGCTCGTGGCACCGGCATCGTCGGTGTGCAGGCCCACGCGGGCGGCCACGGGCCGGGGACCTCGATGGGCAACCCGGTCCCGACGCCCATCACGGCATGATCCTGATCATGCCGTGCGAGAACGGTCCCATCCCGGACGCGGCGCGCTTGCAGTCCGCCTGTCGCCGGTGAGCGTCGGGCAACCCCTGACGCACGATGTGGATCACTGATACCGGCGACAACCCCACGTCGACGATCACCAGTGTGTGCGGCGCCCACGTCATCGCCCTGACGAGGCCCGGACCTCAAGCAGCCCGACTCCCGAGGTCGCCCCGGTGGGAAGCCCCACCCGCCGGGGTGGCCTCGGGTTCTGCTCCCACGCTCCCACGGTGCTGCCGTCCGAAGGAGGCCCCGCGGGTTCCCTCAACAACTCCACCAGTTGTGGGCTCACCTTCCACGGCGCCGACGGCGCCCGGTCAGGCGGGCGGTCCACCAACTTCGGATTCCGGGCAACCGGGCCGACAAGGAGCTCTCGATGAGTGTGCGTCGCATGCTGACCGCAGTGGTCGGCGTCATGGTCCTGCTGGGCGGGCTGCTGTTGGCGGCCGGCCCGGCGAAGGCGGCCTCCCTGCAGGAGGTCACCAACTTCGGCACCAATCCCAGCCAGTTGCGCATGTACCTGTACGTTCCCGACGGGGTCGGCGCCCGTCCGGCGATCGTGGTGGGCGTGCACTGGTGTCACGGCGACGGTCTGGCCTTCTACAACGGCAGCGGTCTGGCCGCACAGGCGGACCGGTACAAGTTCATCGTCATCTTCCCGTCCGTCACCCAGGCCAGCGACGGCTGCTTCGACGTCCACTCCACGGCCTCGCTGACCCACAACGGGGGCAGCGACTCCCTCGGCATCGTGTCCATGGTCAAGTACGTCGAGCAGCACGACAACGGTGATCCGGGTCGGGTCTTCGCCACCGGGCTGTCCTCCGGCGCCATGATGACCAATGTCCTGCTCGGTGCCTACCCGGATGTCTTCAAGGCCGGATCCGCCTTCGCCGGAGTGCCGTTCGGGTGCTTCGCCGGCAGTGACACCTGGAGCACGTCGTGCGCCACCGGGCAGATCACCAAGACTGCCCAGCAGTGGGGAGACCTGGTCCGTGCGGCCTACCCCGGCTACAGCGGTCCCCGCCCCACGATGCAGCTCTGGCACGGCACCGCTGACCAGACGCTGAATTACCACAACTTCGGCGAAGAGATCAAGCAGTGGACGAACGTGCTCGGCGTGAGCGCCACCCCGCTCTCCACGGAACAGAACACGCCGCAGTCGGGCTTCACCCGCACCCGATACGGCAGTAGCGCCGGCAACGTCGTGGTCGAGGCGGTCAGCGAGGCAGGGGTCACGCACAACCTGACGTACCTGGCCGCCCAGGTCGTGCACTGGTTCGGCCTGGACTCGACCACCACCACGACCACGACGACCGCCACGCGGACGACCGGTACCACCTCGACCACCACGACCACGAGAACGACCAGCACCACCGTCGCGACCTCGACCACCACGCGGACGACCGGAGCCACCGGCAGCTGCTCGATCGCCTACAAGGTGACGAGTTCCTGGAACGGCGGGTTCGTCGCCGACGTCACGATCAGGCCGGGCTCGGCGGTCAACGGCTGGACCGTGACCTGGACGTACGGCGGCGGGCAGCTGGTGACCAGCGCCTGGAACGGCACCGCCACCCAGTCCGGTGGCACCGTCACCGTGAAGGACGCCGGTTACAACGCGTCCATCGCCGCCGGTGGCACCGCGACGTTCGGCCTGCAGGGAACCGGCAGCTCGGCCGCTCCCGGCGGGTTCACCCTCAACGGATCGGCCTGCAGCGCCGGCTGAGCAGCCGGCCGGCCGCTGCGCGCGGCCAGGACAGAACGGGACACTCGGCGCTGTGCCTGGCCGCAGGGTCCTCCGGATGCCGTTGAGGAGGCCGGCATCCGGAGGACCTGCGGCGCGAGGACGTCCGGCCTAGCGGACAGGTGAGGTGGATGCCCGCACGACCAACTCGACCGGGAAGCGTGTCCCCTGGTGACGGTGATCAGGGCTTCCCTCGGCCAGCAGCTGTTCGGCCGCCACCCGGCCCAGCTCGTAGCCGGGTTGGCGGATCGTGGTCAGGGGTGGCGACAGGACGGCCGCGAACGGGAGGTCGTCGTACCCCACCAGGGAGATGTCGTCCGGCACCCGGATCCCGCGCCGCCGGAGGGCATGCAGGACGGAGACGGCCGTCTGGTCGTTGAAGCAGAGGACCGCCGTCGGGCGGGGCTCCAGCGACACCAGGGTCTCCACCGCATCGTCGATCTGGGTGACGTCCGCGCGCGGTGGGATCTCGATCTCCGTGAGGTGAACGGAGGGAACAGCCGTCTCGGCGGTCCGGCGGAGCTCCTGGCGTCGTCGGTCCAGGGTCAGCCCGGCGCCGCAGACATATACGAGTCGACGGTGCCCCAGCGCGATCACGTGCTCGGCGGCCAGGCGACCGCCCTCGCCGTCGTCGACATCGACGGTGCACATGTCCAGGCCCTCCCCGGAACGGCCCATGAGAATCAGGGGCGTGCCTCGCCTCTGCACCTGGACCAGAGGGGTGAGATCGAGGTCGAGCGGCCAGACCAGGACGCCGCGCACGCCCTGCTCCTCCAGCATGCGGAGGTAGTGCTCCTGGCGACTGAGCTCCACGTCCGTACTGCAGAGGAACATCATCATGCCCGCCTCGGCGAGACGGTCCTCGGCCCCGCGCGCCACCTCGGCGAAGTAGGGGTTGGAGACGTCGATCAGCATGCAGCCCGCGATCTGACGAGGCCCTCCGCGCAACTGGCGGGCGGCCCCGTTGGGGACGTACCCGAGTTGCTCCATGGCGCGTTCCACGCGCAGGCGCGTCGCCTCGGCGACCACCTGCGGGTTGGTCAGTACGTTGCTGACGGTCGACTTCGACACCCCGGCGATCACGGCGATCTGGCGCACGTTCGGTCGGCTCGGCGTGCTGGGAGGTCCTTCCGCCAAGGTGCCTCCGATCCGTGGCGCCGACGCGACGTCGACTCGTGCGTGGCTGGGCGACCGCAGTATCGCAGAGCACCCGTCAGGTCCATCGGACTGCTTGACAGCGCCCGGTGGACGGCCTATGTTCACCGCCGATTGGAACGGTCCAATCGCTGCGATGACCTTCTCGGTCGGTCGGCCAGAGCCGTCCGGTCCGATTCCGTCGCGGAGGTCC
>CAZOWW010000049.1:0-37879 GCA_964583765.1 uncultured Kineosporiaceae bacterium
CCGCCTGAGAACTTGGCTCATCCCTCAACCCCACAGGGACCAAGGGTCCCTAGGGATCACCGACACTGCACCTGGACCGGTCCGGATCGGGTCGGCGATCCGGTTCAGTGTGCCTTCCCGGGTTTACACGATGCCCCGTAGGGTAGGAAAGTCACGGCGGGTGCTGTTGTTCACTCGTTCGCTACCGAACGTGTTGGAGCGTTTCGAGTAATGGCGTGGGAAGCAACCGTCATGTCTTGACAGGCCTGTTGATCGCCGCTTGAATCGAGCCTCGCCGGTTGGCGCACCTCGCATTGTGTGTTCTTGTTTACCTCGATCCGTCCACGCCCCCCTGCAGTGGAGGAATCATGTCCCCTTCCTCGTCCGGTGATCTGCCCTCTTCGACTCCGCTCACCTCGGCTCTCGGACGTCGTGCACTTCTCCGGGGGGTCGCGGGGCTGGCGGGCGCGGCCCTGCTCCCGGTCGGATTGACGGCGTGCGGGAGCACGTCGAAGGGCACGAGTTCCCCGGGATCAGGATCCGGCGGCGGCGCAATCACCTTCGGCTCCAACTACTCCGACACCAGCACGAGAACTGCCTTCGCGGCCCTGACCCGTGCCGCGACCGGGGCGACCGGGACCGGTATCACGATCAACACGGTCGACCACAACACGTTCCAGCAGACCATCAACACCTATCTCCAGGGGACCCCCAACGATCTGTTCACCTGGTTCGCCGGGTACCGGATGCAGTTCTTCGCCGACCAAGGACTCATCGGTCAGATCGACGACGTCTGGGACAGCATCGGCGCCGGGTTCAACGATGCGGCGAAGGCGCTGTCGAGGGGACTCGACGGCCACTACTACTTCGTCCCCATGTACAACTACCCGTGGGTCGTCTGGTACAGCAGAAGTCTCTTCGCCAGTAAGGGCTACACCGTGCCCGCCACCTGGGACGAGTTCGTCGCACTGGCGCAGCGGATGAAGACGGACGGGCTCGTTCCGCTCGCCTTCGCCGACAAGGACGGGTGGCCCGCGCTGGGGACCTTCGACATCATCAACCTGCGGGTGAACGGGTACGACTACCACATCAAGCTCATGAAGCACGAGATCCCCTGGACCGACAAGGGCGTCACGAGCGTCTTCGACCAGTGGGCGCAACTCCTGCCCTACTGCCAACAGGGTGCCAACGGCCGCATCTGGCAGGACGCCGCCAAGGCCCTGGAGAACAAGCAGGCCGGGATGATGTTCCAGGGTTCCAACCAGGTGGCGGCCAATTACGCGGCGGCCAACCTTCCGGACCTCGACTTCTTCGTCTATCCGGTGATCAATCCCACCTATGGGACCGATTACATGGACGCCCCGACGGATGGATTCTGTCTGAGCCGGAAGGCCAAGAACCCGGCGGCGGCCAGGAAGATCCTCGAATTCCTGGGGACCGGGCCCGCCGAGAGCATCTTCCTCGAATCCGACAAGTGGGATGTCGGTGTCGCCTCGAAAGTGGACCCGAGCGGGTACGACACCGTTCAGAAGAAGGGGCTGGCCGCCATCGGTGCCTGCAAGGCGGTCTCCCAGTTCATGGACCGCGACACCGACCCCGGCTTCGCCAGCAACGTCATGATCCCGGCTGTTCAGCACTTCATCGACAACCACGGTCAGTCCGACATCGCCGGCCTTCAGAAGAGCATCGAGGCTCAGGCCAAGAGCATCTTCGCCGGCTGATGGCGTCCGATCCCGCAGTTCCCCGCACCCCGTCGGCCTCGCGTCGCCGACGGGGTGCGCGCAGCCTCTCGGGCCGCGACCGGATCGTCCTCACCCTCATGATCGGCATACCGCTGGTCGTCGACCTCGCGTTCGTCTGGTTTCCCGCCCTGGCGTCGGTTCTGCTCTCCTTCACCAAGTGGAACGGCATCGGGGGAATCGACTCGATCAAGTGGGTCGGTACCACCAACTATCACCAGGCCGCCACCATCTACACGCCGTTCTGGCCCGCGGTCCGGCACAACTTCATCTGGCTCGCGGTGTTCCTGCTGCTTGCCACGCCCCTGGGGATCCTGTTCGCGGTCGCTCTGGACCGCAACCTGCGGGGAAGCCGGGTCTACCAGAGCATCCTGTTCCTCCCGGTGATGCTCTCACTGGCCCTGATCGGGATCATCTGGGAGTTCATGTACTCCCAGAACTACGGCCTGGTCAACACACTTCTCCAGCGGAACGGCCAGAACAATGCCATCAACTGGCTGGGTGATCCCCACCTGAATCTGTGGGCGGTCCTGGTCGAGGCGAGCTGGCGCCAGGCCGGATACGTCATGGTGCTGTACCTCGCCGGGCTCAAGTCCTTCGACCCTTCGCTGCGCGAGGCGGCGCGCGTGGACGGGGCCAACGCCTGGCAGACCTTCTGGCGGGTCGTCTTCCCGGTGCTGCGTCCGATCAACGTGGTGATCGTCGTGGTCACCGTCATCGAGTCACTGCGTGCGTTCGACCTGGTGTACATCACGAACGGTGGTAGCAACGGCCTGGAACTGCTCTCCGTCCTGGTCACGAAGAACATCGTCGGTGAACGCACGAGCATCGGCTTCGGCTCGGCCCTCGGGGTCGTTCTGCTCGTCATCTCCCTGGTCCCGATCGTCATCTTCCTCGTGCAGCAGTTCCGTCACCAGGAGCAGCAGTGAGCGCCCTCCCGAGTCCTGCGCACATTCCCCCCGATCCTCCGGGGCCGAGGCTCTCGGAGCCGAGACCCTCGGAGGCCCCGGGTCCCGCGCCGCACCTCAGGCCCCGTCGACACTGGGGCTCGCATCTCTTCCTCGCCGTCGCGGCCGTACTGTGGATCACTCCCGTCCTGTGGGCGTTCTTCCTCTCTTTGCGCCCGTTGGCGGAGACCAACAAGTACGGCTACCTCTCGCGTCCCCGATCGCTGACGCTCGACAATTTCCGCGATGCCTGGACCCAGGCGGACCTGCCGCACTACTTCCTCAACTCGATCATCATCACGGTCCCGGCCGTCCTCGTGACCCTGTTCGCCGCCGCGTGCGTGGCATTCGGCCTCGCCCGACTGGGCCGTCGGCTGAACCTGTTCCTGCTGATCCTCTTTACCGCCGGGAACCTGCTCCCGCAGCAGGTGATCATCACCCCGCTCTACCGGATCTACCTCTCGGTGCACCTGCCGACCTGGCTGTCCGACAGCGGGCTGCTCTACGACTCGACCCTGGGTCTCGTGGTCATCAACGTCTCCTTCCAACTGGGCTTCTGCGTGTTCGTCCTCAGCAACTACATGCGCACGATCCCGGTGGAGATCACCGAGGCGGCGCTCATCGACGGTGCCTCGCTCTGGACCCGCTTCTGGCGACTCACGTTGCCGCTGTGCCGCCCCGCGCTCGCAGCGCTGGCCACGCTCCTGACGATCTGGATCTACAACGACTTCTTCTGGGCCATCGCGCTGATGTCCACGGGCAGCAAGCGTCCGATCACCTCGGCCCTCGCCAACCTCCAGGGCCAGTTCTTCGTCAACGACAACCTGCTCGCTGCCGGGGCACTCCTGACCGCGATCCCCACCCTCGTGGTCTTCGTCCTGCTGCAGAAACAGTTCATCTCCGGGCTCGCGCTGGGGGCGACCAAGGGCTGAGGCTTCCCGGGGCCGGGCTGACGTCTCCTCGGGGCAGGTTCACGTGCTCCCGGGGCCGCCGCCGTCCAGCCGGTCGTCGTCCGGTCCGCCCCCGTCCAGCTGGCCGCCGTCCAGCACGATCACCCGGTCGGCGAGCAGTTCGGCGTCCCGTGGATCGTGCGTGACCAGGATGCTCGGACCGCCGAACGCGGCCAGGTGCTCCACGATGCCCTCCCTCGTCTCCGCGTGGGTGCGGGTGTCGAGGGCGGCGAACGGTTCGTCGAGCAGCAACACCTGTGGATCGGCGGCGAGCGCACGGGCGAGGGCGACCCGCTGCGCCTGGCCGCCGGAGAGCGCGGAAGGACGTCGCCGGGCGAGCGCGCCGAGGCCGAGCCGCTCCAGCCATGGTTGAGCAGCGGCCCGGGCGGCGGAGCGGCGAAGGCCCTGTACCCGCCCCGCGAACGCGACGTTGTCGAGCACGGACAGGTGGGGGAACAGGCGGTAGTCCTGGAACACCACCCCGACCCTGCGCTGGGGGGCGGTGAGGAAGCGGCCGGTCCCGGCGTCGTCCCAGAGCTCGCCGTTCAGGGCGATGTGTCCTTGGGCGACGGGCAGCAGCCCGGCCACCGCCCGCAGCAGGGTGGACTTGCCCGCACCACTGCAACCGAGCACCGCCAGCACCTCGCCCCCGGCCACCTCCACGCGGACGTCCAGTCGGAACGTCCCGCGTTCCACGATCATGTCGGCGTGCAGCCGGGTCTCGGTCGCGGCCGGGAGCCAGGGCGCCGGACCGGCGTCGAGCGGGGTCTCGGGATCGGCGTGCAGCCGCGGCGCGGGATCGGCGTGCGGCTGGGGCTCGATCATGCGGGGCGCGCTCATCCGGGGCCTCGCGATCCGGAGCGCCACCAGCGGTCCCGCAGCAGCACGAGCGCGGTGATCGAGACGGCCAGGAGCACCAGGCTCAACGCGGCGGCGGAGTCCGGATCGGACTCCAGCGCCAGGTAGACGGCCAACGGCATGGTCTGCGTGCGTCCGGGGAAGTTGCCGGCGAAGGTGATCGTGGCCCCGAACTCACCGAGCGCGCGAGTCCAGCACAGCACACTGCCCGCGACCAGGCTCGGGGAGATCAGGGGCAGGGTGATCCGCGTGAAGGTGACGAACGGGCGGGCGCCGAGGGTCGCGGCGGCCTCCTCCAGGCCCCGGTCGGCCGAGCGCAAAGCCCCCTCGACGGTCATGACGAGGAAGGGCATGGAGACGAACGTCTCGGCCACGACCACCCCGGCCGTGGTGAATGGCAGGGTGATCCCGAACCAGCTGTCCAGGTAGCGGCCGATCAACCCGGCCCGGCCGAGCACCAGCAGCAGGGCGACACCGCCGACCACCGGTGGCAACACCAACGGCAGGGTGACCAGGGCGCGCAGCAGCCGCACCGCGGGGCCACGTCCCCTGGCCAGCACCCAGGCGAGAGGCACGCCCAGCAGCAACGACCCGACGGTGGCCAGGGTCGCGCACTGCAGGGACAAGCGCAGGGCGGCGAGCACGCCGGTGCCCGCCAGCAGGTGGGCCACGGAGTGCCAGGGGGTGCGGGCGAGGATGCCGAGCAGGGGAAGCACGAGGAACGCGGCACCGACAGCCGCCGGAACGCGCACCGCCCAGGGGATGCGGGCCTGCGGAACCCGGCGCAGGCCACGGACCCGACGCGGCGGTCGGGCCGGGCCGGGTCCGGGCTGTTCCCGGGTCATCGGCGCGTCACGGTGTGAGGAACCCCGCCGCGGTGAGGGCTGCGGTTCCGGTGGGCGAGAGCACCCACGCCTGGAACGCCTGGGCGAGGGTGGGATTCCCCGATGTGGTGAGCACCGCGATGGGGTACTTGGTCGAGGCGTTCACCGTCGACGGGATCGGCACCCCCTTCACCGCGGATCCGGCCGAGCGGACGTCCGTGACGTAGACGATGCCGGCGTCCACCTCACCCAGACGGACCTTGGCGAGAGTGGCCTTGACGTCGATCTCGTTCGTGGCGGGCGTGAGCGTGAGGTGGGCGTTGGCCAGCACCGTGCGGGCGGTCGACCCGCAGGGGACGGCGGGGGCGCAGAGGGCCACTTTCTCCTGGGGTCGCGCCAGGTCGGACAACTGCGTGATCTTCCCGGGGTTGGCCGGCGGGACGGCGATCTCCATCTCGTTCCGTGCGAAGGTCACCGGTGCGCTCGCATGGCGGCTCGCCACGACCTTGTCCATGGTCGAGACGGAGGCCGAGGCGAACACGTCGGCCGGAGCGCCCTGGGTGATCTGGGTGGCGAGGGTCGAGCTGGCGCCGAAACTGAAGGTGATCGTGGTCCCGGGGTGGGCCGCCTCGAAGCTCTTGCCCAGGGCGGTGAACGTCTCGGTGAGCGACGCGGCGGCGAGGACCGTGAGGTGCCCGGACACGCCGGACGCGGTCGCCGCCGAGCCGGCCGGGCTCACCGTGTCGGTGGTCCCGGTGGTCCCCGTCGTCCCGGTGGAACTGCTGCCGCCGCAACCGGCGAGCAGGCTGAACAGCACGGCGGCCATGGTGCCGAGCGTTGTCCGGCTCCCGCGAGGTCGACGTGGTAGGTGACGACGTCCAAGGTCCTGGTGCGCAGGGCCCAGCGGCGGGTGAGGACGTCGACGTGACCGGTGACGAGGCCGAGGTGACGGGGGAGCCGCGCGGCGGGACGTGGGCATGCGGACCTCCTGAGGTGCGCGCCCCGGCGGGGCGACTCGGACGGGATGCGCCAGGTCGGGCGCCTCGTCGCGCAGGACCGGGACCGTGGTGAGGGGCCGGGCTCCCCGGGCGCGCCGTGGTTCAGGCGTCCGGGATCTCCACGACCACGTTCGTGGACTTCACGCTGGCCACCGCCAGCACACCGGGGGCCAGCTCCAGTTCCTCCACGGCCTCCCTGCTCATGAGGGAGACCACGCGGAACGGACCGGCCTGGATCTCGACCTGGGCCATGACGCCGTCCACGGTCACCTTGGTCACCAGGCCGGTGAACCGGTTGCGGGCCGATCCGCCGACGATCCGGGTGGTGCGCTCGCGGGGTGTCGCGGCGGCGAGCTCCTCCGCGAACCGGGCGAGTGCGGCACCGTCCACGGCCCGCCGTCCGGTCTGGTCGACCGTGGTGGGCAACCGTCCGGAGTCGGCCCATCGCCGGACGGTGTCGTCACTGACACCCAACAGGTCCGCCGCCTGGCGGATGCGGAAGGTGGCCACGTCGAGAACCGTATCCGCGAATGCGTGTCGAATACGTGCCCAGAGCCGTGAACGGGATGTTTCCGCGGGTGAGATGTCGCGGATGCGGAGGTGATCAGGGCAACACCGAGCTGCCGAGGCCCGGTGCGGATCCCGGTGGCGTACCGCATTCGCTCGTCTCGCGTTCACTGTCCGTGCAGGGCAGGGCCACCTGTCGCTCCTAGGTTCCGAAGAAAGGAGTGCAGACCGAGCTATTCGAGTGCAGAAGTGGGGCGGAGATGTCGGACGGACACAGTCACGGTCCTGGCGGGCACACGCACGGGCCCGACGGCCACAGCCACGACCATGACCTCGGGTCGCCCGGTCACGAGCACGGGCCGCAGGGTCACGAGCACGCGGAACCCGGTGAGCTGCCCGAGTGGGCCGATCCGGCGGTACCGGAGGCCGAGCTGAGCCCGCGAGGTGTGGCCCGGCGGAACATCCTCCGCGGGGCGGGCCTGCTCGGTGCGGGCGCGCTGGCCTGGGGCGTCGGCTCGACCCCGGCTGCCGCGGCCTCTGGCGGTGCCGTCTCCGGCGCCACCGCTGCTGCGGGTTCGTCCGGTGCTGCCTTCTTCGGGGACGACCCCCACTCGTACGTATATCTAGCCGGCGACCACCACATCCACACCCAGTACAGCTCGGACGCCATGTACCGGCCGCATGACCAGGCCTTCCAGGCGGCCCGGAACGGGCTCGACTGGATGGTGATCACCGACCACGGCAGTATCGGCCACGCGAAGTACGGGGTCGAGAAGGTGAATCCCGACATCCGGGCCGCCCGCGCCGCGCTGCGGGACCTGCTCGTGTTCCAGGGCCTGGAGTGGAACATCCCCGCCGCGGAGCACGCCACCGTGATCGTGGCCCCGGGGGACAACGAGGTCTCGGTGCTCAAGGCCTTCGAGAACGGCTACGACGGGGTCGTGAACAACACGACCGTGGGCACGCAGGGGGACCCGGCGACCGCGGCCAACGAACTGCTCGCCGTCCAGGGACTGCAGTGGCTCGCGAGCCGGATCGGCGCGGACGGCGGTGTGGACGACGCGGTCATGCTGGCGAACCACCCGGCGCGCAAGGGCCTGGACACCCCGCACGAGTTCCGCAACTGGCGGGACCAGGGCAGGGGCGTGGCGATCGGTATGGAGGGCGCACCCGGGCACCAGGCCGCGGGCATACCCGACGGCTACCACACCGCGGGAGCCCGGGGTGAGTACGGCAACACCGCGACCTCGGTCGGCGCCAGCGCGTGGAGCGGCTACACGACCCCCAACTGGGAGTTGTACCGCACCTGGGGCGGGTTCGACCCTTACACCGCGATCGTGGGCGGCCTCTGGGACTCCCTGCTCAGCGAGGGGCTGCCGTGGTGGATCACGGCGAACTCCGACTCGCACAAGGTGCTGCTCGACCCCTACGTGTCCGGGCCTCTGGCGCCCAAGGCGGACGGGACGCAGGCTTCCGGCTTCGGCGACAGCGGCAGCTACCTGGCCCCGGTCGAGGTGGCGGCCGCCTCCGCTGCGGACGCCCTGTCCTACGCGGACTTCTTCCCGGGGTTCTACAGCCGCACGCACGTGGGCGCCCGGGAGTTCGGGTACCGCGCAGTGCTGGCCGGCCTCCGGGCGGGCAACGTCTGGGTGGATCACGGGCAGCTGCTGGACGACCTGCAGGTGCGGGTGGCGGAGGCGGGGCTGGGACGGCGCGGGGTGACCCTCGGCGGACGCCTGGTGGCGCGGCGGGGGAGCGACGTCGTCCTGACCGTCGACGTCACCCCCGCTCAGCAGCCGAACCACGCGGGGGTACGCCCCGCGCTGGCCACGGTGGACGTGATCCAGGGAATGGTGACCGGTCCGGTGTCCGACAGGGACACCTTCGCGGCGCCGCGGACGCGCGTGGTGCGTTCCTACGACGTGAGCGGCCGCAGGGAGCGGTTCCGCCTGTCGTTGACCTTCCGTGGGGTGTCCGAACCGTTCTACCTGCGCCTGCGCGGCAGCGACGGCAACCGGGTGGGGGCGGGCTTCTACCCGTCGCAGGACCCCGCCGGTCCCCGGATGGACGTCATCGGCTCGGCCGACCCCTGGGCCGACCTCTGGTTCTATGCCAACCCGGTGTTCGTCGACGTGCGGTGAGCATTCCCAGGACCACAGTGAGCACGCCCAGGACCACAGTGAGGGGGGCGTGGGCCGGGGGACGCACGCCCTCGGCCCCGCCCCGCGCCCTGGGCCAGGGGTGGGACGGGGTGACGTCGCCGGTCCGGGCCGCCTCCGTGCGGCCCGACCGGGTCATCCCCTTCGATGCCTTCGCCCCGTTGGGGCCACCGTCCGAGGTGATCGAGGACTCGTTCACCTCGGACGTCTCGGCCACAGACGCCGCGGTCCCCGTGGGATGCTCGGAGCAGGAGCCCGTCCCGGTGCCTGGGGTCGTGATGCCGGAGGAGGCAGGGGCTCTGCGCCGGCCGGCCCGAGTGGGGCCCCCGCCCGGGTACGTGGTCCTGGCGGTGTCCGAGGCCCTGGCCGGAGACGCTGCGGCGGAGATCTTCGCCACGCAACTGTGCCGCCTGATCGAGCGGCAACTACCCGTACCGGTGTTCGCGGTGGAGCTGCTCGATCAGCACGCGCCGGCGTCGGACCTGAGGCACTGGGCCGCAGTGGACGTCGCCCGCGCCGAAGTCGCCGAGGCGATCGGACTGACCCTGTGCGCACACGATCTCGCCGAGGCGCCCGGGCGCCAGATACTCACGGCGGAACTTCCCCGGGATCGGTTGGCGGTGCTCCTCCGGGCCGTCGGGGAGGCACCCGGGGGACGGGCGGGCCGTCCGCTCGTGGACCCGACCCATGCCTCGCCTGAGGCAGCAGGTACGGACGATGCCGACCGCAGGGTGACACCCTCAGCGGACGATGCCGGACCCAGAACGGCGCTGCCACCCGGTGATGCCGGACAGGACCTTGCGCTGCGGGCCGCAGTGGCCCACACCGGGCGGACGACCGGACGGGCCCTGGTCTTCGCCGGGCAGCAGCACCTGGCTGAGGAACTGCCCGTGAGCGAGGTGCTGGCCCGTACCGCGGTGCGCCGAGTGCACAGCGTCCACGGGGACTTCCACGACGATGCCGTGTTGTGCTGCCACGGGTATGCCCGGCCGCGCTTCCACGACGGACTGCTCACGCTCGCCGTCGGCCACGATGACCCTCACCGGGTCGTGGCGCTGGAGGTGCGGTACTCGCGGCCCTGCTGCGGTGAGGACCACTGACTGCCCGGCATGATCGATGCAGAGCAGAGCAGAGCAGAGCAGAGCAGAGCAGAGCAGAGTGCAACCACGTTTAGCCGGAGCGTGACATGGCGTCCGGTTGCCCGGTTCTTGCCGGGCGGTCTCGAAAGACTGGATGAATTTCTCGACGACAGTCGGGTGTGCAATGGCGGTGACGTGCCGGGTGCCGCCGTCGTCGCAGGGGGTTCCGGTGAGGGAGCATTCTGGTGTCCCCGGGGAGTTTCCCCGAATCGGTGGTGAGTGTTCGGCCGCCCCCATATAGTTGCCCCGTCGCCGTGGTCCGGGTTCTCGGGGGACCCCCGTTCCGGGGAATGGCGGAAGTTGGTGCACGCCGTTTCTCCGGCGCTCTTCTGGGCGGTTGGGGTGTTCCGTCCCTCGTCCTATCGGGAGCGGGCGGGGGTTGCCAGCGGCCCGTGGCCGGGCCAGGGGACTGCTCGTGGGGGAGATCGTGCAGGTGGGCGGGGGTGAGGGACTGAAGCCCGGGCATGGCGACGGTCCTCCGGCGCCTCTTCGACTGCCTATGCGGGTGTGATGGTCTCGAGGTCATGAAACGGGCCGCGGGGATTCCCCGCGGCCCGGGGCGGGCATCGGAACATGAAGGGGATTTTGCGGTGAGGGTTGTCCCGTGAACGTCGGATGAATTCCCGGGGGATGTTGTCCGGTGAGGCCCCCCATGCAAGGAAAGAATGATCCGCTCCGGGTATGGGGGATGCCCGTACGGGTTTCCGTGGATCTATGTGTTCCGGGGCGACCGGAACCACGAGTCGGGAGTGGAAGTGGACGTGGACGTACAGATCCGTGGTGATCTCGTCGAGTTCGTCGTCGGCAACTACCTCTTCGGGGACGCCTCGCGCATGCCCGGGGACGCGGACTCCCTGGTCGCCGAGGGGGTGATCGACTCCACAGGCATCCTGGAGCTGATCGAGTTCCTCGAGTCCCGCTTCGCCATCGAGGTCCTGGAGTCCGAGACGGTGCCGTCCAACCTGGACAGCATCGCGGCGCTCACCAGCTACGTGCAGGGCAAGCAGGCCCTCCGTGAGCCCAGCCGCTGAGGTCACCGCACAGGGCCCCGGCCCCGTGCCGGCCCCGGAGGCCGCGGACGGCGCGGGGGACGCGATCCTGCGCCGGGTCATCACCTACCTGCCCGGCAGCATCGTGCCCGCGGCGCTCACCCTGGTCACCTCGATGGTGTTCACCCGGATCTTCGACCCGGCCGCCTACGGCACGTACAGCCTGGTTCTGGTGGTCGCCAATCCCGTCCGGCTCGTCTTCACCACCTGGCTCACCCAGAGCAGCGCCAAGTTCCTGCCCCCCGAGTCCTCCCCGGACGGCCGGGCCCGGCTCCGGGCCGCGGTGCTGGTCTCGACCTGTGGTGTGGTCGCCGTGGAGAGCGTTCTCGGCGTGGTCGCGCTCGCCATGGCCTGGATCACGGTGCCGGCGGGTGACCGTGACCTCCTTCTGCCCGCGCTGATCTTCGTGCTCGTCAGCTCGATGTACGAGGTGCTCGGCTTCGTCTTCGCCGTCGAGTCCCGGGCCCGGGAGTTCACGAGCTACCGGCTCGTGGACTCCGTCGTGACGCTCGCCCTGCGGCTGCTGCTGGCCTCGGCGATCGTCCGCATGGACATCCAGCTGATGTTCTGGTCAGTGGTGGTCAGCAACGGCGTCCTCGTCCCCGTGATGTGGTGGCGGGGCAGCATCCCCGGGCCGGCGCAGCTGTCCCGGGCGCTCCGGTCGGCCGCCGTCCGGCGGTCCGTGGCGGCCTTCCTGGGCTTCGGTCTGCCCATGACGGTGTGGTTCGGCGCGAGCGTGCTGCTGGACGTCGGGGACCGGTACGTCCTGGGGTACCTGCTCGGTGCGGACGCCGTGGGCGTGTACGACGCCAGCTACCGGTTGATCGCCGGGATCGCCGCGCTGTTGGTGGTCCCGGTGACGATCACTCTGCACCCGCACCTCATGCGGATCGCGGGGGCCGGGGACACCGCCCGCACGGGGGCACTGATCGGGCTCACGGTGGAGAACCTCCTCGTCGTGGGGGCGCTGTGCGTGGGTGTCACCGTCCTGCTGCGGGCCGACCTGGCGGACATCCTGCTCGGACCGGGGTTCCAGGAGGGCAGCGTGGTCATGGCGCCGGTGCTCGCCGGGGTCTTCCTGTTCAACGTCGGCACCTTCGCGCACAAGCCGTTCGAGATCCTCGGCCGCACCCGTCCGATGGTGCTGTTCGGGGTGGCCGCCGCCGTCGCCAATGTCGCCTTCTGCTTCGCGCTGATCCCGCCCTTCGGCTACGTGGGGGCGGCCTGGGCCACTCTGTTCGCCTACCTGCTCTACACCGTCGGCACCGGGCTGCTGGGACGCCGCCTGATCCCCTGGTACCTCGACATCGGCCGGCTCGCCCGGTACGGCGGTGGCGTCGCCGGGGGCGTGCTGGCCATCTCCCTGCTGCGCGAGGCCCTGGCGGGCGTGCCTCACGTCTGGGGACTCATCGCCACCGTGTTGTCCACCTGCCTGCTCGGCGCCGTGGTCCTGCTGGGGCTGCATCGCGGCCGGCCGGCGTCCTCCGTCCCTCGGGAACCGGCCGGCTGATCGCGCAGGGGCGACCGCGTCCCCGGCACTCCCAGCCAAGCCTCTCCCGGTCCCTCGCACCCGCTCTCGTACCCGCAACACCGCTCACATCCGCAACACCGCTCACACCCGTCGCACTCGCAGTACTCACGGAACCCGGTCGCACCCACGGAAGGGGAGAGATGCTCAGGCGCCTGCTCGTGAAGCTGTACGCGGTACCCAGGCTGCGGGGAGCCGTGCTGTGGACCGTGCGACGGCTGGAGGGGGATGAGTTCCGCTCCCGCACCCTGCGCACGATCTTCTCGAACTACTGGGGGATCGAGGTGGGCATGTACACCCACGGCGCCTGTTTCGTGCCCTGGAGCGTGGATCCCGGGACCACGATCGGTCGCTACTGCTCCATCGCGGGTGGGGTACGCGTCGTCAACCACAACCACCCGCTGTCGTTCCGGAGCACCAGTGGCCTCTTCTTCAACCCGGCCCTCGGCCTCTGCGAGAACTGGCTGGTGGAGCACCACCCGCTGGTGATCGGCAATGACGTCTGGATCGGTGCGAACGCGGTGGTCATGCCCGAGGTCTCCCGGATCGGGGACGGCGCCGTGATCGGTGCCGGCGCGGTGGTCACGCGGGACGTGCCGCCGTACGCCGTGGTGTTGGGCAATCCGGGACGCGTCGTCAAGTACCGCTTCGGCCCCGAGACGATCGCGCGTCTACTCGAGGAACGCTGGTGGGACCGGGACCTCGAGGACCTCTCCGGCCGGCTCGCCGACTTCCAGACGCCCCTGGAGGACGCCGCCGAACCGGTACCTCCCGCGGGCGCACGTCCCGGAGCCGGTGCGGTCCCGTCGCCGCCGCTCAGCAGCACGGTCCCGTCGCCATCCATCATCGGCGCGATCACGCGGGAGGCGCGCGTGCCGGAGACCACACCATGACGCCCTCGGAGTGGTCCGGGGGAACCGGTGGGAGCCGCGCCGGATCCGTGAACACCGCGGACCACCTGCTGGAGCGGGGCGAGGACGACGCGGTGGCCCTGGTCGAAGGCGGCCGTCGGCACAGCTACCGGACCGTGCGGGAGGCGGCATCCCGTCTCAGCGCGGCCCTGGCCGACCTGGACCTCCCCGCGGGGGCTCGCGTGGGTCTCCTGGCGCCCAACTCGCTGTTCTGGGTCGCCGGTTACCTGGCGACCATGAAGCTGGGACTGGTCGTGGTGCCCCTGGCGGACAAGCTCACCCCGCGCGAGGTGCGCCGCAACCTGGACACGGTCGGCGGCAGCGCGTTGCTCGCGACCCGGCGCAGCCTGCAGCGGGTCGCGGACGCTCTGCCCGCCGGACTGCCCCGGTGCACCGAGGACCTGCTCACCCAGGACACCCGCGGTTACTGGCCCGATCCCCTCCCGGTGGACCCCGACGCCGACGCCGCGCTCATGTTCACCTCGGGCAGCACCGCGCGGCCCAAGGCCGTGCGCATCACCCATCGCAACATCCAGGCCAACACCGCCTCGATCCTGGAGTACCTCGGTCTCCGCGCCGACGACCGCGCACTCGTGATCCTCCCGTTCCACTACTGCTACGGCGCCTCGTTGCTCCACACCCACCTGCGGACCGGTGCTCGGCTGGTCCTGTGCAATTCGTTCGTCTACCCCGAGACGGTCCTCGACCTGCTCGAACGCGAGGAGTGCACCGTCCTGGCCGGGGTGCCGTCGTCGTTCCACCTGCTGCTGCGGGCAGGCAGCTTCGCCTCCCGCGCACTGCCCACCCTGCGCCTGGTGCAACAAGCCGGGGGCCGGATGCCCGAGGCCTCGGTCTCGGAGCTGGTGGCGGCCGCGCCGGACGCCCGGATCTTCCTCATGTACGGGCAGACCGAGGCCACGGCCAGGCTCTCCTCCCTGCCGCCGGAGCTGGTGCGGCGCAAGCCCGGCTCGATCGGGCAGGGGATCCCCGGCGTGCGCCTGCAGGTGCTCGACGACACGCTCACGCCGGTGCCACCCGGGCAGGTGGGCGAGATCTACGCCACCGGGGAGAGCATCTCGCCGGGGTACTGGGGAGACGCCGAGGGCTCGGCGGCCAAGTTCACCCCGCAGGGGCTGCGCACCGGTGACCTCGCCGTGCTGGACGAGGACGGCGACATCACCGTCGTGGACCGCCGGGACGAGTTCATCAAGACCTGGGGGTACCGGGTCTCCAGCCACGAGATCGAGGACTGCGCCCTGAGGATGCCCGAACTGGTGGCCGCTGCAGCGATCGGGGTCCCTGACCCGCGTGCCGGAGAGGCGATCGTCCTGTTCGCCGCGATCCGGCCCGGCGCACGGATCACCCCTGAGGACGTCGCCGCCTTCTGCGGGGGACAGCTGCCCGGTCACATGGTGCCGCGCAGGGTGGTCCTCCTGGACACCCTGCCCCTGACCGCCAACGGCAAGGTCGCCCGGACCTACCTGCGAGATCTGGCTCCCACCACCTCGGCCGCCCCGCCCTCGGGTGCGCTCGAAGACAGCACCGGCCCGCAGAAGCGGGGGATGGAGCGGCAGCAGCCGGCGTCGCCCCAGGAGCAAGGGGGAGGGAACCATGTCCGCTGAGGTGCCCATGTCCGTCCCGGACGGGTACCCGGACACGGGGATCACCCGGGACCAGCTCGACCTGGTCGCCCGGGCACGGGTGTTCTTCGCCCACCAGTCGGTCGGCGAGGATGTGCTGAACGGTGTGCGCCTGGTCTGCGCCGACCACGGCCTGGCGCCGCAGATCGCCCCGTGGAGACCGGGATCGGGCGTGGGACGGGGCATCACGCACCTGCGGGTGGGCACCAACGGCGACCCGTTCGGCAAGCTCCGCTGCGTCCGGGACCTGGTCCACCAGGGGGCCGCCGGGCGGAACGGCATCGTGGTGGCGAAGCTGTGTTTCGTCGACATCGTCGCCACCACGGACATCACCTCGCTCTTCGCCGCCTACCGCGACACCCTGGCCCGCATCGAGCGGGACCAGCCAGGGCTGCGGACGGTGGCGGTGACGATGCCGCTGACCGTCGATCCGGATCGGGTCACTCGCCTGAAGAGCGGGGCGAGGGCCCTGACGGGACGCCCGGTGCGTTTCGGTCGTGCGGAGAACGCGGTCCGGGAACGGTTCAACAGGCTGATCCGCGGGACCTACCCCACCGAACGGGTCTTCGACCTGGCCGCGGTGGAGACCGGAGCAGCGGACCGGACGCCGGCCGTGCCGGATGAGGGCTCCCGGCGGAGCACGTCCACGAGGCCTCCCGCACTGCACCGCGGTCTCGCGCGCGATCTCGGCCATCTCAATGACGACGGGGCCCGGGCCGCCGCCCTCGCCTTTCTGGCCACACTCGCCCTGGTCGCGGGGCGGTGATCGGGATGAGCACCGAGGTGGGTACGGACATCGTCTCGGTACCGCGGATCGCCGCGCTGGTGCGGTCCCGGGGGGACACCTTCCTACCGCGCTGGTTCACCCCGGCGGAGATCGGGTACTGCGCGGCGAAGGCCCACCCGAGCCGTCACCTCGCAGCCCGGATCGCGGCCAAGGAGGCAGTGCTCAAGGCGCTGCCCTTCTCCACCGGCGGGCCCCTGCCGTGGCGGTCCATCGAGATCATGACGGACGCCGACGGCACACCCTCCGTGCGCCTGTCCGGGGCGGTGCTGGAAGCGGCCCGTGAGGCCGCGGTCGGCCGGATCAGGGTCTCGCTGTCGCACTGCGACGAGTACGCCACGGCGGTCGCCCTCGTGGAAGCGGGCCGATGAACGGGACGCCGCCCAACCCGCCGCGCCCGGTACCGAGGCTCGATCCCGACCGGCTCGTGGCGTTCCGTGAGTACCTGTCTCTGGGCGCCGCGGACGACGACGAGCTCGAGGCCGTTCGGCTCGCGCTGCTCATCGAGGACCTGTTCGGGATGGTCATGCCGGATGCCTGGATCGACCGCGACCTGCTGTCCGATCCCGTGCGGTGGACCGGGCTGCTCGCCGCGGGCCGGGGCGGCACGGGCACCGACCTCGGCACTGTCGTCGTCCCTGGCTCCGGTACACCGACAGGATCCGGTTCCGGGCCGGGCCCGGTTCAGGAAGGACGCCGCTGATGTGCGGGATCTGCGGGATCGCGAGCTTCGACGGGCCACCCGACCTGGGCCTGCTCCGGCGGATGACGGCGCGCCTGCATCACCGAGGTCCCGACGGCAACGGCTGGTTCCGGGACGCGCACGCCGCCCTCGGGCACAGCAGGCTCGCGATCGTCGACACGGCCGGGGGCGCGCAGCCCATGGCCAATGCCGAGCGAAGCGTCTGGGTGACCTTCAACGGCGAGATCTTCAACTACGTCGAGCTGGCCGAGGAGCTCCGGGGCCTGGGACACCGGTTCCGGACCGCGAGCGACACCGAGGTCATCGTGCACGCCTGGGAGCAGTGGGGACAGGAGTGCTTCGACCGGTTCAACGGTCAGTGGGCGCTGGGTCTGTGGGACCGTCGGGACCAGCGGCTCGTCCTCAGCCGGGACCGGCTCGGCGTCCGGCCGCTGTACCTGACCCACGGGAACGGGCAGGTGCGGTTCGCCTCGGAGGTCAAGGCCCTCTTCGCGGACCCTGCCCTGGACCGCGCGTTCGACCCGGTGGGCCTGGAACAGACCTTCACCTATTGGTCGACGGTGGCCCCGCGCACGGTGTTCCGCGGGATCGAGCAGCTCGAGCCGGGGCACGTGGCGGTGTTCGACCGGACAGGCCTGCGCCGTCGCGCCTACTGGAGCATCACCTTTCCCCCGCGGGGCAACGAGCCAGTGGGTGACCTGCACGGGACCACGCAGGAGCTGCGCGAGCGGCTGGTCACGGCGACCCGGTTGCGGTTCCTGCGCAGCGACGTCCCGGTGGGGGCCTACCTCTCCGGCGGCCTGGACTCCTCGGTCACGGCGGCGATCATCCGGGCGTACACCGACGTACCACTGCACACGTTCTCCTTGCGTTTCGAGGATCCCGACCTCGACGAGGGCTCGTTCCAGCAGCAGATGGCTCGCCGGCTGGGCACCGATCACCGGGACGTCGTGGTCGGTCCGGGCGACGTCGCCGAGGTCTTCCCCGAGGTGGTCCGGCATGCGGAGACCCCGGTGCTGCGGGCCGCGGCGGCGCCGATGTTCCTGCTCTCGCGGCTCGTGGCCGACAACGGCTTCAAGGTCGTCGTCACCGGGGAGGGCGCCGACGAGGTGCTCGGCGGGTACGACCTCTTCCGGGAGGCCGCGGTGCGGTTGTTCTGGTCCCGGGACCCAGCCTCGGCCCGCCGGGCCCGGGCGACCGAGTTGCTGTACCCGTGGATGGCCCGGTCGCCAGGGCGCGCGCCCGCCTTCGCGCGGAGCTTCTTCGGCCGCAACCTCGACCCCGCCGATCCTGCGGTGTCCCACCGGCCGCGGTGGGACTCGACCTCCGTGATCAAGAACCTGCTCTCCGCCGAGCTGCGCGAGGAACTCTCCCGTTCCCCGATGCCGGATCTGCCCGCCACCCCGCCCGTGGACGCGAGGGAGTGGGACCCGCTGTGCCGGGCCCAGTGGTGGGAGATGACCACCCTGCTCCCCGGCTACCTGCTGGCCTCCCAGGGGGATCGCATGCTCATGGCGAACTCGGTCGAGGGCCGGTTCCCGTTCCTCGACCGGGACGTCGTCGAGTTCGCGGGGCGCCTGCCCACCTGGCAGAAGCTGCTCGGCCTGGAGGAGAAGTACCTCCTGAAGCGGGCCTTCGCCGACCTCGTGCCCGCCACGGTGCGACAGCGCCCCAAGCAGCCCTACCGGGCACCCGACGCGGCCGCCTTCTTCGGCGCCGCACGGCCCGACTGGCTCGAGGAAATCGCCGGTGAGCACGCCGTGAAGGCGGCCGGGGTCTTCGAGCCGGGCCCCGTCGCGGGCCTGTTCGCCAAGTGTGCCCGGACCCGCGGGGCGGGGTTGGGCAACACCGACAACATGCGTGCCCTCGCCGTCCTGTCCACCCAACTCGTCCACGACCACTTCATCGCCCACGACGGTTCCACCGGCCGCGACTCCGGAGCGGGGCTACCCGAGCCCTCGGTCGCGGTCGATCTGCTTCCCGAGGAGGGGAAACCCCGATGAGCACAGTGACCCACACCTACGGCCCGGCGAGCCTGGCGATCGATCCCGAGGAGGAGGCCCGCCGGACTCGCGCGGTGCTGCTCGACCTGCTGGGACGTTCCCGGCGCCGGGGCGTCGTCGTCGCGCTGTCCGGCGGCATCGACTCCAGCGTGGTCGCGGCCCTGTGCGTGGCCGCGATCGGTCCGGAGCGTGTCTTCGGCCTGCACATGCCCGAGCGGGAGTCCTCTCCGGCGACCCTGGATCTGAGCCGGACGGTGTCCGACGCCCTCGGCATCGCGTCGGAGACCGAGGACATCACGCCGATCCTGGACGCCGCGGGCTGCTACCGGCGCCGGGACGACGCGATCCGGACGGTCGTCCCCGAGTACGGGCCGGAGCACCGCTCGAAGATCGTGCTCCCCAGCGTGGTCGACTCCGACAGCTACCGGCTCTACTCGATCGTCGTGCAGGACGCCGAGGGGGCTACCACCACCCGCAGGCTCACCCCCGAGGTCTACCTGGGGATCGTGGCCGCGACCAACTTCAAGCAGCGGGTGCGCAAGATGCTGGAGTACCACCACGCCGACCGGCTGAACTACGTCGTGGCCGGCACCCCCAACCGGCTCGAGTTCGACCAGGGCTTCTTCGTCAAGCTCGGGGACGGCGCCGCGGACGTCAAGCCGATCGCCCACCTGTACAAGTGCCAGGTCTACGCCCTGGCCGAGCACCTGGGGGTGCCCGAGGTCATCCGCACACGGCCGTCGACCACGGACACCTACTCCCTGCCCCAGTCCCAGGAGGAGTTCTACTTCTCGCTGCCGCACCAGCGCATGGACCTGTGCCTGTTCGGCAAGAACGCCGGGGTCCCGGTGGAAGAGGTCGCCGCCGCCACCGGGCTGACAGTCGAACAGGTGTACCGCGTCTACCGGGACATCGACCAGAAGCGCCGGAGCACGCAGTACCTGCACCTGGGGGCCGAGACCGTGGGGGAGATCCCGGAGGTCTCCCGGGCGGCCCTCGGGTGATCGGACGGCGCCGGACCGTGCCAGGGGCGGCGGCCATGACTGGCCCCTTCGCCGGACCGTGCGGAGGATGACGTCTCCCGTGGGTTGTCGGGGGCGGATTCGGGCAACGGCCGGCGGCGCGTGGGTGATAATCCGCGTGGCGTTCACATGGAATTCGTCCGATCTTTGAATCTGTTTGCCCTGGCTGTGGGATTCGTTTCCCGCTCATCTCGCGGAGATCTCCGGTCCACCTCGCCGGGGTAGTGCCCGGGGGTATGCCGGGATTCTCGCGTGAAATGTCACGCTTGGGCGCGGCCGTGTGCCCGGTCCTGGGTGCCGCATTGCCGTGAATGGCGCCCGGCGAGTGTCCCTGTGTGACTCCCTGGAATGCCTCCGGGCGGGACCGGATCCGAGTCTTCGGGTGTCACCGCAGGTCATCGCCTTGTTGGTGGATCCAGTTACTCGGACTGATCTGGCCGGAACACTGCTGGCGGCGTCCCGCAATGTGTGGTTCAGTTCACCGGGAAGTTGCTCATTATTGGGTGAGAAAAATCGGCGAACCCTTGGTGTCGCCCGTCGTCCCCGTGGCATCCTGAGTTTCAGGAGGATCTGTTCGAGAGAAGGGCCATCGACTGTCTCGCGTGCGTTCTTGTGGTGAGCTGCGAGGCGGGGTGGCGCCATTCCTGTGGATCGCGTCGCCCGTCGGGGCGGAGTGGCACGTCATTTTCGAGGGGGTTGGCATGTCCCGAACCGGTGGTGCGGCCGAATCGGTGTCGCGGCTCCAGGAGATCGTGGCAGGACGCGAGGCCTGCGCTCCGGGTGGGGTGACGGGTGAGGACCGGGGGGTCTCTCGGGACGGCGCCGTCCCAGTCCAGGGCACCCAGGTGGGCGCCGTCCGCGGTCCGGTCGGCGCGGACCCGGATCTGGACCCGACCCTGGACGTGGACCCGACCCTGGACGTGGACCCGGCCCTGGACGTGGACCCGGCCCTGGACCCGGACGAGGGCGGGATTCCGGACCCGCCCCGGGTGATCGATCTGCGGGAGGTCCCCGGGGAGCCCGAGGCAGGGGTGCACCGGGTGCGCCTGGGCGGCTGCCTGGTGGACCTGGTCGCCGCCGACCAGGCACAGCAGATCCTCGAGGGACATCTGCGGCGACCGCCGCGGACGGGCACGGTGCTGGTCGCCTCGGCGAACCTGGACCACATCACGCATTTCGGGGGTCGTCCCGCGGGCGACGCCCTCGATCCGCCCGGCATGGACGATTGGCTTGTGCTCCTGGACGGCGCGCCGCTGGTCACCGCGGCCCGCAGGCTCACTGGCGTGGACTACCCCCGCCTGGCCGGGGCGGACCTGCTCCCCGTCCTGCTCGCCTCGGCAGAGCGGCACCACCGATCGGTGGCCTTCCTCGGTGGCTCGCCCGAACTGCGGCGGAGCCTGGCCGCGGCCGTGTACCGCCGGTGGCCCACCCTGCGCGTGGTGGCCCACCTCACGCCGTCCCGCGATGAACTGGTCAACCCGACGACCGCCCGGTGGATCGCCTGCGAATTGGCCCGCCTCGGTCCGGACCTGCTCGTGGTGGCGCTCGGCAAGCCCCTGCAGGAGCGCTGGCTCGCCGCGCACGGCCGGCTCACCGGTGCGCGTCTGGCGGTCGGCTTCGGCGCGGCGGTCGACTTCGTGGCCGGAACCGTGCCCCGGGCTCCCCGGTGGATGCGGGAGCACGGTCTGGAGTGGAGCTATCGGCTCCTGCGGGAGCCGCGACGGATGTTCCGGCGCTACCTCGTGCAGGGGCCGGTCGCGATGCTGCGACTGCGTCGTGACCAGGGCGCCGCCCCGGTGCTCCCGGCCCCGGTGATCCCGAGGCCCGCGGGCGAGTTGTGGGCGCCGGCCTCGCGACAGCCCATCGGTTCCATGGAGAACGAGCGATGAGACCACCTGCGGAAGATCGGCCCCCCCAATGCACGGTGCTGATCGTCACGCACCAGAGCGCGCGGCACATCGGCGCACTCCTGCGGACGCTGGAGGCCCAGCGTGCCGCCGGGGTGGACCTGGAGGTGCTGGTCGTGGACAACGCCTCGACCGACACCACCGCCGCCGAGGTCTCGAGTTTCCCCGGGGTACGGCTCGTCCCGACGGGCGCCAACCTCGGGTTCGCCGCCGCGATCAACATCGGCTGTCGACTGATCCCGGTGGGCAGGCCGGTGCTCGTGCTCAACCCCGATCTGGTCCTCGAGTCCTGGGCGGTCGCGGAACTGCTGGCCGGTCTGGAAGATCCCGCGGTCGGGGTGGTCGTGCCCCAGTTGCGCAACGGGGACGGAACCGTGTGCCCGTCCCTGCGCCATGAGCCCTCTCTGGCCCGCGCCGCGGTGGACACCCTGTTCGGTCGCCGGGCTGCCTGGCTGCCGGAGGGGTGGAGCGGCATGGTCTGGGACCGGCGGGCCTACGGTCGGGAGCGGTCCGTGGACTGGGCCACCGGGGCGGCACTTCTGGTCTCCGGGACCTGCCGGTTCCGGGTGGGGGAGTGGGACGCCCGCTACTTCCTCTACTCCGAGGAGACCGACTACCTGCGCCGGGTCCGGGAGGCGGGGTACCGGGTGCGCTACCGGCCCACGGCTGTGGTTCGCCACGTGGGCGCGGGCTCCGGGAGTTCGGATGCTCTGGCCGCCCTGTGCGCGGTCAATACCGTGCGCTACTACGGGCGTCACCATCGCCGTCCGGCGGTGATCGCCTACGCCGGGATCGTTGCCGTCCAGCAACTCCTGAGAGCCCGGCGGCCGGCGGCCCGTCTGGCCCTGCGCGCGTTGTTGTCCGAGCGTGTGCGAGCGACCCTGCCGGGTCCCGTCCCTGCGCCACGTCTTCCCGCGCCCCGTCCGGTGACTCTCGGGCGAGTGGAGCCGGGGATCCGGAGCGGGGCGAAAGTCGTCGGAGGACCGGAGGTCCGGGACGGCGTGCCCGGCCGATTCGTTCCCGGGAGGCACGGTGGCTGAGCGGGCCGAGGGCAGTGCGACCGAGCGGGCCGAGGGCCCACTTGCTGAGCGGGTGCGGGGGAGCGTGGTGATCCCCGCCCACGACGAACGGGAGGTGATCGGACGTTGCCTCGACGCGCTGCTGGACGGTGTGCCGCTCGGCGCCCTGGAGATCCTCGTGGCGTGCAACGGGTGCACCGACGGAACCGCCGACCTCGTGCGATCCGGATGGCCCACCGTGCGGGTGATCGAGATCGCCGAGGCGTCGAAGACGGCCGCCCTCCAAGCGGCTGACACGGTGGCGCGGGCCTTTCCCCGCCTCTACCTCGATGCGGATGTCGTGCTGCCTGGCTCTTCGGCCCTCGACGTCCTGGAGCTGTTGGCGGGAGGCACCGTGCTCGCCGCTCGCCCCCCGCTGCGCTACGACACCCGGAGTTGCACCCGGCTGGTCCGGCGCTATCACGCGGCTCGCGTTCGGGTGCCGGCCCTGCTGGACAGGCTCTGGGGCGCCGGGGTGTACGGGCTGTCCGCGCAGGGGCGAGCCCGGTTCGGGGCATGGCCGCCCGTGCTGGCCGACGACCTCTTCGTCGACTCGCTCTTCACGAACGAGGAGATCGCCATCGTGGCCACGGAACCGGTGGTCGTCTCGGTGCCGCGAACCGCACCGGCACTGCTGGCGGTGCTGCGCCGGGGCATCCGGGCCAAGTCGACGCATCGTCACTCGCCCGCGCTGCCTCCGGGGGAGCCAGGAGCAGGCGCTCCCGGTCCGGGCGGTCCGGTCCCCGGCTCCCTGAGGTTGTCGCATCGGACCCAGGGCACGCTCGGCGGTCTGCTGCGCGCGGGACTGCGACGCCCGGTACACCTGCCCGACGTGCTGGTGTTCGCGGGCTTCGCCTTCGCCGCCCGAGTGCCCGGCGGGACCGGGAGCCCGGGTCTTTGGGAACGGGACGATTCCAGCAGGGCACTGTGCTGAACCGACCGGATACCCATCCGGGAAGGGCGACATGGACGGAAACCGGCGCCACGTTCCCCGTCGATTCACCGAATGGGATGGGCCGTGTTTTGTCAGAATTTACCGGGACTCCCGCTGAAACGTCTCCCCGGGGCCCCGGGGAGCCTATTCTGAAGCCAGGGGTCGGCCCTGGGCGGAGAGTCCACAGGACATGTGAGCCCCAGTACGACACACGGTGCCACAGGCCATGACACGGTCACGAGCGGCAGGGAGCCGATCCGGATGACGTCGTCTGTTCTCCAGGCACTGCGGCGGAACTGGTTCGCCGGCCTGCTCGGGCTGATGGTGACTCTCGGCCTGGCGGGCGTCGCCGTGGCCGCCGTGCCGGCCACTTATGTCGCTTCGGCGCAGATGGTACTTCTTCCTCCCGCGTCTCACAGGAGTACTTCGGATCCCACTGCGCTCAATCCCTACCTGGGGCTCTCAGGGCTCCAGGGAATGGCGGACATCATTGCCCGGGCCATGACGGACGACAGAACAGCCACGGAACTCAAGGACTCCGGGGTCACGGCGTACGCGGTCCACTACGACCCGCTCTCGGCAGGTCCCGTCCTCCTCGTGCAGGCCGAGGAAGCCAGCCCGGGGCAGGCGTCGTCCGCGCTCACGGTGCTCCTCGGCGAGGTGCAGAAGACCACGGCCCGGCTCCAGGGGGCCACGGATCTCGCGCCCGCCACCTATGTGACTGCCGAACTGATCGCACGCCACGGCAACCCCGAGCGATCCGGGAAGGCACAGCTCCGGGCGGTGGCCGTCGCGCTGGTGGGCGGTCTGGTGCTGACCCTGCTCGGAGTGTGCCTGCTGGACGCGGCCCGGATGCGTCGACGCGCGGGGGTCCGCCTGGCGCCGGCCGATGCCTTCACCCAGGCACCGGCCGCAGGTGAAGGGCGACCGGGGGCCGCAGGCGAAGGGCGGGTGGCCGCGGTCGAAGGGCCGGGGGCCGACGGGCGACCTGGGGTCGAACGGGAGAGGCCGGGGGTCGACGGTCGACCGGAGACCGCAGGGGAAGGGCCTGCCGGGGCGGTGGGGGCGGGCGCCGGGACGGGGCTGGAGGCCGGGGCTCCGGGCCTCGACGCGGCCAGGAACAACGGTGTGGCGGCCGGCGCAGGTGGGTCCGCGAGGCGGGGTAGCCGGTGACCTTGCTGGTACCGCGGCCGCCGACGGCTGCGGGTGCTGTCGCACCACGTCCTCGCGCCACACCGTGTCCTGATGGCGCGGCGTGTCCTCAAGCCGCGGCGTGTCCTCGCGACGGGACGGGGGCGGTCCTTTCGCCGGTTCCCCGTGCGGGCCGGGACGCCGTCCCCGTGCCGGCCGCCTGCGAGTCTCCTTCCCGGAAGCGCCGGCTGCGGTGGGACGCCGTGGGCATGCTGACGTTGTTCGTGGTGTTCCGATTCGCGATCCCCTCGCGTTACGTGGTGGGTCCGCTCGGCGGCGCCGGCGCACCGGCTCAGTTGGTGGGTATGGGGGTGGGCCTGTGGTGGCTGGCCGACCGGCTGGTCCAGCCGTGGTCGCGCTCCCGTCTCGTCCAACCGATCCGACGCTGTGCCCTGGCCTTCCTCCTCGTCGTCCTGGTCGCCTACCTGGTCGCGGCGGTCCGTCCGATCAGCGCGGACGAGCAGCTCGCGGCCGATCGGGCCCTGCTCAACGTGCTGGCCTGGACGGGCGTGATGTTCGCCGCCATGGACGGGGTCACCAGCCGATCGCGGCTCGACACCCTGGTACGGCGCCTGGTGTTGCTGGGCGGGCTCGAGGCCTGCGTGGGGATCCTGCAACTGCTCACCGGACGCACCCTCATCGAGTACCTGCACCTGCCCGGGCTCTCGGACACCGGGGTGGACGAAGGCCTGCTCAGCCGGGGGAGTTTCCTGCGACCTGCGGGCACCGCCGTGCACCCGATCGAGTTCGGGGTCACCCTGGCGATGCTGCTCCCGCTCGCCCTGCATCTGGCGGTGGCGGACGGCGGACGGCGCTCGGCCGCCGCCCGGTGGTGGCCCGTGGGGGCGATCACCTTCGCTCTGGCGCTGTCCGTGTCCCGTTCGGCCCTGATCTGCGCGGCGGTCGGCCTGCCCCTGCTGCTCACGGCTTGGCCGACCCGGCTGCGGCGCCGGGTCTACCTGGCCGTGCCGGTGCTCGCCGCCGGCCTGGCTCTGGCCCTGCCCGGGTTCCTGCGCACGGTCCTGAACCTCTTCACGGGGCTGGGCACCGACTCCAGCGCCTCCTCGCGCACGGACAGCTATGCCCTGGCCTGGTCCTTCATCACCCGGGCTCCCGTGATCGGCCGGGGCATGGGCACCTTCCTGCCCCGTTACCGGATCCTGGACAACCAGTACCTCGGGTCGCTCATCGAGATCGGGGCCGTGGGCGTCGCCTGCATGCTCTGCCTGTTCGTGGCCCCTGCGGTGACCGGTTGGCGGCTGCGGATGGCGGCGGTGACGAGCCCCGCGGCGTCCCTGCCGGTGAGGGGCGCCGTGATCCGCGGCGCCGGCCACGCCCGGGCGGGGGAAGGGGCTCCCCGGTCGCAACTCGGGCCGGCGTTGGCGGCGGGCATCGCGGGGGGCACCGTGAGCTTCGCCTTCTTCGACGCCTGGAACTTCCCGATGATCCCCTCCGTGATGTTCGTTCTCTTCGGCTGCGTGGGCGCCCTGCGCCGCCTTCAGCGTGAGGGCGACCGCGCGGAGGACGGTGCGGGGCCCGCGGCCATGCCGGACGCCGATCGGCCGGGGCCCCGGGGGGACGAAGGACAGGAGTTCGGGGGGCCCGGGAACAGCGGTCGGGAGATCCGAGGACTTGAGCCCAGGGGCTGGGAGTCCGGGGAACGCGAGAACGGGCAAGGGGAGTTCGGGGGAGCCGAGCACAGGGGACCGGTCGAGGGAGGGGCTTGGCCGGTGCTGGCCGTCCTGGGCCGTCGCGTCACGGTGGTCCTGGTGGGAATCCTGCTCACCCTGGGAGGTGCCGCTGCGGCCGCCGGCGCTCGGGGGGTCTGGTTCGAGCAGGGAGTGGTCGTGTTCATCGCTCCCCCCGGAGCGGTGGAACGCAACGCTTTCGAGCGGGGCTCCAGCAGCCTGGTCTCGACGGCCGGGTTGGTCGGGCGCGAGGTGGAGGAGCCGATGGGCGGCCCGCTTGCGTTGTCTCCGCAGGCGACGCTCGTCGACCTGGGTATCCGGGACGGCGTCTGGGTGCGTCTGCCCAACGACGGCGGTCAGTGGCGGACCAGCTTCGACCGTGCCGAACTGGACCTTCAGGTGACCGGTTCGGACGTGGCCCGGGTGCGGGAGCGGTTCGCCATCGCGGTGGAACAGATCCGCGACACGCTCCGTGGCGGGCAGGTGACTCTTGGCGTCCCGAGATCCGCATTCGTCGACGCTGAGCTCAGTCCTCCGGCACCACCGGTCATGCTGCGGACAGGGAGTCGTAGCCGGGCGGTTCTCGCAGCACTGGTGCTGGGAGTTGTCGCGACCCTGGTGCTCACGGTGCGACTGGATCGCTTGCTCGGCCCTGCGCGTCGCGATCCACTGATCATGGTGTTGCGGTGGTGGATCCGGTGTGGTCGCGGCGAGGCACGTGGCGCGAGGGGCCTGGGGCAGGGGACAGGAGCCGCGCAGAGTACGGCGCGCAGGACGGGGATGGGCGTTGCGGTGCGAGGCGCGGGAGGGTTGATGCGTGGTGTGCGAGGGCTGACCCGTGGGGGGCGGAGATGAGGATCACGGTGAGTGTGTTCAGGAACCCAAGCACAAAGGACCTGGACACAAGGGACGCAGACGCAAGGAACAGGGGAGCCAACCCCGGGAGAGCGGGCCGCAGGTCTCCTGGCGCGACGTCCGGGAGATCCGGAACCTCGAACACGGCCTCTCCCCTGGAGCGAGTCGGCGTGGTCCGGGGCGATCAGGCTCGGCCATGGCGCCGGCTCGGGGCGGGGATCCTGGCCACGGCCCTGCTCGCGGAGTTGTGCGCCTGCACAGACTCGGACCCCGCGGCGAGTCGTCAGCAGGTCGAAGGAGTGCAGCTGGGTTCGGGGCCGAGGGGACAGGACAGTGCCGTGGGGACGGCCGCTGCAAGCACGGGAGCGGTGGGCGTCCCGACGCACACCGACGGAGCGATGTCTCCCTTGACCGCCGCGCCCCGTCCCACCAGGCTTCCGCTTCCTCGCGTGCCGTGGAACGGTGGCCCGGCCTACTGGGCGCGTTTCGCGCGCACGGCGGAGGCGGGGTGGACGGATCCCCGGTTCTTCCCGATCGTCTCGTGGTTCGACGCCGTGAGCACGGACGCCGAGGTCGCCTACGACAGGGCCCTCGGCTTCAACACCTATGTGGGGATCTCGCCGTCCACGCCGTACCGGCTCTTCGCGAAGAACGACGTCTACTGGATCGGTCCGGCACTGAACGACGCGCCCGCCAGGGGAGTCCGTCACTGGGTCGGGTACTTCCTCGATGACGAGGCGGACGGGCGCTTCTCACCGGTCCGGGCCGGACTGGCGCACCTCCGGTCATTGCGGGC
Organism: uncultured Kineosporiaceae bacterium; assembly: GCA_964583765.1. Lineage (GTDB taxonomy): Bacteria > Actinomycetota > Actinomycetes > Actinomycetales > Kineosporiaceae > CAZOWW01. The sequence goes on from CAZOWW010000049.1 coordinate 28,170, forward strand.
GCCGCTGCCCCGGGACCGGTTCGCCTACGCCAACTTCACGCAGATGGTGATCAGTCGCGATATGCGTGCCAAGGACGCCGAGGCCTTCGTCAACCGCTTCACCGATGCCGTCTCGCTGGACATGTACTGGTACACGATCCCGTTCTGCGGGCTTACGCCATACCGGGCTCCGTACCTCGTGCCAGTGCACCGGGCCACCTGCCGAACGGCGTCCAGCTACGGCGCGGTCGTGGACGCGCTGCGCGAGCGGGACGCGGCGGACGGCCGGCTGCAGGCGGTATGGCAGTTCGTCGAGCTGCTGAACGGCGGCCCCGGGGAGGGCCCCTACCTGGGCATGATCAAGCCGGGCCAGCTCCGCGGTGCGGTGATGAGCTCCCTGATCCACGGGGCGCGCGGGATCGTCTACTTCAACCAGAGCCTGACCGGACCGTGCCAGGGCGGGAACCTCATCCGGCTCTCCCAAGTGGTGAGGGGATTCTGTGGCGCCGCGCAGGTTGCTGCCGCCGGTGTCGTGAACAACCAGGTCCGCGTACTCGCGCCGGTGCTGAACTCCCAGTCGTACGTCTACCGGTTCGGGCCAGGCCTCGACACGATGCTCAAGGGCTACGACGGCTACGCCTACGTGTTCGCCATGGCGGGCACCAGCCGTCCGTTGGGGATGCGGACCTTCGCCCTGCCTCCGGGGGTGGACGGCAATCGGGTGGAGGTGCTGTTCGAGCACCGCACCCTGCCGGTGATCGGACGGCGGTTCAAGGACTCCTTCGCCGCCGAGTACAGCTATCACGTCTACCGAATCCCGGTGGCTGCGGTGTCGGCAGCGTCGGGTTCCCCGGGGACGGCCGGAACGGGCGTTCCGGGGACGGCGGGAACGGGCGACGGGGCACGGCACTCGTGAGAAAGGGGGGCGGGACGGACATGTCGGGTACGAGTGCAGGAGCCCGGGTGGACAAGGGGCACGACGTGCGGGTGGCCGAGGAGCGCGATTTGCGGGCCGGGACGATCGAGGTCGACCACGTGCTGCTCACACGCTTCAACCTTCCTTCGACGGGACATGAGAGCCTCGTCCGGGCGAAGGAGAACTGGCTGCGCGATCGCGTCGAGTTGTTCGAGAGGTACTGCCTGCCGTCGGTTCTGGCCCAGACGTGCCAGAACTTCTCCTGGATCGTCTACTTCGATCCCGCGAGCCCCGGCTGGTTCCTCGACTGGATCGGGGAGCACGAGCGACTGGGACATTTCCACCCGCGCTTCCGCGAGCACGTGGGTGGCGCCGAACTGCGGGCCGATCTCGGCGTCGTGGCCGGGGTGGGTGTGGATGCGCGCGCCGGTCGCATACTGATCACGAGCAACCTCGACAACGACGACAGCCTCGCCCTGGATTTCGTCGCCCGCGTGCAGGCGGCTCGCGCCGAGGGCTCCCGCAGCGCCGTCTACCTGGGGGACGGCTTGATCCGGACCGAGGGCGGCCTGTATCGCCTCGTCTATCCGCACAACGCCTTCTGCTCGGTGCGGGAGTCCTGGGACCGGCCGGTCACCTGCTGGACCGACTGGCACACCCTGCTGTCCCGGCACATGCCCGCCGTCGTGCTCCGCGGCGATCCCGGGTGGCTGCAGGTCGTTCACGGGGCCAACGTGAGCAACCGCGTGCGAGGTAGGCTCACCCGGCCACGGCCGCACCGTGAACGCTTCCTCGGGCTGCTCGACGACCTGCCGGAACCCTCGACCGTTCGACTCGTTGGCGACCGCCTGGTCGCCATCCCTGTGCGAGCCGGCCGGGAGAGCGTTCGAGCGGGTGCGAAGGCCCTGCTCAGCTTGGTAGCGGGCAAGAGAGGACTGGACCGCGCGAAGTTGGCCTGGGCCTCCCTTCGACGTCGCCCGGGATAGTGGGAAGGCCAGTCGAGCACCCTCGGCTGTGGCGGTCCGCAGCCATCGTGGCCGTCGTCACAGCATGCGGCTGACCTGCTCCGACAGCGGGAACCGATTTCACCGCTGCCGCGGGGCCCTGGTAAGGTTCTTTCTCGTCGCGCCGTTAGCTCAATAGGCAGAGCAGCTGACTCTTAATCAGCGGGTTCGGGGTTCGAGTCCCTGACGGCGCACCATTTGGGGACGCTCGCGAACCGGGGCCTGTGGGTCCCGGTCTTCTTCGTTTTGGCTGGTGAGGCGTTCGATCTCGCCAGCCGTGACGGGGATCTTGAAGACGAAGGTGCCCGTGTGGCCGGGTTCGATCCTGAGTTGGTCGATGAGCTTCTCGCAGAGGGCCTTGCGTTCGGGGGTGGTCCCTTCGGTGATAATTTGAGTGATGTGGGTGCGCAGGGCGTCCAGGTCGGTCTGGTCGGGTCGGTCGGGCTCGGTGGCCAGGGTGTAGGTGAGCTGGTCGCGGCGGTGACGCAGGGCGCGCAGTTCCTCGGAGAGGGTCTTGACGCGTCGGGCGACGGTGTCCTGGTCGATGCGGTTGGTCTCATAGTCCGCCAGGTAGCGGTCGATCACGGCTTCCTTGGCTGCGATGGTGCCGGTCAGGCCGTCCAGTTCGGTGCGCAGCGCGGTGCGCTCGCGGACCTGTTCGATCTCGACCGCGTCGAGGGTCTCGGCGATGAGGTCGTGTCCGGTGGCGTAGAAGTCGCCCAGCGCCCTCAGCGCTGCGGCATCGAGTCGGTCGGCGTCCAGGCGGGGCGCGTCGCAGTGGCTGGTGCCGTAGCGGGAGCGGGTGAAGCAGGTGTAGTAGCGGTAGGTGCGGGTGCGGCCGGTGGCGTTGGTGCCCAGGTAGGAGCGCCCACAGCGGGGGCAGATGATCTTCCCGGTGAGGTGGTAGTCCGAACTGGCGCCGGCCTTGACTGCGGGGTTCTCCCCGCGTTCGGTGAGGATCTGTTGGGCCTGGGCGAACACGGTGGCCTCGATGATCGCCGGGTGGGCGTCGGGGACGGTGACCTCGCGGAAGCGGATCTCGCCGGTGTAGACGCGGTTGAGCAGTGTCTGTCCGACGGTCTTGTGGCTCCAGGGGCGCCCGGAGCGGCTTCGGGATCCGCGGTCGTTGAGGGTCGCGGCCACTGCTCGTGTGCCCAGGCGCCCGCGGGTGTAGAGGCGGAAGATCTCCCGTACGACGGCGGCCTCGGGTTCGTGGATGCTCAGGTGGCCCTGAGGGTCACGGGTGTAGCCGTAGGGGCAGGCACCGGTGCCCCACTGGCCCTTGGCGGCTTGGCGTTCCATGCCGCCGATGACCCGGTCGATGATTGTTTCTCGTTCGAACTCGGCGAACACGCCGAGCATCTGGACGAGCATGCGTCCGGCCGGGGTGGCGGTGTCGATGGGTTCGGTGGCCGAGCGGAACACGATGCCGACCTCGTCCAGGTCGTCCAGCAGGGTGACCAGGTCGCGGATCCGGCGGGTGAACCGGTCGACCCGGTAGACCAGCAGGACGTCGAACAGTCCCGCGCGGGCGGCCGTGAGGGCGGCGTCCAGGCCAGGTCGGTGGATCTTCGCGCCGGAGGCGTCGTCGCTGTAGGTGGCCACCAGGTCCCAGCGCCGGACAGCGGGTGAGTGCGGCCGTTCGGCCAGGTCTTCTCAGGTGGACGGGGCGAGTTCGCCGTAGAGGTAGGAGGCGGTGACGCCGCCGTCGATGAGGAAGTCGCTGCCGGTGATGAAGGCGCCGTCGGGGCCGAGCAGGAGTGCGGCGAGGCCGGCGATCTCGTCGGGGGTGCCGGCTCGGCCGACGGGGCTGTGCTCGATCATGCGGCGGTAGCCGGCGCCGCGCGGGCCGCTCAGTTCGTCCACGGCCAGGGGGGTGATGACGATGCCGGGGCTGATGGTGTTGACCCGGGCGCCGCGGTGGGCCCAGCGGACGGCCTCGGCCTGGACCCGCAGGGCGTTGCCGCGCTTGGCGAGCTGGTAGGCGTGCAGGGTGTCGGTGATCTGCCCGGCCGCCAGCATCGGGAGTTTGAGCAGGTCCTCTGCCGGTGTGGTGGCCAGGGCTGCGTCCTGGGCGGGGGTCAGGGCGGGGAGGCGGTGCCCGGACTGGGAGGCGATGATGACGCCACTGCCGCCGGGTGCGATGGCATGGCCGAATTCCTCCAGGACGACGGCGGTGCCGTAGAGGTCCACGGCGAGGATCGTCTCGATCGGGGCCTGGCTGGGGGAGACGCCGGCCGCGTGGATGAGGCGGGTGATGTCCCCGTGGGCGGTGGCGGACTCGACCAGGGCGTGGACGGAGTCACGGGAGGACACGTCGACGGTGGTGGTCCTGACCTCGAAGCCGGCGTTGCGCAGGGTCTGGGCTGCGGCGTCGGCGTTGTCCTGGCGCAGGTCGGCGAGCAGGACGTGGCGGCCGGTGCTGACGCGACGGGCGATGGCCTGTCCGATCGAACCGGGTCCGATGACCACGACGACCTCGTGCCGGGTCTGACGTCGGGCGTCGTCCGGGATGTTGTGCTGGAGGTCGGTCATGGTGTGCTCCTGAGCAGGCGGAGGGTGTGTGGGTGGGTCGCGGGGCCGGTGATGTGGCCGACCGGTCCGGGGCCGTACCGGTCGTACTTGGCGTGCAGGGCGGCGTCGATGGCGTCGTGGATGTTCGGGTCGGCTTCGGCGAAGACGACCTCGTAGTCGGTGCCGGCGGCGTGCAGGTGTCCCCGGCCGGCGGCTCGTGCTCGGCGGTACCAGGGCCGGTCCGGGCCCCCGGCGGAACGTACGTACAGGCCGTCGGCCACGCGGGCGATCCACATGGTCGTGACAGGAGCCTGGGTGCCGTCCGGGCGGGGGGAAGCCAGCTGGATCTCGGTGGCCTCCCCGATCCGGGTGAGCTCCTCTGCGGTCCACGCTGATGCGCCGGGTGGCGGGGTGCCGGTCACAGGGATCCCACCCGGATCATGGACTTGATGGCACGCCGCTCGTCCATCGCCCGGTAGGCATCGGCCACGTGTTCCAGGTCGGTCTCGTGGTCGAAGACGCGGCCGGGGTCGATGGTCCCGGCCAGGACGTCGGTCATCAGGTCGGGGATGTACAGGCGGGCGGGGGCGGGACCACCGCGCCAGCCGACGTTGCGGAAGAACGTGGTGGCGAACGGGACCTGGCCGTGCGGGACGCCGACGATCCCGAGGGTCGAGCCGGGCCGGGCGATGGCGAATGCCGTGGCGATCGACTGCTCGGTGCCCACGCATTCCAGGGCGGCGTTCACGCCGATCCGGCCGGTCAGGTCCAGGACCGTCTGCTCGGCCTCGGCGCCCCGGGCCGCGACGATGTCGGTCGCGCCGAAGGCGCGCGCCAGCTCCTGCCGGTGCGGGTGCCGACTCAGCGCGATGATCCGTTCTGCGCCGAGCCGGGCGGCGGCCAGGACCGCGCAGAGCCCGACCGCGCCGTCGCCGACCACGGCCACCGTGTCGCCCTTGCTGACCCCGGCGCTGACGGCGGCGTGGTGGCCGGTGGACATCACGTCGGACAGGGCCAGCAGCGAGCGCAGCGTCTGCTCGGAGTGCCCGGAGCCGGGGACGGGGACCAGGGTGGCGCCGGCCAGCGGGACCCGCACGGCCTGGCCCTGGCCGCCGTCGGCGTCTCCGTTGCCGAAACCCCCGCCCCGCACACAGCTGATCACCGAACCGTTGCGGCAGTGCGGACAGGTCAGGTCGCTGTACAGGAACGGCGCGACGACGAGGTCGCCGGGCGAGATGCCCTGGACCTGGGAGCCGATCTGCTCGACGACGCCGATGAACTCGTGGCCGATTGAGCCGACCGCGTGCGGGCTCTGGCCCCGGAAGTACCACAGGTCCGACCCGCACACGCAGGACAGCACCACCCGCACGATCGCATCGGTCGGCTCCTGGATGACCGGATCCGGGCGGTCGCCGATCTCGACGGTTCCCGGGCCGCGGAAGATGGCCGCTCTCATGGCTGATGCCTCTCGGAGGATGTCGGTTTCCTGGACGGCTGTACCCGTCCAGGTGGTGGCCACCCACGGATGGCCGCTCCACCAGAGAACCCCCTGCGCGCGGGATGTGGCAGTGGCTGAGGTTCCAGGTACCACCAGCCCCTCCCCGGCCCGCCACCCAGGCCGTAGCGTCGAATGCGTGGACAACCGGACCGAGGTACGCGAGTTCCTGTCCAGCCGCCGTGCCCGCCTGAGCCCCCAGCAGGCCGGGCTACCGGCCTACGGCGGCAACCGCCGGGTCCCCGGGCTGCGGCGGGAGGAGGCCGCGATGCTGTCCGGACTCAGCGTCGACTACTACATCCAGCTCGAACGCGGCCACCTCAAGGGCGTCTCCGAATCCGTCCTGAACGCCGTCGCGAACGCGTTGCAGCTCGACGACGCGGAGCGGGCTCACCTGTTCGACCTGGCCCGCGCCGCCAGCACCTCGGGCACCACGGCGCGCCGGGCCTCACCGCAGCACGTCCGCCCCTGCCTGCAACGGGTCCTGGACGCGATCACCGATGCCCCGGCCTGGATCCGCAACGGCCGCGCCGACGTCCTGGCCACCAACCGGCTCGGCCGTGCCCTGTACGCGCCGGTCCTGCAGGACCCCGTCCGACCGGCCAACACCGCCCGGTTCACCTTCCTCAACGCCGGCGGCCCGCAGTTCTACCGGGACTGGGAGGCCACCGCCAAGGACATGGTCGCCGTGCTGCGCGCCGAGGCCGGCCGCAACCCGTACGACCGGGGCCTGAGCGACCTGGTCGGGGAGCTGTCCACCCGCAGCGGCACCTTCCGGACCCTGTGGGCCACCCACGACGTGATGGTGCACCGCACCGGCCGCAAGCGACTGCACCATCCCGTCGTGGGCGACCTCGACCTCACCTACGAGGCGTTCGACCTGCCCGCCGACCCCGGCCTGCGGATGCTCGTCTACACCGCCGAACCCGCCACCCCCACCGCCGACGCCCTGTCCATGCTCGCCAGCTGGGCGGCCACCCAGGCCCCACCCGAGCGCGAGCAGGCCGTCCACCTCACCGACGAAGCCTGAACAGCACAACCCAAGGAGCAGCCATGCCCATCGAGCCCACGCACCCCAGCAGCGCAGGACGGGCCGAATGGTTCACCGGTGACGTCACCATCGAACCTATGGTCAAGGCCAGCGAGCCGTCCCGCGTGAACATCAACACCGTGACGTTCGCCCCCGGGGCCCGCACCGCCTGGCACGCCCACACGGTCAGCCAGACCCTGATCATCACCCACGGCACCGGCCTGCACCAGCCCCGCGGCGAGGCCGTCGATCAGCTCCACCCCGGCGACGTCGTGGTCACCCCCGCCGACGTTTGGCACTGGCACGGTGCCGCCCCGGACCAGGCCATGAGCCACCTGTCCATCACCGAATCGCCCAGGGACGGCAGGCCCGACGCGCAATGGGGCGAACACGTCACCGACCAGGAGTACCACCAGCACTGATCACAGCTTCCCAGGCCCGGCGCCGCATCACCCGCCTGTGGGAGCGGCTGCCGCCAGCGGTCCGATGATGGGCGCCAAGGCGGATGCCAGCGCCGTGCCGAGCGTGAGGACGGGCCGGCGGCTCAAGGAAGAGGCGAAGCCAGCCGAGCGTACCCATCGAAGATCGAGAATCGTGCCCTGTGGTGCCGGAAATGGCCGGTCAGCGACGGATGCGAAGGAGAGACTCGCATGTCGATCAGCCCTGTGGGCGCCGGCTCTGCGTGGAACTCCGCGGCGATGTCAGCGGGATCCAGTGCGGTGACCTCCGGCGACTTCGGCGCCGTCCTGGTGGCACCGCATCGGTTTCACCCGTACGACCCCGCGAACAAGTACCTCACCGATGGCGACCGGGTGGCCCTGCGCAACGCGACAGGCGTGGACGTGTGCGCTGATGGCGGGATCACGTCCCCGATGGCAATAGACGCTGCGACGTACTTCTCGGCCCTGACCGCCGCCGGACAGATAGCCGCGGACCGAGCCGGTGGCCGCCTGACCGGGGCGATCACCCAGGACTACCTGAGCAAGGTCCTCACGGCGGCCACGCCAGGCCAGTCCACAGTGCTGGATGCCAGCGTCTGAACACCACCTCAAGCAGGTGACGGTATGCGTGGGCGTTCGTCCATGAGTGAGCAGGGCGCCAGCTGCGATCGTGCAGTGCTGCGGGTCTCGCATGTCCGGCCGTGCGCTGACGTCGGGGCGTTGGGGTTCACGTGGCGGCGGGTATGGGGTCGGGTACGGGCGGGCCCCCACCCCTGCACGGAATCTCGTGCCCCCGCACACGGCCCGGCCCGGGCGTTCCCGGCGCCCCGGTGTGGCTCACGGTGGACAGTTCAGGTGTTCTCCGGGCGTCGACCGGGACGTAGCTGCTGGGCCAGGGCGGTGGTCTCCGGGGCGGGTTCCAGGTCCAGTTCGTCCAGGGCGGTCTTCAGGCGGCGTACCAGGGCGGGGATCTCGCTGTGCCGCCCGGCGGCGGCCAGCGCCCGCATCGCGGTGCGGGCGACCTCCTCGTTGGCCGGGTCGAGATCTACCGCGGCCATCGCGACCTGCGCGGCCTGGGGATGTTCGCCGGTCTGGGTGAGCAGATCGACCAGATGCAGGTGGGCGCGATGCAGCAGCCGGCGCAGGTGCTCGCGGGCCGTGTCGATCCACTCGTAGTCCTTGCCCTCGGCCAGGACCTGCCCTCGGGTCATGTCCAGGGCCCGACGCAACAGCGCGATCCGACGGGCCCGTTCGCCGGTGGGATCAACCCCGGTGGCAGGGGCTGTGGCCTGCTGCACGGTGTCGGTGAACTCCCACAGGTCGACCTGGACCAGGTCGGGATCGAGGTGGTACCGACTGTCCTTGTTGATCACTGGTTCGATGCTCCGGTCACCGGCGACCTGGCGGATCGCCCCGCGGAGTTGGGCGACCTCGGTGGACAGACGCTTGTCGGCCTGTTTCATGGTCGCGGTGGGCCACAGGTGTTCCTTGACGTCGTTCAGCGCCATCCCGGACCGGCGGACCGCCAGCAACACGAGCAGTTCGGTCGCGCCTGAACGCATCCGGGGGACCGGCGCGCCGGCCCGGTCCCAGATCACCGGAGCGCCCAGCACCCGCACCTGCACCCGCACCCGTGAATCGGTCTCGGGGTGCGCCGCGGGCTCTGGGGTTCCCTGGCCGGGCCCGGTCTCCTGACCGGGGGTCGGCTCCTCGGGGGCGGGGGTAGCCGCTATGTCGGCGGGCGGAGGTTGGGGCGGGGCGATCCCGTTCATCGTGGCCGTGAACCGGTCCCTGCCCGATCTTGTCCCGGGGCTCGAGCGGTCCGTGGGTGCGGGGATACCGGTGTGGGCCTCGCGCACCACGCCCAGGGCGTCCATGGCAGCGTCGGTGTCCAGGACCGCCACCCGCCCGCAGGCACCAGCCCCGAGCCCGAGCATCGGATAGGGATCGCCGTCACCGTGGTCGGCCTGCTCGTGCTCGACTCGGGGCGGGTGGTCCGGGTCGTGTAGGTGACCGTCGGCCTGGATCTCCAGGGTGGCCCCGGGGGTCCAACGCCCAAGGACCACGACGCTGATCCCGACCGGGGCGCCCTGGGCGGCCACGGCGGCCAGCCGGTCGGCCAGGTCCGGTGGTGGGGCCTGGGTCAGCAGGAGCAGGGTCGGTAGGTACTCGGTGAACGGGTCGTTGTCATCCAGGTCGGCCCGGTCGGTGACGTGGTAGGCGTCCAGGAGCACGCGACGATCGCGGGCCTCCTGCTCGACGTAGGTCAGGGCGGCGGCTAGGGCCTGTTTCGGAACTGGAATTTGGGCGGGTGAAGTCCGGTTCGTCCCGA
>CAZOWW010000050.1:0-37629 GCA_964583765.1 uncultured Kineosporiaceae bacterium
GTCACCGGCAAACCCCGCCACCCACCTCGGCGGTCAGAGGCGAAGCCTCATTAGAACAGGCCGCTTCCATCCGACCTCGGCATGTTCGCGAGAATTGCCTCGAAGAGACCCTGCGCGTCCAGTGCGGCGTAGCTGTACTCCTTCTGCATTTCTCTGCCCGCGATCGTCATCCCGATCGTGATCGTCACGCTGTCGGACCCCGGGGGTCGAGAGATTGACTGGACGAGAGACATGGCGTGAGTAATCCTTGTCCTTCGGAACACTCCCAGCCTCGTCTCGACAATGTCAATCCGCTCCGGATGGACGACGATCAGCTCGCCCTTGTTCGGCGTCGCGAACTCCCTCATGATGTCTCCTTATCGAATGCGTGAATGAAATGCGGAACTCGCCCCGCCCTCCCACCCGGAGCCGTGGCCGCTTCCAGGTCGGGACGTGACCGGTGCGAGCCCGAAGTCCACCCGTTCACCGATCAGCTCCTCCGCCGGATCCCGGGTCGCGTTCGGTCGGCTGACCCCGTCGCGCCAGTTCCGCACGGGCCAGGTCACGGATGTCGGAGACGTCCGTGGACTCCATCTCCCCTGACGTGTCGTAGTGCCCCGCGGGCCAGGTGCAGTCCGACAGTTCGGTGATGGAGCGGAGCGTGTCGACATCCACCACGGGCAGTGCGGCGGCCAGTTGACGGCGGAGAATGGTCGCGCAGGTCTGTTCCGTCGTCCCGACCGAGAAACCGCCGAAGGCCGCGGCGAGCGGTCCGACCGCCGAGACTCCGAACTGTTGGACGCCGTCCCAGTCCTCGGCAGCGAGTGCGAGGAGTGCCCGTTCGGAGTCGTTTCCCGGCGCCCACCCCAGCTTTGTCAACGCTGCCAGAGCCTGCTGGCGCATCGGCTGATCCCGTTTCCACAGAGTCGTCACGAGCGGCACCACCACACGCAGATCGCCCAGGTTGCCCAGCTCACTCACTGCGGCCATCCGCACCCCGCGGTCGCTGCTCTCCACCGCGGTCAGTAGCGCATCGACGGCACCGGCCGCCGCCAGTTGGCGCAGGATGGCTTTCCGCAGGTTCAGCTCCCGCCACCCCTTCGAGTCGGGCAGACGCCCGACGATGTGGCTGAGTGCCCGCCCTGCGGCCTCACGCACCCGCGCATCGGCGTCGGCGTACGCCCTGATCAGTGGATCGAGCGCCGTGACACCCCCGAGATCCCCCAGCGCGCCCGCGACAGCGGCCCGCAGTGCCGGGTCAGGTCGGGCGAGCGCCAACTCCAACAGCCGATTGTCGCCGATTCGGCTGAGTGCCTTCGCTGCGGACCCACGCACCTCTTGCCTTGGGTCGCCCAGGGCAGTGCCCAGTCCTTCCAGGGCATGTTCGAGCGCGTCGCGGGCGCGAGCGGCAATGTCCGGGTCACGGTCGGCGGCCGCGGACAGCAACGGCACCAAGAGACCGGCCCGCAAATCGATCGGTCTGTTGGCTTTGAGCGCGGTCAGGACCCTCAGCTCGGGCGGTGAGGTGGCCACCCATCCGCAGCCGACCAGCAGCGCTTCGAGCTCCGGGGAACGCGTTCGGTGCCAGATCTCGCAGGCGGCATCGACGGCGCTGGGATCACAGATGCGCTCCAGGGCGGCTCGGACGGCGGCGCCAATTCCGGGATCCGCGCAGAGAGGCAGGGCCTCGGCGAGGACACCGACGGCCTCCGGCAGTTCGGTGTGCTGCGCCAGCCACGAGGCCGCGCGCCGGCGACGACCACGCGCCAGAACACCCTTGCCGCCACCGGAAAGCCGCTTTCGGTACTTGGCGATCAATTCGTGGTGCATCGCCTCGGCGCGTCCGGAGGCTCCGTCGCCGGGTAAGGACGGCCTCATGGCACATCCCGGGCGGCGGACGTCACCGGGCACCTCACAGGGGGCGCCTCTCCGTGGCAGATCTCCGTCCGGGGCGGGCGACGACGTCTTCAGCCGTGCGCAATGGGCGCTCGGGGTGGCCCGGTCGTGAAGCGTCGGACGTACTCGGAGGGATCGGGACTCGTGGCTTGTACGAAGGCAGGGGGGTCACCTTTCATGGTCCAGGGGGGCGGGCCCTTTTCTGCGTTCGTCACGGAGTTGCAGTAGGGCGGCTCCGCCACGAACGTCTTCTCCCAGATGAGGGCCGCGGTGCCCGCGACGACCATCCGCATTCGGGCGACACCGTGGCTGCGGCGGAGTTCCCCGGACACTCCGTCGGACTCTCGGGTGTAGTAGCCGCACGACGGGTCGGCGACGTGGGACGTCGAGACACACGCCACGAGCTGGACACTCGCGACCGTCGTGGGCTTCATCTCGGGGGGCCAGGGGTAACCTGCAGGCTCGGCAGCGAAGATCTCGTCCTCCCAGCCGCCGAGTTCTCCGCCCACGACCACTATCGGATGCTGCCGGCCCGTGTAGCGGGCTGCTGACCTGACCGGGTGCCCCTGACACACGGACTGGTAGGCCCGCACGAGCACGTCCGACGGGTAGGGCGGTGCCTCGGCTCTCCAATCGAGCGTCGGCGGAGCCGACGGGGCCGGTTTCGACGAGGTCGGTGGCGGGGTCGTGCTGGACGGGCGGGCGGACTGCGTGGATGCGCTCTTGTGCTTCAACTGGATGTCTCCGCTGAAGTGGCCGATGACCCAAAGGATCATGACGACTGGCACGGCGAAAAGCCATCCGCGAGACTTCTGCGGCAGTTTCGTCATTCCCCAGGCACGTCCTTCGCTCGCAGCCTGCCCTGCTTCACCGACCGCTCTGTCTCACCGGCGACCAGGCCTCACCGACCGCAGGGATGGTGTCCGCAGCCTGAAATGCCCCATACGTATCCACCGGATACCGCGGCGGCCCGGAACTCGGACGCCGGCTCGCATCGCACAGAGCGTAGTGCGCCAGGGAGTTCCTGCCCCATCGCCACGCACGATGAACCGAGGAACAACTGCGCCCGGTCGTCCTCGCCCACGAGAGGAGCTCATCCGGCCGAGGAACGAGCACCGGGCAGCAGTGTGCGGGCACGGTTCAGGTCCCCGACGGACACGATGACCGAGCCGAACTCCTTGACCGCCTGGTAATAGACCCAGGCCAGAGCGTCGCAAGCCGGTCGCAGGACCGACGGGTAGGCGGAGCAACTACGGGAGAGATCTGCACAGAATAAGTTGTCGATGCGGGACTTGTTGCCGGCGAAGCCGCCGACCGCCTTGTAGTTCCGGTAGCCGAAATCGTGTCGGGCGCAGGGCAGTCTGAAATCGAACCCGTAGACCCTCCACGCCGCTCCACCTGTTTCCGCCTCCTTCTCTTGAAAGTCGTCATGGCGCCACAGAAACCGTTTCCCATCGACCCGCAACGAGGCTCCCCAACAAATTCGCCCCATGGAAGAAATGCGTCAGGTACACAAGGACAGCCAGGACCACAAGCGGCACCACGAGAGTGTCCCGACCACGCCGGGCTCATCCCACCCCTCGGGAGGCGATCGCGGGGCACGGATCGAGCCCGAGAAACCGGACCGCCGGGTCCGGGGCGAGCACCGCGTCCAGGTCCCACCCCCGCGCAACCACCCACCCGTCGTCGTAGACCGTCGAGCGGTAGGACGGACCGAGGTCGGGGCACAGACACACCACGTCCCGCAACGCAGGCACGGCAGCCATCCGCGCGAGACAGGCCGCGAGCACCGCCCCACCGGAGGCACCCAGGCGCAGGCCGGTCGCCTGGTCCAGTCGTCGGCACCAGCGCACCGCCTCGATCTCGGGCACCCGCATGGCCAGGTCGAGACACCAGGGCCGGACGAAGGTCGACGGCCGGGCCGACCCGATCCCGGACAGGTGACGCGGGCCCAGTTCCCCGCCCGGCAGGGCGAGTGATCCCCGCACGTCCACCGCGACGAGCTGGAGCCCGGGCCGGTGCTCCCGGAACCATCGAGCCAGGCCGGCGAAGGTCCCCCCGGTGGACACGGCCGCGAACAGGGCGGCGACCCCGGGTGGAGCCTGCGCATCGAGTTCCGGCCCGGTCTCGCGGTAGTGCACCAACGGATTCGCCGGGTTGGCGTACTGGTCGGTCCACAGGTACCGGGACGAGCGTGCGACCAGGTCCCGGACGACCGCCAGCCTCGCCTCGAGGAGGGGGGTCCGCGGTTCCGCCGGGAACGCCACCTCCACCCGCGCGCCGAGGTCCTCGAGCCTGCGCACCAGTTCGGGAGTCACGTGGGCGTCGACGACCGCCACGAACGGCAGCGACCGCGCAGCGGCCAGCATCGCCAAGCCGACGCCGAGGTTCCCGGACGTCGACTCGACGAGGGTCGTTCCCGGAGCGGACAGCCGGGCCTCCGGTAACGAGGCCAGCAGTCCCCGCGCCGTCCGGAACTTGACCGAGCCGCCGGGATTGGTCCCTTCGAGCTTCAGCCGGATCACCCGCTCGACCTCCGCCACCCGCACGCGCAGGGGTACCAGCGGAGTGACCGCGGTACCGGCCGCGGTCGGGGTCCCGTCCACCGTGGCGGTGCCCGCCGCGGTCCCGTCCCGGACGGTCACCCCGGTCACGCCGTGCCCTCGCCTGCGTGGTCGGACGAGGTACGGCGCCGCCGGAACGGCAGCAGCAGGGTCCGGCCGAGGATCGCGAGGTCGCTGCCCGGGCCGAGTTCCCGGACGTAGCGCTCGTCGAGACGCACCTGGTGATAGCGGTCGAGGTAACCCCGCGCGGCCAGTTCGAGCTGTGCGTGGCAGGTGAATCCCGGACGCACCCGGTGACGCTCGCCACCGCCACCGGCCGCCGCCACGTGCTCCGGCAGCAGCGGCCGCGGCCCGATCAGACTCATCGACCCGGTGAGCACGTTCGCCAACTGCGGCACCTCGTCGACGCGCAGCGTCCGCAGGACCCGTCCGTACCGGGTGGTCCGATGCCGTTCCCGGTAGGCCCGACCGGCAACGAGTTCCTCCGGAAACCCGTCTCCGCTCTCGTCCGTGCTGCCCTCGTCCGTCCCGCACCGGTCCGTTGCTCGGGTAGCAGCCACCGGCCCCGCCGCGTCCGGCGCCCCTGCCACGCGCATCGTGCGCAGCTTGACCAGACGGAACAGGCGCCCGTCCCGACCCACCCGCTCCTGCACGAAGAAGACGGGACGTCCCTGCAGGGCCAGCCCCAGCAGACCGGCGACGATGACGACGAGGACCGCCGGGACGAGCAGCACCAGGACGACGCCGAGGTCAAACCCTCGCTTGAGAGGCGGGTACCAGCCGCTGCCCGCAGGCCACCGCCACCGAGACGGCATGATCGAACGCCTCCCCCCGCGCGTACTTGTCCGTGAACAGGGCGCCCGTGCCACAACCGGGTGAGAAGACCACCGTGACGTCGGGAACCTGCAGTGCCCGGCGAACTGCCTGGTCGAGGTCCGTGCAGCGCACGACCGCACCGAATCCGGCCCGGGCGAACGCCTCCTCCAGCGGCCCGGCCATCGGCCCGGTCGTACACGCGAGCCGGGCGTGCGAGTTGCCGGCGAGGGCGTCCGCCAGCCCGTCGAATTCCCCGGGCCGGTACCGCTGCCGGTCCCCACCACAGATGAGCACGAAGGGCCGGGCCATGGCCCGGGCCAGGGCCTGGGCCGAGGCCGGCACACAGGCGGCCGCGTCGTTGATGAACTCTCGCCCGGCCACCACGCGCACGGCCTGGCGGTACAGCGGCACCGCCCGGGGCAGGGCAGGCGCCCGTCGGCTCACCTGCTCCGGGTCCACGCCGAGGGTGAGTACGGCAGCCGCCGCAGCCAGTGCGTTCATGCGATCCAGGGCCGACAACCTGTCCAGTCCGGGCAGCCGGCACCGGATCGCCGTCCCCCCGGCGACGCCGCGCATCCCACCCTCACCGCTGACAGCGCCGGGCATTCCTCCCTCGCCGACGACACCGCGCACCAGGTCGTCGCGCAGGTCCCAACTTCCCCCGGGCCCGAACGGCACCCCCACCTGGCTCAGGTGCCGCGCGTCCGAGTGCTGCCGAGGGATGTCCGCGTGGAACAGCAGCCTGCGGCACCGGTCGGCCAGGGAGTACTTGACCTGCCGATATGCGGCGAACGAACCGTGATCCTGCTCATGGTTGAGGGTGATCCCGGTGAGCACCCCGACGTCCAGGCGCCGCCGGAACCCGTTGCGCAGGTGACGGTTGGACGCCTCGAAGGCCAGGCACCGGTCGGCCGGCTCCTGGGCGAGCGCACCGAGGTCGCTGAAGGACTCGCGGTCGTTGCCGCAGAAGACGCCGCCGGCCAGGGTCGCCGCGAACCGGGCGGTGGTGCTCTTGCCGAACGAACCGCTCACCCCGATCACGGGCCCTCGCCACAGGTCGAAACAGGCATCCGGGTAGCCCACGAACCGCTCCTGCAGCGCGGCGAGGGGTGCGTTGCGCTCGTGCAGGAACCAGGACACGGGCACCAGCACCGCCGCCGCGTCCTCGATCCCCCGCAGGTGATCCGCTCCGGTGTGCAGTTCCCGGCACCGCCCCAGCGCGGCCCAGGCTCGTGCCCGGTGGTCGGCGGGCTGGAAGCGGTGGGCGAGCTGGAAGGCCGCGCGCAGGTCCGAGGACAGGTCGTGCAGCACGATGTCCTCACGCCCGGACTCGACGAGGTAGCGCACCATGGATGCGGTCTCCAGCCCGGCGGCGCCGACCGCGTGCACCGTGCCTGCCGGCAACCGGTCGATCCGCAGGACCGTCGCCTCGGCGGTCACCGCCCCACCTCTCCGTCCCGGAACCGCCCCGCCGCACCGCCCGGGAACCAGTCGGTCTCCACCCGACGACGCGAGACCCGGCGCACGTCCTTGCCCCCGCCGCCGGCCGGCAGCCCCGCCCGGACGACGAACTCGTCGAAGTCGGTCACGAAGTGCAGCGCGGGCGGCTCGAGCAGTCCCAGGCGGACGAGCCGCTCGTGCAGCGGATAGCGCCGCAGGACCTCGTCGCGGAACCCCGCGGTTCCGGTGCCCTCGATCACCACGGTCAGGTCGTTGCACGGGCTGAACACGAACCACCTCGCCCCTGGGAGGCGGCTCCCGATGAGATCCGCCAACTCGTACGGCGAGAACAGCTCGCCGTAATTGAGTACGTCGTCGGAGCGTCCCAGGATGCATGTGCAACTGAATCGGTCCCTGCCACCGCATCGGGTGCGGGTCAGACCCTGCACGACGTCGTAGGTCACGAAGCGCACGATCGGGAAGCTGGTCCGCTTGACCGAGCTGACGGCGAGCACCACCGCGTCCGGCCGGTCGGTCACCCCGTCCCTCAGCGCGGTCCCGCCCAGCGCCGTTCCGTCGGGCACCAGTTCCTCGGGCACCATGCCGCCAGACGACGTCCCGCGGGGCACTGTCCTGCCCAGCACCGTCCCGCCAGACGACGTCCCGCCGGGCACTGTCCTGCCCGGAACCGGCCCCTCGGGAACGGCCTCGGGGAACACGCCGTCCAGGAAGTGGTACCGGGCGCACTCCGGGCAGCTGTACGCAATGGTGCCGATCTCGGTGGATCCGTACGTGTCCATGACCGCGGACGGCACGAGCCCGAAGAAGCGCTGCACGCGCTCCCGGGCGGACGGCAGGAGCACCTCCCCGTTGGTGATCACCCGGCGGACCGAGGTCGGGGCCTCCCCTCGACGTTCGAGGGCCCCGACGAGCCGGGCGAGGATCGACGGCGAGCAATACAGGACCTCGGGGGCGCCCTCGCGGATCGCCGCGCACTGTGCCTCGAGGTCGGTGAGCCCCGCGTCGTGGACGTCGATGCCCAGGGCACGCAGGACGGCGCCCGCCGACCCGGCGTTGTGCCCCACCGCCAGCGAGACGAAGCCCCGGGTGCAGCCGTCCAGCCAGGGGCGGAACAGCTCCTCCTTCTCGCCGCGGTACCAGCCGTCCTCGGCCTGAGTCCACGCGACCGGCTTGGGGCGGCCCGAGGTACCGGTGGACGAGAAGACCCGTCCCCCGGCGGCCGGCCGGGAATACCACTCCCGGGCGCGGGCGGAGTCCAGGAACGCCAGGTCGTCGAATCCCGCCCCCTCGCCCGGTGCGAGTTCCGGGAACCACCGCCGGACGTGGTCGAGAACCGCGCGCTTCTCCCCCTGATCAAGCACGCCGGGAGTCTGCCACGCGGGAACACCCCGGACGTCCGACGGCGCGCCGGGATGATCCCGGTCCCCCGGATCCCGGCCCGGCTCTCACGGCCGCTCCGTCACCCCGGGACCACAGGCCGAACCGTCGCGACGAGAGCTGACCCACCGGCCGCCACCGGCGCAGGGCCTTCCGGAACCGGGCCGACCACCTCCACCAGTCCGCCCACCCCCGTCAGTCCGAGAGCGCGCTCACGTGTACCCGGGGACGCCGCTGGGACCAGGGCATGAGCTCCTCCAGTTGCGCAGCCAGCCGGAAGAGGGTGGCCTCGTCGCCCATGCGCGTGGCGAACTGGACCCCGATCGGCAGCCCTTCCTCGGACCAGCCCAGCGGCAGGCTGATCGCCGGGGTGCCGGTCACGTTGTAGAGCGAGGTGAACGAGCAGAGCGCGAAGGTGCGGTCGACCCACTCGCGCACCGCCCGGGCGGGCTCCAGCTCGGCGAACAGCGGATCGTCGGCGTCCACCGTGCCCACAGGCACGGGCAGGGTGTTGACGCTCGGGGTGAGGATCAGGTCGTAGGTGCCGAGGAAGATCCCGACCGCGCGACTGACCCGGTTGGCCACGTCGAGGGCCCCGGCCAGATCGAGCACGTCCAGGGTGCGGCCGTGCCGGATGCTCGCCGCGATCGCGGTCTCGTAGAGCTCGGGCCGGAACTGGCCGCCCGTGGCCTGGGTGATCCACGCCGCGTCCTCGGCGACCCCGGCCGCCCAGACCACGACGAGGGCCTGGGCATAGGCCTCCCAGTCGACGGCCGGTGCTGCCTCGACCACCTCGTGGCCCAGGCCGGCCAGGGTGGCGGCGACGCCCCGCACCGCCGTGACCACCTCGGGATCCACGGGAGTGCCTCCCGACCCCTGGGTGCGCACAGCGATCCGCAACCGTCGGGGCTCGCGCCCGAGTTCCTGGGACCAGGGGCGCTCAGGTCGCTGCACCAGGTATCGGTCCCCGGGCTGTGGCACTGCCAGCACGTCCAGGAGAGCGGCGGCGTCCCGGACGGTCCTGGTGAGGACGAAGTTCGTCGCGAAGCCCTGCAGCGACTCGCCCCGGCCCGGGCCCGAGGTGATCCGTCCGCGGGAAGGCTTGAGGCCGACGGTGGCGGTGTGCGCGGCCGGGATCCGGATCGAACCGCCCCCGTCGTTGGCGTGGGCCATTGGCACGGCTCCCGCCGCGACCGCCGCGGCCCCCGCCCCGCTCGACCCGCCCGGCGATCGGGCCGGATCCCACGGATTGCGGGTGACACCGTGCCGCACCGACTCGGTGAGTACGTGGAAGGCCAGCTCCGGCACCGGGGCCACCCCCAACGCCGCGAAGCCTGCGCCACGGAAGAGCCGCCACAGCCACGAGTCGTCCTCGAGGACCAGCCCGGCGCCGGTCGCCCGGCTGCCCAGGCGTATGGGCAGGCCGCCCACCGGACAGCCGATGTCCTTGATCAGCATCGGGACCCCGGCGAAGGGACCGTCCGCGGCGTACTCCAGAGGACGTTCCCAGGGCCCGTCGGCCAACACGTTCAGCCGGGGCTGGACGGCGACCAGGGCCCGCCGCGCGGCGTCGAGCACCTCGGCGGCGCTGAGTTCGCGCCGGTGCAGCGCTGCGGCCAACCCCACGGCGTCCAGCGCCGCGTACTCGGCAAGCTCCACGAGCCACCCCCTGACCTGCTGAGCACCACTGCCCGACGCGCCGGACACCACGGCTTCAGCTGCGGAACACCCTGTCTGATCTGCTGAGCACCACTGCCTGAGCTACCGGTACCGCTGCCCGACCTGCGAGACACCACGGGCCCGGGGACCATGGCGTGCGTACGGGGTGAGGACAGGTGCGTGGGTGCGTCCTGTTCGTCCCTCATCCAACCACTCCGCGCCACAGCCACCGCAGGGCGCCTCGCCGCCCCACCCACCGGCCGAGACACCACCACGCATCCTCCCCACCACCCACCGTCCGAGGCTGGGGACGCCTCGCCGGGCGCGGCCCGCGGTCCCCGCCGCGTGCTGGGGCATCATCGTCCGGTGAGCCCCGACGACGGCTACCTGCTGGACAACCGGCAGCGCGAGGCCGGCACCCGCTTCGACGAGATCGGCGCCCTGTTCGACCCCGGCACCTTCCGGCACCTGGACCGGATCGGGATCGGGGCCGGTTGGCGCTGCTGGGAGGTCGGCACCGGCGGCGCGAGCGTGCCCCGGGAACTTGCCCGGCGGGTGGCTCCCGGTGGCCGGGTGCTGGCCACCGACCTGGACCTGTCCTGGGCCGCTTCCGCCGCGGAGGACGGGGTGGAGCTCCGCCGGCACGACGTCGGGACGGACGCGCCGCCGGACGGGTCCTTCGACCTCGTGCATGCCCGGCTGGTACTGGTTCACGTGGTCCGGCGCGAGAGCGCGCTGCGGTCGATGATCGAGGCCTTGCGGCCGGGCGGCTGGCTGCTCGTCGAGGACGCCGATCCCGCGCTCCAGCCCCTCGCCTGTCCGGACGAACCCGGACCGGCCGAGCGCCTGGCCAACAGCATCCGCCGGGGATTCCGGGCTCTGCTGGCCTCCCGGGGGGCCGAGATGGCCTACGGCCGCACGCTGCCACGCCTCCTGCGCGAGGCGGGGTTGGTGGACGTCGAGGCCGAGGTCTGGTTCCCGCTCGGCGGCCCGACCTGCTCGCGCCTGGAGGCCGCGACCGTCACCCAACTGCGCCCGCTGCTGGTGGCGCACGGGCACGCCACGCACGAGGAACTCGACGCCCACCTGGCGGCCCTGGCCGCCGGGTCCCTCGACCTGGCGACCGCACCCATGGTCTCGGTGCGAGGACGCCGCCCGGACGGACCTGACTCACCGGAGGGACCCGACGCGGCGGGCGCCCGGGAGGGAGACCGGTGAACGGCGACCTCGTCGTGCTCTCCCCTCACCTCGACGACGCCGTGCTCGCGGTGGGCGCGCACCTCGCCCGGACCGCGCGTTCGGGCCGGGGAGTGCAGGTGTGCACGGCCTTCACCCGGGGTCCCGACCCCGCGACCATCCCGCCCCGGCTGCGGCGCTTCGGTGACTATGCCACCCGGACCGCCGAGGACGATCGTGCGCTCGCCCTGCTGGGGGCCCGGCCACGGCGGCTGGACCTGCTCGAACGTCTCTGGCGACAGCCTCCGTTGCCCGGGCTCGGCGCGGTCTTCCGCACACCCACCGACCGCGGCGCCCTGGCGATGCTGCCCGCCCTGGTCCGGATCGTGCGCGAGGTGCTCGCCGAACCCGGCACGGAACTCCTGGCACCGTTGGGGGTCGGCAACCACGTCGACCACGTCGAGCTGACCGTCGCGGTGGCACTGGCGGTCGCCGAGACCGGCGACTGGTCACGGGTGACCTTCTACGAGGACTACTACGCCCTCGGTGAGGCAATGCGACGGCGGCATCCGGTCACGCGCACCCGCCGGGAGTCCTGGCGTGCTTCCCCCGGGTGGGCGGCACCGCTCCAGGGAGCGGTCCTGCGGGGCACCGCGCTCATCGCCCGCGGTCCGGGACCCGCGGACTACCTGCCCGGTCTGTGGCCGAGGGCCGAGGACTGGTGCTGCCGGCCCACCCCGGTGGACGGTTTCGAGGACCTCAAACTGGACGCCGTGGCCGCGTACCGGTCGCAGACGGCCGCCCTCGGCGGTATGCCGCGGCTGGGGCGGATCCTGCGTCGCGCGCACCGACAGCGCGGCGGAGAGCTCCTCTGGCGTGTCGTCCCTCGGTGACCGCCCGGGGAGTGCGGGAGTGGATGGCCCGCAGCAGCACCTCGGCGAGCTTGGCGCTCTGCGCGCTCTCGCCCACCTGCTGGGCACGTGACTGCGCACCGGCGCCGAGACGTTCGCGGAGGGCCGGGTCCTGCAACCGCACCAGGGCAGCCGCCCAGGAGACGGGATCATGGCGCACGACGAGAGCGGACTCGCCGTCCCGGACGACCTGGTTGGCGGTGTCCGAGACGAGCAGGGGCAACCCCTCGTGGGCGGCCTCGTTGAGCACGAAGGCCTGGGTGTCCACCACGGACGGGAAGGCGAACACGTCGGCACTCGCGTAGACGCCGCCGAGCCGGGAGCGCTCGTAGGGGCCGATCACGGTCAGGCGGTCGGACACCCCGAACTGCTCGCCCAAGGCGATCAGCTTCGCGGTCAAGGGTCCCTCGCCGACCAGCGCCAGGTGCGCGTTCACTCCCTGGTCGACGGCGAGGCTGAGCGCGTGGATCAGTATCGGCAGGCTCTTCTCGGGTGCGAACCGGCCGACGTAGAGGATGCGCAGAGCGCCGTCCCGCCAGGTCAGCTCGACCGGGGTCGGGGAGACGGGCAGCCGGTCGATCCCCACCGGGAACACGGTCACCGGTCTCGCCTCGGCGGGCTCGCCGTACTCGGGCAACGACTTCGGTGAGAGCAGCACGAGTTCGCTCGCCTCGGCGTGCAGGGCACTCGCGCAGTGCGCGGCCAGGCGGGAGGAGCGACGCGCGGCGCCCTTCGCCAGGTACGCCGAACGCCGGAACATGGCCGCTCGGGCACGGCTCGCCGCCGCCAGCAACACCACCGGCTTGACCCCGCCCGAGGAGAACACGCGGGTGGCGTTGTAGTGCGCGACCGCACCGGTGGTGTTCGTGGAGACCACCAGCACCAGGGGGATCGAGTAGTAGGCGGCCAGGGTGATCCCCAGCAGGCCGACCCTGCCCAGGGTGGTCACCAGGATCACGTCGGGCAGTTCGGAACGGGCCCGGATCAGCTCCGCCACGCTGGAGAAGCGCGCATGGTAGTCACCGACGTACCCGACGTGACGTACCGTGCGGAAGGTGACGGAGGACGCGGTGCGGGTACGCGTCCACCATGTCGGGGACGGGGTGAACAGCCGGGCCTGCATGCCCTGCTTGCGCAGCTCACGTCCCCAGGACTCGACCATGTACGACGGGCCGCACGCCTTACCGACGGGCAGGTCGCAGAAGATCCATACCGAGTACGCCATCATGACCTCGACCGCAGACGCTAGGCCCCTGGCGAGGCACAGGACAAGATCCCACGACACGTTCCGATTCCGTGTCCCACCATAGGTGGTCGACCCCTCGCCACTGGTTACGCCGCACGCACGGCCTGTTGTGGAGCCCGGCCGGACAGAGCCCGGCCGGACGTTGACCTTAGCTGGTCCTGGCGAGCCGGGGATGCCGAACGGCGACATCCCAGTCCGTCCCCGCGTGCCGTGCGGGGCTGCCCGGATCGTTCACGCCGGAGTCGCCCGAATTGCCCCGCGAGCCCGACACCGATCCCGCCGGGCGCCCCGCGCAGCCGAGCCGCCAGGGCTTCGGGCAGCGGAGCCGCTGAAGCCCCTCACGCCGGCGACTCCAGATAGGGACGCACGTCCAGGCCGGCCGCGACCAGATCGGCCTTCAGTTCCCGCACCGAGACGTTCCGCTCCAGTCGCGGCGAGTAGAGCAGGGAGCTGATGATCGCCGCCGAGGCCCCGACCCGGAACGCGTCCACCACATGCGCGGAGGCCCCCGCACCACCGGAAGCGATCACCGGCACGTGCACCGCCTCGGCGATGGCCCGGGTGATCGTCAGGTCGTACCCCTGGTGGGTGCCGTCCTGGTCGATGCTGTTCACGCAGATCTCCCCGGCCCCCAGGTCCTCACCGCGCCGCGCCCACTCCACGGCGTCCAGACCGGTGAACACGCGGGCACCGTCGATGGCGACCTCGTAGCCGCTGGGGATGGTCGGGGTCGGCTCGACCCGCTTGACCTGCATGCTCAGCACCATGCACTGCCGACCGAACTCGCGGGAGCCCTCCGCGACGATCGGGGGGTTGCGCACCGCCATCGAGTCGATGCTGATCTTCTCGGCGCCGGCGTCGAGCACGGCGTGCATGTCGTCGAGGCTGCGGATCCCGCCGCCCACCGTCAGCGGCACGAACACCTGGTGCGCGACGGCCCTCACCGTGTCCAGATCCGCCCGGCGGCGCTCCGCGCTGGCCAGGATGTCGTAGAAGACGATCTCGTCGATCTGGTCGGCGTACATCTTCTCGGCGATCAGGCCGGCGTCCCCGACGTCGATGTTGTCCAGGAACTGCCGGGCCTTGGTGACACGGCCGTCACGGACGTCGAAGCAGGCGATCAGTCTATTCGTGAGCAAGAAAATCGTCCTTCTCGGTCGTCGCGAACCAGGCCAGCAACCGCAGTCCCAGGGGACCGCTCTTCTCCACGTGGAACTGGGTGGCCATGATGTTGTCGCGGGCCACGACCGCGGTGAAATCATCGTCGTAGGAAGCAATTCCCGCCGCAATTCCCGGTCGCGCCGGAACCGCATGGAAGGAGTTCACGAAATAGAAGTGACCACCCTCACCGATCGCTCGCGCGAAGGGGTGCTCACCGACCGGACGCACCTCGTTCCAGCCGATGTGCGGCACCCGTACCCGGGTACGGTCGAACTCCTCCACCTTGCCGGGCAACCACCCCAGGCAGTCCACCGAACCCTCGTCGCTGAACTCGAAGAGCACCTGCAGGCCGACACAGATCCCGAGGAAGGGCATCCCCTGGTCACGGACCCGCTCCCCCAGGTAATCGACCCACCCGGAGTCCCGCAGCGAGGCCATGGTCACCTCGGCGGAGCCGACCCCGGGAAGAATGAATCGGTCGACGTCGTCGGCGTCCTGCGGCCCGCTCACCAGGCGACCGGTGAGACCGAGATGTTCGAGGGCGTAAACAACGCTCTGAGAATTGCCGGTCCTGTAGTTGATGACACCGATCACGGCGTCACCTTAGCATGGCGCCGGTCACCGGATCCCTGCCCCCCTGGCCGGCACCCGGACCGGCCGCCCGACCGCGGGGCGTCCCATTTCCCGCACCAGATCAATGTGGATGTCACGACGGTCACAGCGGCCTGCCGGAATCATGGCGGATCGTGGGCATACCGCGGACGATGACCCCGGACGCGCGCCGTGGCCGGACGTCTCAAGGTGCAGGACCGATCGTCCGATTCCTTCCCTGACCGGGTGGCGGGATGATCGCGGCGTGGTCCGTGACGCCGGTGTGCGACCGGCGGGCGCGACCGGCGCGCGAGCGGGGAACCGCCGGTGGCGGCGGCCCGCGGGAGAGGGGATCGCGAGCGTGGAGGAGTCCCCCACCGTCGCCGTGCTGTCCCCCTTCTTCGGCGGCACCTACTACGGGGCGCTGCTCGGGGGTGTGGCCCAGCGCGTCCGCGAGGTCGAGGGTCGGATCCTGGCCCTGCAGACCCTCGCGGCCGGCGCCTACCTGGCCGACCCGGCCAGCCCGCCCGACTACCCGCGAACGGTCGGCCTCGACCGCGTGCAGGGCCTGATCGTCTTCACCAACGCGGTGGGCCCGGACCACTGCCTCGCCGCCCGCGACCGGGGCACGCCGTCCGTCCTGGTCGGCCAGGGCTCGGGGGATCCGCTGTTCCCCAGCGTGGGCTGCGACAACGAGCGCGGGGTGCGGGAGGCCGTGCGTCACCTCCTGCAGCACGGCCATCGACGGATCGCCTTCGCGGGCTGCCTCGTGCAGACCGACATCCGGGAGCGGTACCACGCCTTCTGCGCGACCCTCCACGAATTCGGGCTCGAACCGGATCCCGAACTGTTCTACGACACCGGCAACAACCAGGAGTCCGGGGGCGAGGCCGCCGCCCGGCTCATGATCTCCCACCGGATCCCGGCCACGGCGGTGCTCACCGGCAACGACTACAACGCCCTGGGCCTGGTCCGGGCCCTCGAACGAGCCGGTTACGACGTGCCTCGGGACATCGCAGTGATCGGCTTCGACGACATCGAGAGCGGGGCGGTCCGCTCCCCTGCGCTCACGAGCGTGCACCAGCACATCGACCTGCTCGGGCGCACGGCCGCGGACCTGCTCCTGCGCACGATCACGGGCGAGCCGATCGCCAACTGCTGCCACCTCGTCCCGACATCCCTGGTGGTGCGCGAGACCTGTGGATGCCGCAGCCGCCTGTCCCTGACGGCCGCTCCCCCGGGATCGAGCACCTGGTGGCCCGCAGGCGGACCCCCCACCCGGCAGGAGACAGACCGCACCTCCCTCACGGCCGAGGAACCGGGCGAGCGCCTCACCCAGGTCCTCCAGGGCACTGAGGTACCGGCACCCGGTCCGGGCCTGGTGGACCGGCTGATCACGGCGCTGCACGGCACCGACGCGGACGAGCAGGACATCCGGACGGCCGCCCACCAGATCGCCGCGACGACGACCGAACTGGTGAACAGCGCCCTCGCGGGCGGACCGGCGCCCGACCGGATGGACCTCGAACGAGGACTGGCCCGGCTCGCCGGCCTGGCGCCCCGGCCCGAGACGCTGGTCGAGGTGATCCGCTGCGTGCGCGACTTCGCCCGGTCCGCCGCCGCGGGGAACGGCCACGCCGTGGACCCCGCGGTGGAGGACGGCCTGCAGGAGGTCATCCTCTGCCTGGCACAGCAACAGCTGCGACGGGAGCTCGCCGAGCGCTTCGACCTGCAGGACCGGTTCTTCACCCAGTACGCGGTCAGCCTGGGGCTCCTGCGGAGCCACGAACAGGCCCCGCGCACGCTCGCCTGGCTCGCCCGCACCGATGCCCGAGGTGCCTGCCTGGGACTCTGGACCAGTCCGGAGCCCGTGGACGACTCACGACACCTGGAGCTCGTCGGCCACTACCTGCGCGATCCCGGCCCGCAGGGCACGCCCGGCGAGGTCCTGCCCGACCAGGCGTTCCCCCCGCAGAGCCTGATCGACCTCGCCGACCCACGGTCCGACCTGATGACCTTCGTCGTGCCCATCCGGACCCCCGCCCGCGACTGGGGTCTGCTCGCCGTGGTGGGGACCATCGACGCGGAGTCGGCCACGGGCCGGGAACCGATGAACCAGTGGGCAGCGCTGCTCACGGTCGCCCTCGACCACGAGACCGTGCTCCGCTCGCTGCGCGAACAGGAGGAGCGGCTGCGCCTCGCGGCGATGCACGACGACCTGACGGAGCTGCCCAACCGCGCGCTCTTCCTGGAACGGCTCCAGCACGCGATCCGCCGGACCCAGCGGTCCCCGGAACGACAGTTCGGCCTGCTCCTGCTGGACCTGGACGGGTTCAAGGTGGTCAACGACAGCCTCGGTCACCTCGCCGGCGACCAGCTGCTGGTCAAGGTGGCCGAGCGGTTGTCCACGGCCCTGCGGGACACGGACATCGCGGGGCGGTTCGGCGGGGACGAGTTCGCCGTGCTCATCGAGGACGTCCACGACGCGGAGGACCTGCTCATCGTCGTCTCCCGGCTGCAGGCGGCGCTCGCGGCTCCCATTCCCCTGGGCGAGCAGGAACTGGTGGTCAGCGCGAGCATCGGCATCGCCCTGGGAAACGCCGGGTACGCCGACGCGGAGTCGGTGATCCGTGACGCGGACATCGCCATGTACTCCGCCAAGAACCGCCAGAAGGGCTCCCACGCGTTCTTCGACACGGCCATGCACGCCCGGGCCATGGACCGGTTGCGCACCGAGGCCCAACTCCGCCGGGCACTGGAGGGGGACGAGCTGGAGGTGCACTACCAGCCGATCGTGCGGCTGGTCAGCGGTCGGTTGGCTGCCTTCGAGGCCCTCGTGCGCTGGCGCCATCCGGGCCGCGGGTTGCTCCTGCCCGGGGAGTTCCTGCCGGTCGCCGAGGACAGCGGGTTGATCCTCCAGCTCGGCCGCTGGGTGATGCGGCGGTCGTGCCAGCAGCTCGCCCAGTGGCAGCAGCTGCCCGGGCTGGAGCGGCTGTCCGTCAGCGTCAACGTGTCGAACCGGCAGTTCTGGCACGGCCGGTTGGTCGAGGAGGTCACCGACTGCCTGCGCGCCACCGGGATCGATCCGGCGACCCTCAGCCTGGAGATCACCGAGAGCGTGATCATGCATGACGTCCACCTCGCCCGGCGCATGCTGCGCGAACTGCACGACCTCGGCGTGCACCTGCACATCGACGACTTCGGGACCGGCTACTCCTCCCTCGAGGCGCTGCACCGGCTTCCCCTGGACGCCCTCAAGATCGACAAATCCTTCGTGGCCGCGCTGGACGAGGACCCGCGAAGCGCGGAGCTGGTGCGAACGATCGTGCTCATGGGGAGCAACCTCGGTCTCGAGCTGATCGCCGAGGGGGTGGAGAGCCCCGGACACCGGGACCGGTTGCGGGACCTGGGCTGCGCCTTCGGCCAGGGCTACTGGTTCTCCCGTCCGGTACCCCCGGACGAGGCGATCGCCCTGGCCACTGCCGGCTGAGCCCAACTCGCGGGACCGGCCGAGCCCGCGCGCAGGGCTGGTCGAACGGACCTCACGGGACGGCGTCCGAGTCGTCCCGCAGATCGATGGTCGTTTCCCGCTCCTCCTGGGCACCGGCGGGCGCCGGCGTGGAGCCGGACAGGACCGGCCGATCGGTCGTCCCGGGCCTGGTGCCGTCGTCCCGTACCGGCTCCCGATCCCCCTGCGGCGCGGTGACGACCTGGATGCTCACCACGGCCTGCCCGTCCCGACGGACTCCTCCCGGAACCGCGCCGAGTTCCTCGGACCGGGAGACCAGGGCCCGTCGCACGGCCCGCTCGGCCTGTTCCCAGGCGCCGGTGTCCCCGTCGCCGACCCGCGCCAACCGGGCGGGCAGGCGCACGGTGAACCGTGACGTCGCGAGACGCCCGTCGACGACGCTCGTGTGCACGTACCAGATCGGGAGCTCGACCGCGGCCGGGTCGACCCCGGCCCCCGCCGCCAGGCTGTCCGCCATGCGCTCCAGGATCGTGGTGAAGGTGCCCGGCCGGTCGCTGGTCTGGGTGTGCGCCCGCAGGAGCAGGCCAGCCTCGGCATCGGCGTCCCCGTCCGCGAGGGTGCCCAGGACGCTCGCGTCCGTCCACTGTTCGACGAGCCACTGGTACTCCGGATGCTCCGCCGCCGCGGGAGGTGCCTGACCGCCCGGAGCCGGCTGGGCACCCGTCACGGTCGGGGCCGCCGGGGAAGGCTGAGCGGCCGGAGCGGTCTGACCGCCCGGAACATCTCGAGCACCCGGGGAAGGCTCGCGCTCGGGGTCGGTGACGACCCGGTGCCCCAGGAAGAAGACCACGACGGTGCCGTGCAGCAGGGCGGTGGTCAGCCCGACCACCCGCACGCCGGGATGACGCGCGGAGACCTGCCGCAGGACGTCGGCCTCCACCCCGGTGCGGGCGTAGCCGCAGACCGCGCAGACGAGCCAGTCCTGCCCGGTCGGCGAGGCCCCGGTCACGGCGAGCTGGTCCGCGACCACGTCCAGCTCGCGCGCGCTCACCGGGCTGTGGGAAGTCTCCGCCGGGCGGCCCAGGAACCTGCGCGCCGGCGTCCGCCGGGTGACGTCGACGAGCAGTTCCACCTCCGCCGGACCACCGCCGCGTACCGCACGGTGCACGTCCTGCAGGAACTCGGCGAGGCCGGTGAACTCGTCCCCCCGCTGCCCGCACCGCACGCGCATCCACCGCAGGTCACGGGCGCCCTGATTCGGCGCCGGCACCGGCAGCTGGACCTCCATGACCAGCCGCTCGTGGTAGCGGGCCGCCTCCAGCACCCGGGTCACCGGATGGTCGGCCGGTGACGGGGTGTGCTCCACCGGTAGACCCACGAAGATGTCGACGACGCCGATCGGCGTCTCGTGCGCCATCAGACGATCGGCGTCCAGGTCCACCGGCAGGGCGCCGTTCTCACGACGCCACTGCTCGTGCGGTTCCTCCCGGAAGACCACGAAGGTCAGGGCACGGGCCGCGGTGCCGGCGATCAGCATGGCCAGGATGTTCGCGGGGACGTCGGTGAACCGCGCGCTCTCGTAGGCCAGGGTGGCCAGTGCCTCCGAGGTCCCCGGATCCCCGCCGTCCCGGGCCGTCCGGGTACCCGAGCCCGTACCCGGGGCCGCGAGCGAGAACACCTCCCCCGCGCCGGGCCCGAACAGGCCCGCACCAGCGTCACCGGTGAGTGACGGGGAGCCGTCAGGCGCGCTGGTGACCGCGTTCAGGACGCCGCCCTCGGCGCCCAACCAGCGCGCGAAGGCGGTGACGCTGGTCGCCAGCCCGCGCCGGGCCAGGGCACGCGGGTTCTGCGGCCGCGGACCGGACCCCCTGACGTCGCCCATGATCCGGGACATCTCCCTGCTGCCCCGGACCAGCACGTACCCGTGCGCCGGGCGGCCGAGCAGCAGGGCTCCCGCCGTGGTGCTGCGCCACCACGAGCTGTGCAACACCTCGATGCGGGCGTAGTCGGCCGCAGGCTTGGTGTGCAGCACGATGCGCGGGGTCCGCGAGGTAGCCGCCTGCCCGGAGAGCGGGCCGACGAACATGGCGGTCTGCAGGGCCAGTTGCCCGACCAGGGCGCCCACGACGAATTCCCGCAGGGGCCAGGCCGGGTGCCCGTTCTTGAACGCGATCGTGACGCCGAGCAGCACCGTGGGCAGGATCGAGGCGAGGATCACCCACGAGGACGCCGCCGTGAGCAGGCCGCGCAGGGTGGACCGGTCCGGGTGCTCCACCCGGCTCGCCTGGATCACCGCGAACAAAGTGAGCACGCCCGCGAGCACCTGCGCGTCCAGGTTGCTGCCGAACGCGAGCAGGTTCAGGCCGACCGCCGCGAGGATAATCAGGCTCATCGCCCCGGAGTAGCGAGCCACGTGCAGGGGTGCCGACTCGTCCACGGCGACGTCGAGGAAGACGTGCGCGTGCAGCGAGGACGCCCGGATCGCCCGGTTCTCCACCAGCGGGGCGCGCATGTGCAGCGACCGCGGGCTCAGGGCATCGCACTCCAGCACCCGGAAGAGACGCTTGCTGCCCTGCCGTCCGGTCGACCAGGCGGCCCGGATCGCGTCCCAGCTCACCGCCCCGGAGGTGTCGACGCCGCGCAACCGGGACGCGAGGTCGTCGAGCCAGGGCGGCTCCGCCCCGGACGGATCGCCCCGGCTCGCCTCGGCCGCGACCGTTCGGTGGTGACGGAACACGTCCCGCACGACCTCCAGGCGTGCCATGGCGAAGTCGACCAGGCAGCGCAGCTCGGGCCGGGCGTCCGTGCGGGCGGGGGTGGGACCGTGCGGCGCCAGCTGGTCGATCTGGTCCATCACCGCCTCGAGCTGGCGCACGCAGCGAGGGCGGCTCACCTCGATCGAGGCGTCCCCGATCGCCCCGTCGCCGCGGCGCGCATGCGAGACCCCGTCGGGCAACCGCACGATGACCTCGCGGTCGGTGTCCCCCGAGGGGAGCAGGACGTCGAGCATGAGGCGCGCCCGCGGACCGAACAGGCGCGTCCACAGGCGCGTCCATCTCCCGCGCGGGGAACCGTGCAGGGCTCGGGTGGGTACCCGCACGGTGAAGACCGAGGGGCCCGCGTGGGGCGCCACCGGGATCACGACGAGGGTGGTGGGGCTGCTCACGGCATGCACGATCAGCGCGGCCCGACGGATCAGCAGCGCGGCCCGCACCCGCTGCGGGGTCGCCTCGTGCAGGGGCACCTCGACCGCGCCCACGAAGTCCTCGAGCAGGCCCTGCAGCGCCCGCCGGGCCTTCTCCATCCTCCCGCCGAGCCAGCTGTCGTCCCGGACCGCGGCTCCCTGCTCGGGTGCGCCGTCCCGCAGCACTCGCTGCACCGCGGCGCTGAGCAGCAGTCGTTGCTCCCGCGTGGCCGCCGGGCGGCGGACGGGCTCGGTCACCGGAGCCCAGGCCATGTTGAGGATGATCTCGGCGAGTGCGGCGGCCATCCAGCGCCGGGCCTCGTTGGGGGGCAACGCGGGGAGCATGTCTCCCGAGGCGTCGCGCACCTCCAGGGACGGCGTGAGCCGCCGCTGTCCCTCCTGCGCTCCGCCGGGGGTACGGGGTGGAGGGAGCAGCACGAGCGGCAACCACACCGTGTCCACCTTGTCGCGGAAGGCCTCGTGGGCCACCCGGCCGAGGTCGACCTTGATCTGCAGGGTCGTCTCCACCGAGTCCGCCGCGTCCAGCTCGACGATCTCGGTGGTCCCGCGGTTCCAGCGGTGATGGGAGGCCAGGTACAGCAGCTCCCGGCCGAGCCGGCAGTCCCGGTCGTACCGGGACTCCTGATGGAGGAACTCGTCCAGGGTCACCCGGCTCACGGCGTCCCGCAGGCGTGCCGCGATGTGCAGGACCGTTTCCCGCTGCTCCTCGTCGTGCCCTACCCCCGCGGCCAGAGGTGCCGCACTCTCCCGTCGCACCACGTACTGACCTTATGCCGCACAGTGACGATTCGAGGATGATTTGCCCATCTCACCCGAGA
This sequence comes from uncultured Kineosporiaceae bacterium, assembly GCA_964583765.1. Taxonomy (GTDB): domain Bacteria; phylum Actinomycetota; class Actinomycetes; order Actinomycetales; family Kineosporiaceae; genus CAZOWW01. The sequence continues at coordinate 22,330 of CAZOWW010000050.1, forward strand.
TGATCATGCTTACGGGCCCGACCCGGGGACGACGGCACATAGCGGGAACCTACACGGCGGGACGTCGCGTCCGAAGCCGCGGCAACCGCCGCACCGCAGCGTCGAGCCTTCCGGCACCGGCCGCCGACACCCGTCAGGAGACCTCGATGACCACCTTTCCCAGGGTGTGCCCGCACTCGACCGCGGCCAGCGCGTCGGCCGCCCGGTGCAGCGGGTAGACCTCGCTCACCCGGGGGGCGAGGTCGCCGGTCTCGACGAGTCGGGCGAGCTCGACCAGGGTCCCGGCACCGGGCTGCCGCCGCAGTGCTGCACCGCCGAACTCCGCCGCCGCACCGGGATCCACCGCGGTCACGATCCGGGCGCGGTCGTCGACGAGCACGGCCAGCTCACGCAGCGGATCGCCGCCGACCAGGTCGACGAGGGCGTCGATCCCCGCCGGGGCCGCGGCTCGCACCCGCTCGGCCGTGCCCGGTCCCGAGGCCACGTGCACGGCGCCGAGGGAGGTGAGGAAGTCCCGCTTGGCCGCCCCGGCGACCGCGATGACCTCGTGCCCCGCGGCCCGGGCCAGTTGCACGGTGGCGACGCCCACCCCGCCGCCCGCGCCAAGCACCAGCACGGTGGCCCCCGCGGGCAGGGCGAGCTGCGCGAGGGCGTCGTAGGCGGTGGCCGCTGCCACCGGCAGGGTCGCGGCGTCGATGAAGCTGACCGCATCGGGCTTGCGCGCGGCCACCCGCACCGGGAGCAACGCGTACTCCGTGAAGGCCCCGGCGACGGGGCTCCCGAAGACCCCCTCGCCCACCTGGAAGTCACTGACCCCTTCGCCGACCTGCTCGATGACGCCCGAGAGCTCCGATCCCATGACCTTGGGGAGCGAGAGTTCGAACACGTCCCGCAGATAGCCCTCGCGGATCTTCCAGTCGACCGGGTTCACCCCGGCCGCACGCACCGCGACCAACAGTTCGTCGGGGCCCGGAACCGGCTTCGGCAGATCCACCAGATGCTGCGTCTGCGGTCCGCCGTACTCGGTGAAGACCAGTGCAGTCGGCATGTCGCCCTCTCCGTGATGATGGGTCGGAACACTGGATCGCAGGCGTGTGCCTGCACTCCGGCAGCCCCCCTCGGCGTACGGGTTCCCCGCGTCGCGCGGCCACCGGCACGGGGTTGCGTGTGCAATCCCGTCAGGTACCGGTTCCCGTCAGATACCACGGGCGGGCTGCGGCAACACCGGGGGCGAGAGGAAGGCCGGCTCCCCCACCAGGTCCAGCATCTCCACGGGCGACGCTGCCCGCATGTCGCGACGCGTCAACGGTGGCAGATTCCACTTGTCCTCGACCAGACGCAACACCGAGGTGTGGTCGAAGCACGTGGAATTCACCTGACCGGCCCGCGCATAGGGGGAGACCGCGACCGCCGGCACCCGGAACCCGAGCCGTTCGTAGGTGTCGGGCCCCTCGTCGGCCCGGTCGAGCCGGCGCAACCAGGGTCCGACGAGCGGGACGGACCGCAACCAGGCCCATCCGCGCCCCAATCGGCGTGCCCGGACCTCGTCCGGCGCCACGGCAGCCGGCGGCACCACATGGTCGTAGTACCCACCGTGCTCGTCGTACAACCACAGCAGGAGCGTGTGCGGCCAGCCCTTGCCGTGCATGACCGCCTGGACGATGCGCGCCGCGAACTGCTCCCCTGCCTGGACGTCCTGCGGGTTCTCCTCCGAAGTGGCGTTGAAGTCGGGGTCGACGAGGCAGAAGTCGGGCAGGGTGCCGGCCGCGGCGTCCGTGAAGAAGCGGTCCAGGTCACGCAGGTGGGTCACCGCCCCGGCAAGTCCCAGCGGGCAGACGTCAGCGGTGAACTGCAGGTTGCCGATCACCGACCGGCCGAACCGGGGGAACAGCCCGGCCAGGGCCAGCCCGAGGGCTCGGGCCGCGGCGAGGCCCGGCCAGCCCAGCAGGCGCGGGAGCGTCACCCGCAGCCGGTGGACGGGGTGGTAGTTCGCCCAGCTGATGCCGTGGTGCGTGAGCAGATCGAGCATCGTCCCGTTCTCCGGACGGTCGATCATGGCGAAGGGCTGGTCGTCGATCAGCCCGTGCGCGGTGCCCGCGATCAGGAACCGTCGATTGGGGAAGGTCGGCCCGAGGCAGGAGCAGAACCAGCGGTCCGCGAGCGAGAAGGTGCGTGCCAGCCCGGCGTAGAACGGCAGGTCCTCCGGGGTCCAGTAGCCCATGCCGATCGCCGCGTCCTCCGGGGCCGCCTCCGGCACGGCGTCCAGGGTGGCTGTCACGAAGCCCTCGTTGGTGCCGTCGGCGTACTGGAGATGGCTTGCGCGCCAGGTCTGGGTGGGGATCCCCCCACGCTGCCCGGTCAGGTGCGAGGGCGCCACCCGCCCACCCCGGCCGTCGGGGTTCGACACCGTCGGACGCCCGTCGGCATCCACCGGGAACCCGTCACCGTGGCCGAGCAGGCCCAGGTAGTTGTCGAAGGAGTGGTTCTCCATCATCAGCACGACGATGTGGCGGATCTGCGGCAGGAGATCGGTGCCGACCGGCAGATCCGGCCGCGGCCGGTCCGCGGGGGCCTCCGGTGCACGGCCGAGGCGACGGCTCACCTGATGACGTTCCCTGCGCTCCCAGAAGGTCACGACCCCTCCCTCGTCGGCTCCGCACCATGTCGCTCGGCATCGAGGCCGCGGCGACCCGCATCCGGGACCGCGCTCGGACCGGACGGCTGCCGCTCAGCTCACGATGTCCTTGCGCAGGAAGTGCCGCCAGGCCAGGGCGAGGAACAGCGCCGAGTACGCCACCGACCAGAGCGCCCCACGGACCATGGCGTCCCAGGTGATGTCCGCCCCGAGGGCGTCCGTCCAGGCGTAGGCGTAGTGCGTGGGAAGGAAACGTCTCAGGTCACCGAGCGCCGTGACGGCGTCCAGGATGTTCGAGACGATCACCAGCAGTACGGCGCCGCCGACGGCTCCGAGCGGCGCATCGGTCCACACCCCGAGCAGGAAGGCGAGGGAGGCCACGAAGAGCAGGGTCACGAAGAGGTATCCCACGATGACGGCCAGCCGCCACAGCCCCTCACCGACGCCCAGAGTCGCCCCGAGCGGGGTGTGCAGGGGTGCCCAGCCGAAGAAGAGACCCCCCGCCAGGTAGGCCACCGCGGGCAGGAGGAGCAGGCTGAACAGCGCGAACCCGACGGCCACCAGCAGCTTCTGCCGCAGCAGGCGCCCCCGGGGCACCGGAGCGGCCAGGAGGTAGCGCAGGCTGGACCAGCTCGCCTCGCTGGCCACGGTGTCGCCGGCGAAGAGGGCGAAGACCACGACCAGCAGGAAGCCCGTCGCCACGAACAGCGTGAACAGGGTGAAGTTGCCCGCGCCGGAGGTGGCCAGGTCGACCAGGCCGGGGGTGTCCCGCCCGCGCCGACCGTCCCGGTTCAGCTCGAAGGCCGCCACGAGGAGGAACGGCAGCACGACGAGCAGCCCCAGGGTCAACGTCGTCCGTCGCCGGGTGAGCTGGCGACGCACCTCCACGTGCAGGGGCAGGGTGCGTCCGGCCCGGTACCCGCGGGCAGCCCCGTCGCCGCCGGCGTCGACTGCCTCCGGCGCCGCGGCCGTGGCCATACCGCCGTGAGTCCCACGCTGCGGCATCAGACCTCCCCCACCAGGGCCAGGAACGCCTCTTCGAGTCCGTGTTCGGGTGTGATGCGATCGACGGCGAGCCCGGCCAGGACCAGGGCCCGCACCAGTTCCGCCCGGGACGTGCCGACCAGGCGCAGGGTGAGCCCGGAGTCGGTGACCTCGATGTCCTGGGCACCGTCCACGCCCGCGGCCACCTCGGCCGCACGGGCCGGGTCGTCGACCCCCACGACGAGCGAGGTGGCGGATCCGACGAGCTCGGCGACCGGACCCTGTGTCACCAGCCGTCCACGGTTCATCAGCACCACGTGGGTGCAGGTCTGCTCCACCTCCGCCAGGAGATGACTCGAGACCACCACGGTGCGTCCGGTGGCCGCGTACCGGGCGAGCACCTCACGCATCTCCCGGATCTGCGGCGGGTCGAGTCCGTTCGTGGGCTCGTCGAGCACGAGAAGATCGGGAAGCCCCAACATCGCCTGCGCGATGGCCAGGCGCTGACGCATTCCGTGGCTGTAGGTGCGCACCCGTCGATGCACGTCCTCGCCGAGCCCCGCGATCTCGAGCACCTCCTCCAGGTGCGCCTCGACGAGCTCCCCGCCGGTGGCACGCCAGTAGAGGTGCAGGTTCTCCAGGCCGCTGACGTGCGGCAGGAATCCGTCCCCCTCGACGAAGGCACCGACCCGCGAGAGCACCGGCGCCCCGGGGACGATGCGGTGGCCGAAGACCCGCACCTCGCCCTCGGTGGGACGGATGAGGCCCATGAGCATGCGCAGGGTCGTGGTCTTGCCTGCGCCGTTCGGGCCGAGCAGACCGAGGACCTGTCCCTGCTCCACGTGGAAGCTGAGGTCGGAGACCGCGCGGAACCCGTCCCCGTAGGCCTTGCCGAGGCCGAGCACCGCCATCGGGACGTCAGCCAGGGCAGGATCACGGGTGATCGCGCGGCGACGACGGGAGATGACCGCACCGGCGGCTGCTCCGAGGAGCAGGACGATGCCCAGGGCCACCGCCCAGGGCAGGACCGGACCCAGGTCCCCGCTGCCGAGCACGGACATCGGCACGGTGGGGACCCACAGCGCCTGGTCCCCGGCGAGGGCAACCGTGTACTGCCGCGGATCGGCGGGCATGGCGTAACCCTGGTCCGTGGCCGAGAGCACGAGCCGCAGTCGATGCCCGGCCGGCACGTCCCGGACGACCGCGGGGAGCGCGAGGGTGACCGTCTGCGCGGCGCCGGGCACGACATCCAGCCGCAGGGGGGCCACGAGCCGTTCGGGCAGGGTGGCCCCGCCGTCCTCGGCGACGTCGTACAGCTGCCCGAAGAGGGTGAGGTCCCGGGCGGTGGAGGTGACCCGCAGCGTGACCCGCGAGGAGCCGACCACGGACAGCGGTTCCTTCAGCGGCGTGGTCTCGAAGGACGCCGACTGTCCGGGGAGCGCCGAGAGCGAGGCGACCAGTCCGTTCGCCCCACCTGCTCCCGTGGCGCTGCTGCCGAAGCCCTGGCTGCCACCTGCGGAGAGCAGGCCGAGCACCGAGCCCAGCCCGGGGACCGTCGACAGGGCCGCCGGAGTCGCCCCGGCCGGTGACTGGATGTCCTGGACCGGTCCGGACAACGGGAGCGCCCGATGTTCGGTGGTCCCCGAGCCCGCGTCGATCCCGGGCAGACGGCTCGCGGCCCGCACGATCGGGGCCGGTGCGGTGTCCTGGGTGGACAGCGTCGCATCGGGCACGGTGACCTCGAAGCGCAGGTCCGGGTTGCCCTGTCGAACCTGAAGGTAGTGGTCGAACCAGCCGCGGGTCAGCGAACGCAGCCGCGACGCCTCGTCGGTGCCTCCGTCGTGCCCACCGCCGTACCAGACCACCCGCACCGGGGTTCCCGCGGCGGCGATCCCGCGCGCGTTCGCGTCGGCCTCCGACAGGGGGAACAACGAGTCCGCCTCACCCTGGATCAGCATCGTGGGCGCATGGATCCGGCCGAGGACCGGTGCCGGACTGGACGCTTCGAGCAGTGCCTGGATCCGAGCATTGGATCTTCCGCTGGTGGCGGCCTCCCGATAGGCCGCGCAGAGGTCAGGGGCGAACCGACCGCACCCCGGGTCGGCCGCGGTCAGGGCGCCCGCACCGGACCGGGTGGCGCTGGACTCGCCCGTTCCGGGGAGGGCGGTGGTGCCAGAGCCGAAGAACACCCCGGCCCACACCCGCTTGAAGACACCGGGCTGGCTGATCGGACGCACCGCGGCCGGAGAACCGTCCGATCCCGCCTGCACGGCCGACTGCGGGAAGAGCGCCTGACCGAGATCATTCCAAGTGATCATCGGAACGATCGCGTCGACCCGGGGATCCGCGGCGGCCAGCAGGAGGGCCAGGGCACCCCCGTACGAAGCGCCGGACACCCCCACCACCGGATCACCCGCACGGTCCTTGCGCACCTCCGGCCGCGAAGCCAGGACGTCCACCAGGCGCCGGGCGTCGGCAACCTCGTACCCCGGCGCATCGAGGTGGATCGAGCCGCCGGACCGTCCGAATCCCCGCGGGGTGTACGTGAGCACGACGTAGCCACGCTGCGCGAACCACTGGGCGTCCCCGGAGAGCTCGTCCTCGGTGCCGCCGAATCCCGGTGCGAGCAGGATCGCGGGAAGGGGCGTTCGCGCATGCGGCAGGTACAGCCGAGCCTCCAACGATGCGGCCGCGGCGCCGGGTTCGGGCACCCCCTCGACCCGCAGGTCCTGCACCTGGACGGTGGTCGAGGAGCCACGAGCCGACCCGAGAGCCACCGCGCCCGCACCGCCCGCCAGCGCCACCGCCGTCACCGCGGCCATGAGTGTCCGACGCCGCACGCACCGCCTCCTCGTCCTGGCCGGTTCTCGACCCGCCGTCCGCTCGTCCCCGACTCCACGCCCCGTCCATGCCCGGAACGGCCCGGATGCCGGGTGTGCACATCTGACCTAACGACGGACCGGGCAAGTCAGTGCCGGAAGCCCTCGACCTGTTGCTCGGGCCGTAGTGGTCCGGCCTGTGCGTCCAGTTCCGGCAGGAGCCGGGTCAGGTCGTCGAGAAGCATGCCCGCCAGATCGTGCGAGAAACCGTTGCGGATCACGATCCTGGCCGCGGCCAGGTCCGTGCGTTCCGCCGGGAAGGTGTAGGCGGGCACGAGCCAGCCCCGTTCCCGCAGCCGTCGCGCCACGTCGAAGACGGTGAAGGAGGTCACTTCGGGCCGCGTGGTGAAGGCGAAGACCGGGAGTTCGTCGCCCCAGGTGAGCAACTGGAACGGCCCCAACTCGGACACACCCTGGGCAAGCGAGGTCGCGATGTCCCGCGAGGCCTGCTGCACGAGGCGGAATCCCTCGCGCCCCAGACGCAGGAACGTGTAGTACTGGGCCACCACCTCGGCACCGGGCCGGGAGAAGTTCAGCGCGAACGTGGGCATGTGGCCACCCAGGTAGTTCACGTCGAACACCAGGTCCTCGGGAAGCGCCTCGCGGTCACGCCACACCGCCCAGCCGACCCCGGGATACACCAGTCCGTACTTGTGCCCGGAGGTGTTGATCGAGACGACCCGGGGAAGACGGAAGTCCCAGGCGAGGTCCGGATCCAGGAACGGCGCGATCATCCCCCCGGAAGCGCCGTCCACGTGCACGGGGATGTCGAGCCCTGTGCGCCCCTGCAGGTCGTCGAGTGCGGCCACCACGTCGGCGACCGGCTCGTAGCTGCCGTCGAAGGTGGAGCCGAGCACCGCGACCACGCCGATGGTGTTCTCGTCGCACAGTGCCGCGGCCTCGGCCGCCCCCAGATGCAGCCGGTCACCGACCAGCGGCACGAGCCGGGGCTCGACCTCCCAGTAGTTGCAGAACTTCTCCCAGCACACCTGGACGTTGGCGCCCATCACGAGGTTGGGTCGCCCGCCCGATCGGGCACCACGGCCTTTGCTCCAGCGGCGCTTCAGGGCGAGCCCGGCGAGCATGCACGCCTCGCTCGATCCGGTGGTCGAGCACCCCACGGACGCCGTGGCGGAGGGTGCGTGCCAGAGATCGGCGAGGATCGCCACGCATCGAGCCTCGAGCTCCGCCGTCTGCGGGTACTCGTCCTTGTCGATCATGTTCTTGTCGAGACACTCGGTCATGAGCCGCACGGCCTCGGGTTCCATCCACGTCGTCACGAAGGTGGCGAGGTTGAGCCGGGCGTTCCCGTCGAGCATCAGCTCGTCGTGGATCAGCTGATAGGCCGTGCCCGGAGGGATCGGACCCGCGGACAGAGCCGTCCGCGGCACGTTCACCTCGGTCGGCAGCCCGTTCGCCTCGTCGTGGAAGGGATTGACCGCCGTCGGACGCCCGGCGGGCGTGCGGCGGGCGGAAGGTTGCGACGGCTCGTGCAAAGGCATGGTGGTCTCCTCCCCGATCTGGCCCAGCATGGCACTTCGGGGCGTTCCCGGCGGGAAGGCCGGACGCTTGTGTACCGCGTTGTCGGCGTAGAGGGCTGTGCACAACTCATCGCGGGCGCGGCCGCCCCGGCGGGACGGGCGCGATCGCCCCGCGAAGACAGTCGCGACCGCCCCAACCAGCCAGGCGCGATTGCCGAGGGAGTACGGGCGCGACCACCCCGAGAGGAAGGGGTCAGGATGCGGCGGTTCCGGGTGCAGGCGATCGGCGCAGTCGGTCCCCGAGCGCCCGTGCCAGCTTGGACGGCCCGTCCGCCGCGTGCGCACCTGCCCCGAGCAACCGAGTCCCGACCACGGCGATCAGGGACGGGTCTCCGTCGACGAGTTCCACCTCCACCTCACGCCAGGCGGAGGTCTCCACGACCAGCTGCGCCGGCGGTTCCGACGCCACAGCCGGTAGCGCCTGTCCGGACGGACCGACGGGAGCGGCAGAAGTGACGGGGACGGCGGAACCTGGCGGATCGGCGGGAACGGCGGGACCCGGCGCGGGATCGTTCGTCCCCGCGCCGGCGAAGACCGAGGCCTCCACCTGGTCGTCAGCGACCTCGGCGAGCATCCGACCCGCCTCGTCGAACAACCGGTGCACCGTGCGAAGCGTCCGCAATTCCACCACAGGCAGCAGCGGGCGTCCCGCGAGCACGTCGTCCACCAACTCACGCAGAGCCGCGGGCACCTCCAGCGCCCTCCGCATCTCCGTGGCAACCGCAGCCGCAACTGGCGCCGTCGCATCGGCATCGGCAAGGGGAAGGCGCAGTTCCTCCCTGGCCCCGCCCGAGCCAGGGCGCTTCAGGTGCCAGCCCGCGTCGTCACCTCCGGTCCGCCTGCGCAGGGTCAAGCGCGCCCGGGCCAGCCGCAGGTCACCGGTGTCCAGGTAGGTCGCGCACAGCCGGAACTCGCGAGGGCCCCCGACGCGGGCCACCCCCGGAAGCCCGGTCAGATCCGGCAGGACGAACTCGGGCCCGACGTCGAACTTCGTCTCCAGCTCGCGCGACACCTCCGGGGCCTCCCCCGTTCCCGTACGGCGGCTGCCGATGGCCCCGGGCACGGCGCCGTCCCCCGTCCCGGTGTTGACCTCCGCCTCGATGCCGTCGGCCGCCCTGATGCCGTCAGCCGGCCTCGCTGTCCCGCGCACCGCTCCCGCGTGTTCGTCGCCCATCGGCCCATCCTGCCCATCCCTCGCTCCCTGCGGGCACCTGCCCCCTCACCCCCGGGCCCGGAGGACCTCCACGAGGGCGTGACCGCGAGAGAAGCCGACCCGACAGCGCGAGCAACGCTTCCCACGGGTCGGGAGCAGCACCCGGACACCGAGCGGGCCGGACACCGAGCGGGCCGGACACCGAGCGGGCCGGACACCGAGCGGGCACAGCTGAAGGGGCAGGCGGGCACCAAGGGAGGTTCAGGCACCCACGGGCGTTCGGGCATCCAGGGATGAGCCAGGGCGAGGAACTCGGGTTGCGACCTCCTCGCGAACCTCCCTACGCTGCTCCCAGGTCACGAGTGCCAGCGTCAAGCCCCGGCTCGCTGGCCGGCAACCCCCCTCCGCGGCGGGGTGCTCCGGGTGATGACCAGGTCAGGTCTGATCGGCCCTGACAAGCGCGGACCCGGGACTCGGGTCCATGAAGTCCCGGGAGGGATCTGTGTCCACTCGCACGCATGCCGTCCAGCCGAGCGCCCACCAGCACACCGTGGTCGACCGGAGCACCCCCACCGCCGACCTGGCTGAGCGGCCGCTCCTGCCCGTCGTGGGCGGTGAGCTGGTGGTCCCCTGTCTCGACGATCGCTCGGTGCGCTACGTGAACCTCGACTACGCCGCGAGCGCCCCGGCCCTGTCCGCGGTGGCCGACCATGTCGCCGAGGTGCTGCCCTACTACTCGAGCGTCCACCGGGGCGCCGGCTACACCTCGCAGGTCTCCACCACCCTCTACGAGTCCGCACGGGCCCAGCTCGGGGCCTTCCTCGGTGCCCGGACGGACGACGTCACGGTGATCACCCGCAACACCACGGATGCGCTCAACCTGTTGGCCACGGCCGTCCCCAGTTCCCAGGACGTCGTCGTGCTGGACATCGAGCACCACGCCAATCTCCTGCCCTGGACCGGACGTCGGCACCGCGTGCTCAACGCGGCGGACACCCTCGCCGACACCCTGCAGCAGTTGGACGCGGAGCTGGCCGCCCGGCCCGCGGCCCTCGTAGCGGTCACGGGGTGCAGCAATGTCACCGGTGAGCTGTTGCCCCTGGCGGAGCTGGCGCAGCTGACACACGCGCACGGAGCCCGCATCGCCGTGGATGCCGCTCAGCTCGCCCCGCACCGCCGGATCGACATCGGCGCCCTCGACGTGGACTACCTGGCCCTGTCCGGGCACAAGCTCTACGCCCCGTACGGCGCCGGCCTGCTCGTGGGACGGCGGGACTGGCTCGACGCGGCACCGGCCCACCTCGCCGGTGGCGGGGCGGTGGAGGAGGTCGGACTCGACTGCGTCGCCTGGGCACCGGCTCCCGCCCGGCACGAGGCGGGCACGCCCAATGTCATCGGTACCGCGGCCCTCGCCGCTGCCTGTCGCGCGATCGCGGCCCTGCCCGAGGGGGCGGTGACCGCACACGAGCAGGCACTGGTGGATCGCCTGCTCGACGGGCTGGGGAGCCTGCCCGGAGTGCGACTGCTGCGCCTGTGGCCGGACAGCGCCGACCGCGTGGGCGTCGTCGGGTTCACGGTGACCGGGCACGACCCGGGGCGCCTGGCGGCTGCGCTCTCCGCGGAGCACGGGATCGGGGTGCGGGACGGGCGGTTCTGCGCGCACCCGCTGCTGGCCCGGCTGGGTCTGGCGGAGGGGGCGCTGCGGGCGAGTCTCGGACTCGGCTCGCGCATCGAGGATGTCGATCGTCTCGTCGGCGCACTCGAACACCTGCTGCTGCGCGGGGAGGGAGCCCGGTACCGGCGGGTGGCAGGCCGCTGGGCTCCGGCCCACGACACCCGTCCCGGACCGGCCTGGCTCGGCACCGGGTCGTCCCTGACCGGGGTGCCCGAGACGGAGAAGGACCTCTCGGTGGCCGGGAGTTCCCCGTGCGCCGGCCCAACGGGACGGTCCGCAGACCGCACACACTGAGCTGGCAGGTTGCCCACGCTGGGCCCGCAAGCCGCAAGGACGGAGGGAACGCGTTCTGTGCGGGTTCGGGCCGGCTGGGTGCTCACTTGCCCCCGCACAGGCTCAGGCCGGATCGGTGCTCGGCTGCCCCGGCGCGGAGGTGGTCCCGCGGGAGACCAGATGCGGTGTCGCGTCGAGGAAGATCCCGGGCGGGGTGCCGTCCAGCAGGGCGAGCAGCCGCCGGGTGACATGCGCACCGTAGGCCACGACGTCCCGGCTCATCGCGGTCAGCGGCGGGTGGGTGAGCCGGCAGAGCACCGAGTCGTCCCAGGCCACCAGGGAGACGTCCGCGGGCACGGACAGCCCCATCTCGGCGGCCATGGCCACGCTCGCGACGGCCATCACGTCGTTGTCGAAGATGATGGCCGTCGGCGGCTGCGGGGAGGACAACAACGAGCGCGTGGCACGGGCGCCGGTCTCGTCGGAGAAGTCGGTGTACATCGTCTCGGCGGAGTCCAGGGCGAGTTCCCGGGCGGTGGTGTCGAAGGCGTCGGACCTGCTCCGGGTGTGCAGCAGGTCCGGCAGCCCGGCCACGCGGGCGATCCGCCGGTGTCCCAGCTCCACCAGGTGCCGGACGATCGAGATCATCGCGCTGGCGTCGTCCGTCCACACCCCGGTGAGGCCGTCCAGCCCACCGGGACCACCGGCCACGACGGCGGGCAGCCCGAGGGTGTTCAACACGGCCACGCGCGGATCGTCCAGCGCGAGGTCCACGACGATCACGCCGTCCACCCGCCGGGCGGCCCACCAGCGGCGGTAGACGACGAGCTCGGCCTCCCGATCGGGCACAACCTGGAGCAGGAGCCCCCGGGAGGTGCGGGTGAGCTCGTCCTCCACCCCCGAGATGAACTCCATGAAGAACGGTTCGAGCCCGAGGGTCCGCGGCGGCCGGGCGAAGACCAGCCCGATGGTGTCGGCACGTGCCGCGGACAGAGCCCGGGCGGCGCTGTTGGGCGTCCAGCCCATCTCGGCGGCGATCGACATGATCCGCGCGCGGGTCGCCTCGGAAACGCCGGGCTGGTTGTTCAGCGCGTAGGACACGGCGCCCTTGGACACCTTGGCGCGCGCGGCGATGTCCGCGATCGTGGGTCTCTTCACGGAGTCACCTCAGCGCAGCTCAGGACCGGGCAGCATGGACGGATGGCCCGGAGCCTACGCGGTCCGCGCCCGATCGGTGAGCTCCCCCCGTCCCTGGACGCCTCGCGTCCTCGTCCGCCGATCCCGGCAGCCGGGGCGCTGACCCGCAGGGACCCGCAGCGACCCGGCAGACACGCCGGGGCTCGGCACGCCCACCACGCCGGGGCCGACACCCACAGCGCAGGGCTCGGCACAGGCACCTTCGACCCGACACCTGCACCACGAGCCGACACACGCACCGCGGGGCTCCGCGCACCCGGCCCACAAGGACCTACTGCCCGGAGCCCCGTTCGGGCTCACCGTGCTCCGCTCAATGCGGCGAGTTCACCGTGCTCTGCTCACCCTGACGGGCTCACCGTGCTCTGCTCACTCCGGCGGACTCACCGTGCTCCGCTCACCGCAGCGAGCTCACTCGGCGCGGACGTTGTCGATGTCGAAGGTGCCGGTGTTGAAGTACAGGTAGACGCCGTGCACCTGGGTCAGGTCGGGGGCCGCCCCACCGTCACAGCTCAGCCCGTCGATGAGGCTGACCTCGACGGTCGCCGTCTGCCCCTGCGGGTACCAGGTGAAGGCGCCCTGGCACCAGGACCAGCTCGAGCCCGCCTTGAGCACCAGCGCCGCGGAGGTGCCCACGTCGTTGGTCTTCAGGTCGACCTTGATCGTGGACTTCGTGCTGAGGTCCACCGCCGTGGGCAGGTCGAGGCCGAACCACTCGTTGAGGCTGTTCACCTGCAGGCCGTGGGTGCCGTCGGTGGCGAAGTCGGTGGTCTGCGCCACCGTGCCGCCGAGCTGGGACCAGCTCTGCTCGGCCCAACCCTCGACGCCGTCCTCGAAGGAGAAGAGCTTGATCGCCGCGCCGGGGTCGGGCTTGACGGTCACGGTCAGGCCGGCCACGTTCGAGGGCCGTCCCGAGGAGTCCTTGACCTGGTAGGGCACGGTGGCCTTACCGACGAATCCGTCCACCGGGGTGAAGGTGACGGTCCCCGCGGCGGTGATCGCGAAAACACCGTTCGCCTGCGTCACCGAGGTCTGCACGCCGGCCGTGGCCGGGTCGAGGTCCAGCGACTTCTGCCGAATGGTGCGCCCGGCCCACGCCACGTCATTGGCGGTCACGTTGACGACGGCGGGCGTGTTGAACGCGACGATCGCGCTGTCCACGTCGGCCACCGGCGCGAAGTACGTGGCCTTCCCGCGGAGCTGCTGGTCGAAGTTGCCGAAGGTCGTGCAGACCGGGCTCGGGCAGTACACCGTGAACCCGTCGTAGTCCGGGTAGATCGAGCCGTCGTCCATCGCATCGCTGAGCAGCCAGTAGAGAGCGCCGGTGCCGTGGGCCTTGAGGAAGGCGTCGGTCCAGGACTTGTAGACCGTGTTCCGCGTGGACTTGTCGAGCCAGCCGAACTCACCGAGGAACGCAGGCTTGCCCGCCTTGTGGGCGGCCTGCAGGTGCGAGGTGATCCAGGCCGTGCCCCAGGCCGCGTCCTTGCCCCAGCTGTCCGGGTACAGGTGCAGCGAGAGGACGTCGATGTTCTTCAGCTTGGCCAGCTTGACCGAGTCGACGCCCTCGCCGCCGTTGATCGTCCAGTCACTCGAGGACGGATCTGTCGCGTAGAAGCCCTCGTCACCGCTGCCGACCAGGGCGTTGCGGTCGATCGACTTGATGTACGTCGAGACGTCGTCCGCCCAGGAGGCGATCGTGTCGGTGGTGCAGGAACTGGTGAAGGGGTAGACGCCGCTGCCCTTGCACCGGGGCTCGTTGGCCAACTCCCAGAGCAGGATCGTGGGGTCGTCCTTGTACTTCACCCCGGTGATGGAGTTGGTGCGGTTCAGCACGTGGCTGATCCAGTCCTTGTACCACTGGCGGATCTTCGGGTCGGTGTAGAAGTCGTCGTGGTTGCTGTCGCCGGCCCAGCGCACGTACTGGTCGATGCCGCCGAACGCACTCCAGTTGTTCACGAACGGGATCACCAGGCGCAGGCCCTGGTTGTGGGCCTCGGCCACCAGGTAGTCGAGGCGTTCCATGCCGTCGGCGCCGTCGTTGTACGCCGGGTGGCCGGTGGTCGGGTCCCAGTACTGCAGGTAGACCCCGCTGTGGATGCCGTCCACGGAGTTCGTGCCGTCCTGGTTGCCGATCTCCAGCGAACCCCAGACCCGCATGACCTGGAAGCCGGACGTCGCCGCCTTCGTGAACAGGTTGTCCACGACGGTGTGCGAGTTGTACATCGGGTAGTAGTTGTTCGAGCCGGCGAAGGTGTACGGCTTGCCGGCGAGGACGAGCCGGTCACCCACCCGACGCACGAACACATTGCGCAGATCCGGGGCGGACGGCGTGGTCCGCGTGGTCGTGACGGTGGTCGTGGCAGCGGTCGTCGTGGCCGTGGTGGCACCCGCGGCGCTCCCGGTGACGGCCAGCCACGGGAGGACGGCGGCCGCGGCGAGCGCGGTGGTCGCTCGGAGCGAACGTGAGGGCGTCGCCCGGAACGGACGTGTGAACATGGAGGGGGACCTCTCTGGGCGCATGGCTTCGAGCAGGAGGGGACGGGCCCGGGTTCGGACCGGTGGCCGCCACGCCCACGCGCAGCAGGCCGACCGGCCGGATCGGGTCGCCGCCCCGGAGCGGGGCGTCCCGACGGGGCCTCGGGACACGGACGACGATCGGGGTGAGCGGGCTCACCGGTCGAGGGAACGCGCCGGGACGTTACGCGCGTGGGGAGCGTCCGTCAATGCAGTTCCTGAACCGATTCAGTAACGCTTTCCCTCAGGCCGCTCCCGGCCCTGGCGACCCGACGGACGGCGTTCCCGCGATCACTTGCGGACACGATCGACCCCGGCTCCGCGATCACTCCGCGCGACAGGTGATCCCGCGGGAGGAGCGCTCGTACCCGAGGCGGGTCCGCGCTAGACCTGTCCATCGCACGTGGGATTGAGCGGTTTGTGCCGTAGTTGCCGGGTTGGTTGGTTGACTG
>CAZOWW010000051.1:0-13008 GCA_964583765.1 uncultured Kineosporiaceae bacterium
GCGAACGGCACCAGCGGCTCCCCCGACTGCGCGCTCCGCTGCTGCGCCAGGAACCCGGTGACCAGCACGAGGCCGGCGGCCAGCAGGGCCCAGATCCACCCGTCCCAGTCGTAGCGCTGCCCTTCGGTCAACGCGAAGGACACGCAGAACAGCGATGCGCTGGCCAGCCCCACCCCGACCCAGTCCAGCCGGTGCCGGCGCACCGCCTGCTGACCGGGCAGGAAGAGCACGGAGGCGACCAGCACGACCACCCCGATGGGCAGGTTGATGAAGAAGATCCACCGCCAGCTGAAGGCGGTGATGAGCAGTCCGCCCAGGGTGGGACCCGCGACCGTGGACAGCCCCGCCACCGCGCCCCAGACCCCCATCGCAGCGCCCCGCCGCTCGGCCGGGAAGGTCGCGATGATCAGCGACATGGTCTGTGGCATCAACGCCGCCGCACCCAGCCCCTGGACCAGTCGGGCCCCGATCAGCTCGGCCGGGTTCTGGGACACCCCGCAGGCCAGGCTGGCCAGGGTGAACAACGCGACACCGACGATGAAGAGGTTCCGCCGGCCGAACCGGTCACCCAGCCGCCCTGCGGTGATGAGGAGGACGGCGAGCACGAGGACGTATCCGTTGACCACCCACAGCACCTCGTCGAGCGAGGCATGCAGTTGATCGATCATGCTCGGGATGGCGATGTTGACGATCGTGACGTCGAGCAGGGTCATGAAGAAGCCGAGGGACAGGGTCAGGAGCACCGCCCAGGGGTTGGCATGCCACTTGCGCATCGAGAACTCCCGTTCCTCCCCCGCGGACGGGGACCTGGGTGAACCTCCGTGGCATCACCACGTGACCGGTCCGGACTATCACACGGCACCGACAGGTGATGTCGCCGATGATGACCTTGAACGTGCTCCCGCGCATCCCGAGGACCCCAGGACCCGGACGCGGCACGACCGTCATCATCACCCTGCCCGAGGCGCCGCCTGCCGATCGCTGACCTGACGGTGAGGCCTCCGCGTTCCGCCCGGTCGGAGGACGGTCGCTGACCGTCGAGAGAGCCCCCCGAGGAGCGAAGGGCTGGGACGATGCGCTCATCCGGCTGACGCGCCCGATCCCAGGACCGGCCGGCCAACCGGCTCAGCGGCCACCGCCGACCGATCGGGCCTTCCTCAGCGCCCCAGTTCCGTCAGGAAGGCGCTGGCGAATCGCCCCACGGCGTCCGGGTCCTCGGTCAGGAACAGGAAGGGCTCGACCAGCTCCAGCTCCATCACCACCGGACCGGTGACGGTCTCGACCAGATCGACCCGGGCGTAGGCGCAGCGGGCCGGTGCCAGAGCGAGCGCCGCCCGGGCCACCCGCAGTTCCGCCGCCGTGGGGGGGTGCGGACGCACGGTGCCTCCGTGGTGCTCCTGCACCCGGTAGTCCCCGTCCCGGGGAATCTTGCGGACGGCGTGGCTGAGCGTCTCTCCCGCGAAGATCAGCGAGGTCTCGCCGGCTTCGGACACCGAGGGCAGGAAGGGCTGCACGAGCGCGTCACCGGCCGCAATGATCTGCCCCAGGTGGGCGCGGAGCTCAGGGGAGTCGGCGCGGCCGCGCAGGACGCCGATCGCCCCCACCGAGACGGCGGGCTTGACGACGACCTCCGGACCGACCTCCGCCCACCAGTCCGGCTCCGGCACGTGTGCGCCGCTCGGCACCAGTCGGGTGGGCACCACGGGCACACCGCCGCGGGCCAGTTCCAGCAGGTAGCTCTTGTGGGTGTTCCACCGCAGCACCGGCAGCGGGTTGACCAGCCGGGTCACGGCGTGCACCGCCTCCGCCCAGGCGAGGAACTCCGCCCGGCGGCCGAAGTAGTCCCACGTCGACCGCACGACCACGAGATCAGCGCACGACCAGTCGGCCTCGGCGTCCCACGGCAGGATCTGCGCGCGGATCCCCCGGGCCGTCAGCGCCTCCACGAGAAGGGGCGACTCCGTGTCCGGCGCCGGCATCGACGAACCGGTGACGAGCCAGGTCTCCATGCAGGCGACGATAGCCATCGCCCCGGGACGGGAACACGCACGTCAAGCTGCCAATCGCGGTGGCCGATACCACCAGGAGCCAGGTTCGGATCCGGTGAGGCGTCGAATGCTGTCGGCGGGAGAGGACCAGGAGCGCTCCGTGGACCGTCCGAGGATCGGCTACCTCACCCCGGCGACGGGTGGCTTCTTCTTCGGAGCGATCCTGGCCGGCATGGTGCGGGCGGCGACCGAGGCCGGCGGGGTGGTCGCCGGGATCCAGACCGTCGAGGCCCAGACCGAGGGGACGAGCGAGACCGCCCTGCACACGTTGGAGGGGTTCACGCTCGAGGTGGGCTGGTCGCGCTTCGACGCGTTCGTCCTCGCCGCCCAGGCCGTGGGGGATGCCTACGTCCACCGACTGGCCGCCAGCGAGAAACCGGTCGTGCTCGTCTGCAAGGAGTACGAGGGTCTTGCGTGCCCGTCCGTGGTCCCGGACAACCGGGGCGGCATCCGTCAGGCGATCGCCCATCTCGTCGAGCATGGTCACCGACGGATCGGCTTCGTCGGGAACCTCGTCCAGAGCGACATGCGGGAGCGGTTCGACGGATACCGCCAGGCTCTCCACGAACAGGGCATCGACGACGACCCGAGCCTGTTCTTCGAGGCGCCGGACAACATGTCGCTCGGTGGTGAGGAGGCGGCGCGGAGGATCCTCGCCGCGGGCGTGCCGACGACCGCACTCGTCGTGGCGACCGATCGCAACGCCCTTGCCCTGATGAAGGCCCTCACGGCGGCGGGCCTGTGCCTGCCCGACGACCAGGCGATCGTCGGATTCGACGACGTCGACGAGGGAGCGAAGGTCACGCCGTCCCTGACCTCGGTGCGACCAGGATTCGACCGACTCGGTGAACTGGCCGCGCAGTACGCGCTGCGGATGGCCCGCGGGGAGCACATCGAGCCGGGACCCCACGCGACCCCGGCGGCACTCGTGGTGCGCCACTCCTGTGGTTGCGGAGAACCCTCGATCCGGGTGCCGTCGGACGGCGGGGAGCGGCAGGAGAGCGGGCCGTCCCGGGATCTCTGCCGGCAGGAATCGCTCCGGACCCGGCTCGGGAACATCCTCGGGGTGTCGCCCGAGGGCCCGGCGCGGTCGGGGAAGTTGCTGTCGGACCTCGTCGCGGCGGCGTGCGCCGTGCTGGGTGACAGCTCGGACGGCGTCGCGCCGGACACCGATGTCCCGCCGGACACCGAGGGACGGGTGAGGTCGGCGGCTCGTCCGCTCAGCGAGTTGACCTCCGGGAGCGAGGCCACCGCCGAGGTCGTGCGGGTCCTGCACCACCACGTGCAGGACGCCCTGGACACCGGGGAGATCCCGCCGACGCGCCGCCGGCAGGCGAGCGATGCGCTGCTCGAACTGTCCCTCGCCTTCCTGCGCGACGACGTGCGCCGTTCGCTCACCCAACAGACGTATCTCGAAGTGACGATGGGCGCGCACTACCAGATCAGCATGAACATCTTCTCGGAATCCGAGGGGGATCCGACCCGGCTGGCCTGGCTCGAGTACACCGACGCCTCACTCGGTTGCCTCGCCCTCTGGCCGCACGGCGCCTTCCCCGTCGACCGGTCCGCGCAGGAAACGGCGACCGTACCGTCGATGGAGATCGTCGGCGTTTACGGCGTCCCGGGGAGTGCGGAACTCGTGGGCCGGCTCACGGACGTGCGCGACTTCCCGCCCCAGGCTCTGCTCGACGGCATCGACCCGCGATCGGGCCAGGTGCTCCACATCATGTCGATCGTGCACGGCGGCTGTCAGCGCGGCCTGCTCGCCACCCTCGGCCCGGTGGAGCAGCGCGCACAACTCGGCCGGGACCGTTCGAACCAGTGGGCGGCGCTCCTCACGGTGGCTCTCGAACGGCAACGGAACCGCGCCCTCGCCGCGGCGGCCAAGGAACGAGAACTGGCTCTGCTGGAGGAACTACGACTCAGCGAGGAGCGCTACACGCTGGCCGCGCAGGCTGCCAACGACGGCCTGTGGGACTGGGACCTCGACACCGGAAGGATCTACTACTCCGCCCGGTGGAAGGCATTGCTCGGCTTCGACGAGGAGGCGATCGGCTCAAGTCCGCAGGAGTGGCTCTCCCGGGTGCACGCGGAGGACGCCGCCCCTCTGAACGAGTGCCTGTCGGCATGCCTCTCCGGCCGGAGCGAGACGCTCGTCCACGAGCATCGCCTGCTCACCCGCGACGGCTCCTACCGCTGGATGTCGTCCCGCGGCTTGGTCGTCCGGCCGGAGATCGGAGGAGGACGGATCGTCGGCTCGCTGACCGACGTCGACGACCGGCGGCGGATGGAGGAGCAACTCCGCCGGAACGCCCTGCACGACCCGTTGACCGGACTGGCCAACCGGATCCTGTTCACCGAAGGGCTGGAGAAGATCCTCCAGGAGTCGCGGGCGCACCCCGGTCGCCGGTTCGCGGTGCTGTTCTGCGACCTCGACGGCTTCAAACAGGTCAACGACTCCTTCGGACACCGGACGGGGGACCTGTTGCTCGTCCGGGTGGCCGGCCGGATCCGGGACAGTCTTCGCCCAGACGATGTTGCCGCCCGACTCGGCGGCGACGAGTTCGCCGTCCTGCTGCCCGATATCGCCGCCGAGGAGATCGGACTCGTGGTGAACCGGCTCGACGTGGCCGTCCGGCGCCCGATCCGGATCGCGGGTGACGCCATCAGGGTGGGGGTGAGTATCGGCGTCGCGACCAGTGATCAGGGCTATGAGCACGCGGACGATGTCATCCGCGACGCGGACATCGCCATGTACCAGCGCAAGCACGAGGCCCGCCACCGCAGGGGCACGAACGGGCCCGGCAGCGACCGCCGCGGCCGCTCTCAGAGGGTTTCTCCGGGCCAAACAGGGACTTCCGGCACCTGACGAGCCCTTCGACGTCCCCCAGAAGATCCGCCGACGGGTGGAACCTTCCGCGGACCGTAGGCGTCGATACCGGTACGGGCGTAGCTTGTTCGCCCCCGCGCCGGACGCGGGGGCGCGCGGGCAAGCCCGGCAAACCACCCGCGCCGGAAGACCCCTCTCGCCGCGGCCTCCCCGGAGACGCCGCGACGGACAGGAGCGCCGTGAGCGGAGAACACGCCCCGTACCCCCAGGCCAGGGCGTATCCCCAGGCCAGGGGAGGAGAGCGCCATGCCCGCCGTGACTCCTCCCCCGGCGGGTACGGCCAGGACCCGGACACCGGCTCGTACCCGTACGGCCAGGGCCCGAGCACCGGCTCACACCCGTACGACCAGGACCCGGACACCGGGCCCTACCACTACGGCCGGACCCCGGACACCGGCTCGCACCGCTACGGCCAAGGTCCGAGCACCGGTTCGTACCGTCATGGCCAGAGCCCGATCACCGGCTCGCACCGTCGCCAGGTGCTGGACGAGGAGGCCGACCCCCGGGCCCGGCACGCCACCCGGACCGGCGACGACTTCGGCTACGTGATCAGCTGGTCCATCCTCGGCACCGTGGTGCCCGGCCTCGGCCTGATCAAGGCGGGACGCCGCCTGGCCGGCGCCCTGGCCCTGACCGTCGCCGTGGGTGGTGCCCTCGCGCTCGGCGGGGCACTGTTCCTCATGGGTCATCCCCTGCGCCGGGTCGTGTCCCGCGTCGACTCCCCCGACCGGCTGCTCGCCCTCGCCGCCGGCGCGCTCGGGGTCGGCGTCCTGTGGATCCTCGTGATCGTGGCCACCGAGATCGCGCTGCGGTCCGAGCACACCCTCACCTGGCGGCAACGCCTCGTCGCCAACTGCCTCCTGATCGTCCTCGTCGGCGCGATCGCCGTCCCCGCCGGTGGACTCGCCCGCTACGCGCTGCTCCAGCGCCAGCACATCCTCGGCATCGCGACCGCACCCTCACCACCGCCACCGGTCAACCAGGTGGTCCCGACCCCCACCCCGGAACTGGTGGTCCTGCCCCCACCGGGATGATTTCCGTGCTCGATGCAACCCGCGGCCCTGCCGCGACGTAGACAGGGCGAGAACAGCACCTTGCACGGTCCGCACGACGGCTCGACGCGCTCCTGTCTCCGACAGTCCGACGTCGTCAGGAGGGGGACGGGATGGACGCCGCGGAGTTCGACCAGTTCTACGCCGCGTCAGTGCGGCGACTGGTCGGTGTGCTCTACGCGATGACCGGTGACCTTCTGGAGGCGCAGGACGTCGTCCAGGAGGCCTTCGTGCGAGCCTGGGACCACCGCACCGCACTGAATCGTGCCGATCATCCCGAGGCGTGGGTACGGACGGTGGCATGGCGACTGGCGGTGAGCCGGTGGCGCCACGCCAAGCGCGGGGTCGCGGCCTGGACCCGGCACGGGCCCCCGCCGGACGTGCCCGGCCCGGACATCGAGCATGTCGCGCTCGCGGCCGCCCTCCGCGAGTTGCCCGAGCCGCAACGACGTGCCGTGGTGTTGTTCTACCTGTGCGATCTCTCGGTGGAGCAGGTGGCCCAGGAGACCGGAGCCCCCATGGGCACGGTCAAGGCTCGTCTGTCCCGGGGCAGGGCGGCACTCGCCCGTTCCCTGACAGCCACCTCGACACAGGAAGGGGTCCACGGTGTCTGATCACGAAGTAGACCTGCTTCCCCCGCTCGACCCCGACGACGACGACCTTCTGCGGACCGCGCTGCGTGGCTATGCGGGAGTGTCCGGTCGGCAGGAGTTCCGGCCTGCCACGGAGATCCGCCGGCTCGGTGTCCGCCGGCACCAGAGGCGCGTCGTGGGTACGGCGGTGGGCACGCTCCTCGCCTCCGCGGCAGCGGGACTCCTCGTCGTCAACTCCGGGTTGCTCTCCTCGCAGAGCACGGGACTGCACCACCCGCCGCCCGCGACCGGGGTCAACGAGACGGGCACGCTGCCGCCGACCACACCGGTCAGCACACCGACACCCACCTCGGGCGCCGACGGCACGACCCAGTCCCTGGCCGGCCGGTCCCTGCCGGACGGCTACCTCACCACGCCCGCCGCCGCGAACCTGGACTTCGGCTATCTGGTGGGCATGACCAGGTCGCCGAACGGCACGTACTCGCTCACCGTCGACCGCGCCGAGTTCCTCAGCGGGGACGCCGCCCGGGCCTACGCCTCGGGGCACGGCATGACGCTGCCCTCCGACGGGCACCTCGTGGTCAACGCGAGTCCGGCCCGGCGGCACTTCCAGCTCACCCCCGGGGCCGTGCTGTTCGGTGACGGCCTGCTGACCTCGGGTTCGCAAGGAGAGAGCGCACCTGAGCCGCTGACCTCCCGACAGCTCTTCCAGCGTTTCCTGTCCCTGCCGCCGGTGACCGCTTCCCTGCCTGAGGTGACCGCCGGGTCGACGACCGTCTCCGGTCAGGGCCAGGGCAGCACGCCCTCCACTCGGCGCCAGGTGATGGTCTGGCTGCGGCACGACGGGACCGCGGACGGCCCGGTGAACTACCTCGCCGAACAGTGGACGGCGCCCTGACACGCTCCGAACCCGTCCAAAGAGCGGGATCCGGTGAGATGATCCCGTCGTGAGCAACCCGCAGCCCTGGGAGGCACCTCCCCCCGCAGGCACCCCGGCACCAGGCCCCACGGACGAGGCAACACGGCAGGGACACGGCCTGCGCCGAAACGGCTGGATCACCCTGGTCTGCGGGCTGGTCGCCTTCGTGGGCAGCATCGCCCTGGTCGCCCCGGGTCTGGTGACGTCCGTGCGGTCCGCGATGGACGCCGATGTCTACCAGACACCGTTCTCCCAGCAGTACACCCTCGACAAGGGCACCTGGGAGGTCTTCGAACGCACCGGCAGCCAGGTAGGCGTCGGGCCGGTCCACACGAGTGAGATCGGGTTCGGCATCGTGACCCCCGACTCCGTGACGGTCTCGAGGGCGGACGACGGCAGCACCGTCCCGGTGAACGACCCGGGATCGGTCACCCAGACCCTGACGCGCGGTTCGTCCGTCTACACGGCAAAGGCGAGCTTCGACATCCCGCGGCACGGGGTCTACGTGGTGGCGGTGGCTCCCGGCGACGGTCAGGCCGACGTCCTGGTCTCGCGCAGCCTGGGGGACGGCCTCGGCAACAAGATCATCCCAGCCACCCTGCTGGGCCTGGGGGGTGTGGTCGCCTCGATCACGGGCCTGGTGCTGGTGATCGTCGGCTACGGGCGGCGCCGTCGTGCGATCCGCGCGGCCATGGCCTGGCCGTTGCCGCCCGGCGTCCCGCCCGGTGGCTGGGGCGCACCACCCGTACCGCCGGGTGCCTGGACCGCACCGCCCGCACCCTCGGGCGCCTGGGGCAGCCCTCCCCCGCAGGGCTCGCCAGGGGGACCCCCGCAGGCCCCGCCGCCCGGCTGGTACCCGGATCCCGCCGCGGGGGGACAGCTGCGCTACTGGAACGGGGCGACCTGGGCGGATCCCCCGCGCTGAGCCGGCGCATCCCGCCACGGACCCGGCGCTGCCGACATGACCCGGTCGGTGCCACCATGGACGTCGTCGGCATCACCGGACCGGGGCCGCGTCCGTTCCCGGTGATCCGCCGTCCCGCACGTCGGAAGGGGAGGCAATGGTTCTGCTGACAAGGGGCTTTCCCGTCCTGCTCGAGATCGGTCTGCTCGTCTACTGCCTGCTGGACGTCATCCAGACATCCGACGACGAGGTGCGCAATCTGCCTCGGTGGGGCTGGATGGTCCTCATCGTGGTCATCCCGGTGGCGGGCGGCATCGCCTGGCTGGTCGCCGGACGTCCCCGCGCGCCACGTTCGGGCGGCAGCCCCTGGCCGGTTCCGCCGCGCAGCCACCCGGCGCACGGTCGCAGGCCCCCGCGAGCGCTCGGTCCCGATGACGACCCCGAGTTCCTCGCCCAGCTCCGCGCGATCGACCAGGAGCACGAGCGCACACTCGCCCAGTGGGAGGCCGACCTGCGCCGCCGTGAGGCACGGCTGCGTAGCGAGGACGACGGAGCCCGTCCGGAGGCCTCCGGACGCCGCGAGGAGGAGCCCGGCGAGGACGCCTCCCCGACCGTCTGAACACCCCCGCGATCAGTTCAGTCGAGGTTGTGCCGTAGGCGGGCGGGCTCCCGCCATCCCGCCACGGTCTCGGTGAGCCGCACCGCGGCCACCGTGCCCGCGACGTCGTGCACCCGCACGATGCGCGCCCCGCCCAGCACGCAGATGACCACGGCGGCCAGGCTCCCCTCGCGGAGCTCGTCGACCGGCCGTCCCAGGCTCTCGCCGACGAAGTCCTTGTTCGACACCGAGGCCAGCACGGGGTACCCGAGACCGGTGATCTCCTCGAGCCGGCGGGTCAGCTCCAGCGAGTGCAGGGTGTTCTTGTTCAGGTCATGACCTGGGTCGAGCACCACCTGTTCGGGGCGCACCCCGTGCGTCCGGGCGGCGTCCGCCCGCGCGAGAAGGAAGTCGCGGACCTCGGTGACCACGTCCCCGTACCGGGGGCGGGAGAGCCTCGCCCGGGGTGGCGCCAGGCTGTGTGTGATCACCAGGGTCACGCCGGAGTCGGCGGCGACCTCGGCCATCCGCAGATCACGGAGCCCGGACGTGTCGTTGATCGCTGTGGCCCCCGCCGCGACGGCCCGGCGCGCGACCTCGGGGCGGAAGGTGTCCACCGAGATCACGACATCCGATTCCGCCCGGAGCTCCTCGACCAGGGGCAGCACCCGCGCGAGTTCCTCGTCCTGGGACACCTCGGCGGCGAGCGGTGAGAACGGCACCGCACCGATGTCCACCCAGTCGGCCCCCTGCGCGATCGCGGAGCGCGCCGAGTCGAGCGCCGGCTCCCAGTCGAAGGTCCGCCCGCGGTCGAAGAACGAATCGCGGGTGCGGTTCACCAC
This sequence comes from uncultured Kineosporiaceae bacterium, assembly GCA_964583765.1. Lineage (GTDB taxonomy): Bacteria > Actinomycetota > Actinomycetes > Actinomycetales > Kineosporiaceae > CAZOWW01. Next base: position 9,847 of record CAZOWW010000051.1, read on the forward strand.
GGCCATCACCGCCACCTGACGAGCGAAGTCGAACCGCCGCGCGCCGATCACCCGCACCAGGTCCCCGCTCGGGCATTCGGCGGCCTCGGACGACGTCGTGAGCGTGGTCATGGGGTCCCGCCCTTCTTCCGGTGATCCCTCTCTCCGGTGATCACTGCGCCCGACCATCATCAGGGTGAGGGGTGACAACCACCACCGGGAGCACCCCGGCCCCCGGGAGGGACGCAGGAACCCGGAGGACGCCAGGCCTCGGGAGGGACAGCGGATCCCGGGAGGGGACGCCGGACCTCGGACGAGACCCCGAACCGCAGAAGGGGCGCCGGACCTCAGAAGGGAACGATCACGCGGTGCAGCACGCGGTGACGCAGGGCCGCCCGGAAGAGATCCGCCGCACCGGGCCGCGCACCGAGCTGCCGGTCGAGCAGCGCCCCGGACTCCTCGATCAGCTCCAGCCAGCGCAGCTCACGCAGCACCGCGAAGAACAGCGCACTCGTGTCCGACTCCGACGGTTCCCGGCGTCCGGCCACGCGCCAACCCGACTCGGTGACCACCGCCTGCACCAGACGTCGCACGTCCTCCTCGGCGACCGCGTCGCCGGACTCCAGCACCGCGAGCACGATCTCCCAGGCCACGGCGAGCGCGGTGTGCTCGGGACCGACGAGCCCCGCGGCCACGGCCTGCCAGAGGGCGCGACCGTCCTCCACCGCCGAGCGCCCGCCCGGCGTCAGCAGCAGGCGACCGCCGCGACGGCGCACCAACCCCAGCCGGGTCGCGGTCTCGCGCAGCACGAGCACCGGATAGGCGTCGACCTCACGGTTGGCGGGCCCGATGAGCTCGTCCCGCCAGCTGAGCTCGTCCAGGGCACGCGCCACGGTGCGCGGCGGCAGGTACCCGGCCGCGGTCAGGGTGACGCCGTCGCTGATCTCGGTGAGCAGCCAGTCCAGCGGGCGCAGCAAGGCCCGGCACGGCGCGGCCATGCCGGAGTCCACCGGCTCGCGCAGCCGCGGTTCGAGGGGCGCGAGGACACCGCTCCGGGTGGTCGAGCGCGGGCCACGCACCCACTCGTCGAGGCGCTCGTCGAGGATCCCCTCGTAGGGAGCCGAACCGTGCAGGCCGGGCACGGGAGTGGTCAGCACCGCGATGGAGATGTCCGCCTGGTGGTCCCGCCAGCCCCTGGCCCCGGGCTGCAGGTCGCCCACGGCCAGGGCCATCTCCAGCCGGTCCGCCACGAGCTCGCGCGTGTGCGCCTCGATCGGCCCCATCGCGCTCCCCCAGGTGATGAGCTCGGTGTCGGGGGGCTCGATCCCCGAGCGCTGCATGGCGCGGCGCACCAGGCTGCGGCCCCGGTCCGGCGCGTCCCCGGCGAGCAGGACGTCGCGGCTCGTGTCCCCTCGCGCGATCGCCGCGTAACGAGGCATGCCCAGTGCGTCGAACAACCCGGCCAGTGCCTGGGCGGTGCGCCAGCGCGCGGCCGGGTCCTCGGCCCGGGCACGCGGCAGCTGCTCCCAGCAGAATCGCTGAACCCGCCACTGGGTCACGGCCTCCGGGCCGTCGCCACCGGTGAGGGACTCCCACGCTGCGCGCGCGTCGTCCACCAGGTCCGGTTCCGCACGACCCAGAGCAGCCAATGCCTGCTCGACGGTGTTCACGGGGCAAGCCTGCCATCTCCGGAGGGTTTCGTGGCGTCACAGATCGGTGAAAAACCTCGTTCTGTGGCGCAGCGCATCCCACAACATAACCTGGAGTCCATGTCCCAGCGCGCCCTGCGACCGCTTCCGTTGCCCCCCGACCCGAGTGTGCTGCGGGAGGTCCCCCGGCTCGAGGCCGCACTCAACGGGACCGGACCGGCGCTCCTCCCCCATGCCGTGGACACACCGCCGCCTGCGCATCTCGGCCCGGACGCCCCGCTGGCCCCCGAGGAGGACGATCCCGACGACCCCACCGTGGCGGTCCTGTGCACGTCGGGCTCCACGGGCACGGCGAAGGGCATCCTGTTGCCCGCCTCTGCGCTCCTCGCCTCCGCCTCGGCCACCCACGACCGGCTCGGCGGACCCGGACGCTGGCTGCTCGCCCTGCCCGCCCACCATGTGGCCGGCTGGCAGGTGCTGGTGCGCAGTCTCGTCGCGGACCGGACCCCGGTGGTGCTCGACCTGTCCGGCGGGTTCCACCCGGAGGCCTTCGCGGAGGCCGCGCGCGCCCTGCGTGGCCCCCGCCGGTACACGTCCCTGGTGCCCACCCAGCTCGTGCGGATCCTGAACGCCGGCCGGGACGTCCTCCGTGCGCTCACCGGCCTGGACGCGGTGCTCGTGGGCGGGGCCGGTCTGCCCGCGGACCTGCGGGAACGGGCGGAGGCCGCCGGGGTGCCGCTCGTGGCGACCTACGGGATGACCGAGACCTGCGGCGGGTGCGTCTACGACGGGCGGCCCCTGGACGGCGTCGACATCCGTCTGGAGCCGACGGCGGACGCGGAGCCGGGCCGGGTCTTCCTGGCCGGACCGGTGCTCGCCCGCGGCCACCGTGCGTTTCACCATGACGGACTGCCCGTGCCGACGGGGACAGCCATCCCGCCGCGTGCCTTCGGTGACGGCGCGCACGCGCTGCTGCCGTCTCCGGGGGAGCTGCCCTCGAGCGGCCTGATCACCACGAGCCCTTCCCCCGACGGCCTGTTCGCGATCGATCCGTTCCTGACCGGTCCCGACGGACGTCGTTGGCTACGGACGGACGACCTCGGCCTCTGGCGCGCGGAACGGCTGCACCTGGTGGGCCGAATCGACGATCTGATCGTCACCGGCGGGCTCAAGGTGGCCCCGGCTCTCGTGGAGGCGGCCCTGCTGGAGTTGCCCGGGATCCGGGAGGTCGTCGTGGTCGGTGTCGACGACCCGCACTGGGGTCAGCGCGTGGTCGCCTGCCTGGTGCCGGCCGCCGGGAGCCGCACGCCCTCGGAGGCCGAGGTGCGCGCGCAGGTGCGGGACCGGGTGGCCGCGCACGCGGCGCCCAGACAGGTCCTGCGCCTGGAGGCGATCCCGCTATGCGGGCCGGGCAAGCCGGACCGGCGGGCGCTCGCGGCCCAGGCCCGAGCAGCCCTGGCCCGGGCCGCGGGGACGGCGGGAGGCACCGCGGACTCCCCATGACCCGAGCAGGGCCCCGGAAAGGGTCGCCCGT
>CAZOWW010000051.1:13018-37534 GCA_964583765.1 uncultured Kineosporiaceae bacterium
CGTCCACGCCCTCAGGAACTCTCGGTGGCTCGCGCCCTCAGGACGTCAGGCCCCGGAGATCCGGTTCAGCCGCACGCCAGCACTTCAGGGCGAGTCCATGAGCACGTAGGTGACGAAGCCTCCCGCGGCGATGGCGGTGATGTGCGTGAGCCCGGCGACCTGCCGGTGCAGGTCGCTGATCAGCTGCCGGTTCGGTCCCGGCTCATCCGCCTCATAACCCCAGCCCCAGACGGTGCCGTCGGAACGGAGCGCATACCCGGTGTCAGTCTCGGAAGCAACGCTGGTCGCGCCAGCGAGACCGCTCACCTGCACGGGAATCAAGCTGGTCGTCTCGGTCCCGTTGCCGAGGGCCCCACGGTCGCCAATGCCCCAGGCCCAGATCGTCCCGTCCGAACGCACCGCGTACGCGTTGTTCTCGCCGGCACCAATTGCGGTCACGCGGGTGAGACCGCTCACCTGCACCGGGACCAGATGATCGGTCGTACTGCCGTTGCCCAGACGACCACCGAGACCGGAACCCCAGGCGAGGACAATCCCGTCGGAACGGAGCGCGTAGCCGTTGTAGAGCCCGCCAACGGCGGCGGTGACATTGTCGAGTCGGGAGATCCGAATGGGCACAGCGCTGGCGCCATCTGTGCCGTTGGCCAATTCCCCGTCTCCCCAGGCCCAGAGCGACCCGTCGGCGCGCAGAACGTAGCAGGTCTCACCCGCACCACCGGCGATGGCGATCACGTCCGTGAGTCCCTTGACCTGGACGGGCTTGGGGGCGTCGACCAGGGTGTCGTTGCCCAGGGCCCACCAGTCCTGCCGGCCCCAGGACCAGACCGTCCCGTTGGATCGGAGCGCGAACCCGTTCGTCTGAGTGGCCGCAATGGCGACCACGCTCGTGAGGTTGCCGACCCGAACGGGTGTCGCGGAGTCCGCCCAGGTGCCGTTGCCCAGCTCGGCGTCCTCCCCTGCTCCCCAGGCCCACGCCGTCCCGTCTCCCCGCAAGGCGTACCCCGTTTCCAGCCCACTCGCCACCGCAATGATGTTCGTGAGACCGCCCACCTGCACCGCTCGTCCACGATGAGGACCTCCGGGGCCCAGCTCACCGGCGTAGTTCCCGAAAGCCCAGGCCCAGACGGTGCACGTTCCCGAGCAGGCCGCGGCCCGGGTGAGGTACCCCTGAACGTCAACGATCACCTGCACAGTGCCGGCCGACCCGTTGTGGACCGTGATCGTGCCAGACGAGGACAACCGCGAGACCGCCAGATTCGTGGTCGTCCGCCCCGCGACGTAGTTCAGGTTCGACGAGCTGGTGGTCTCCGCCGGTCCCACCGACAACCACCCGGCCGCCGCCGGAGAGGCCGCCGTCACGGTCGCCACCACCGCCAGCGCACCTGTCGGCACCGTCGTGGCCCCCGCCACGGGCACAGTCACCGACTGGCCGGCCCCCACGGCCTTCGCCGAAACGCCCACCCCCGCGCTGCTGTCCAGCACCCGCACCGGAGCCAGCGCCGAATACGCGGTCGCGTTCCCGAGGCCGGCGTAGTACCCCTGCAGATCCGCGACCAACTGCACCGCAGCACCCGACCCGTTGTAGAGCGTGATCGTCCCCGCCGCGGACAGGCGCGTGACCACAAGATTCGAGACCCCCTGCCCGGTCACGAAGTTCAGATTCGACGACGCCGTCGTGGCCGCCGCTCCCACCGAGACCCACCCAGAGCCAGCAGGAGCTGCCACCGTGAGGTTCAGCACCACCGCCGAGGCGGACGCCGGCACCGATGTCGTCCCGTTCACCTTCAGGGTTACCGACCCGTGGGAGGCCACGGATCCATTGGCCACGCCGGTGCCTGTGCGAGTGTCCAGCACCCGCACGGTGCTGACCGGCGTGAACCGCAGCCCGTAACTCACCGGACCGTAGTAACCCTCCAGATCGGCGACCAGCTGCACGGCGCCGGAGGATCCGTTGTAGAAAGTGATCGACCCCGACGACGACAACCGCGGCACCGCCAGCGCCGCCACCGTCCGACCCGCGCCGAAGTTCACCGCCGCCGAATCCGTCGTCACCGCCGGCCCCACCGAGACCCACCCAGCGCTGACCGGACCGGCCACCGTCACGTTCACCACCACCGCCTGCGCCGTGAACGGCACCGGCGTCGCACCACTCAACTTCAAGGTCACCGACTGGTGCGCCCCCACGGCCTGCTTGGACGCACCCACCCCCGACCGAGTGTCCAACACCCGCATCGGCATCAACGGCACGTACACCGCCCCCGCCGGAGCCGCAGCCGCCGAGGTCCCGGTCGTGCTGGTCGTGCTGGTCGTGGCCGTCGTGCTGGTCGATCCGGTCGTGCTCGTCCCGCTCGTCGTCGTGGTGCCTGTCGGGCCCACCACGCTCGTCGAGGTTCCGGTGGTGGTCGTCGCCGTCGCCTCCGCGGCACCCACCGCCCCCGCCAAGGCCTTCCCGGGCGCCGCCGTGACCGCCCCCGCCGCAGCCGCCAGCACTGCGACCGCCGTCACCAGGAACCTGGACACACCCCGTGTCATGGACGTTCCTCCACCTCGTGTCCGAACCCTGCACGTACCGCGAGGAACCGACCGGCCACCCGGCCAGCCGACACCTCGTTCGCGGATCACCGCAGGCCGCAGCCCGGAACCCTACCCCGCAGGCCACCCGCACCGGTCGCGGATCCAGCGCACACCAGCCGGCCACCCCGTGAGTGACTTCATCGGCACCCGGCACCATGGGAGCGTGCAGGTATTGATCATCTCTGGGACGGTCGGGGCAGGGAAGACGGCGGTCGCCCGGGCCCTGCTCGACGAGCTGGTCTCCCGCGGGCTGCGCGCGGCCATGGTGGACGTCGACGAGCTGACCCGCCTCGCGCCGGCCCCGGACGACGATCCCTTCAACGACCGGATCGCCCGGGCACACCTGCGGGCGATGGTGCCCAATTTCCTCGCGGCCGGGGTCGCAGTGCTGCTGCTGCCCCGGGTGCTGGAGACCCGCACCCAACGCGACCACTACACGGCGGCCCTGGTCCCGGCGCAGGTGCACGTGGCACGGCTCACGGCTGCCCCCGCCACGCGTGCGGCCCGGCTCACCGCCCGTGAGACCGATCCCGCGGATCGGGCCTGGCACCTGGCCCGCACCGGCGAGCTGGAAGACGTTCTCGCGGCGGCGGGGGTCGAGGACGTGGTCGTGCCCAACGAGGACACGCACGCGCTCTCCCGGGCCGCCGCCCGGCTCGCGGACTGGCTCGGGACACGACCCGCCGCCGGCGGAGAACGACCGGCATGAGAACGACCGGCCGGGGGAGGACCCTGCCGGGGTGCCGCCCGACCCGGTGCGACCCCGACCCGGTGCGACCAGGAGCAACCGTCTCGACGTGGCAGCGCGTCGAGCCCGCAGGCCCGCCTACCGCGTCAGGCTGCTGCCTACCGGGTCAGGCTGCTCAACGGCCGGCTGACCGGCTCGAAGGCATGCAGGAACAGGCCGCTGCGCAGCTTGGGCTCGAACCAGGTGGACTTGGGCGGCATCACCGCTCCGCTGTCCGCGACCGCCATGAGCTCGGCGACCGAGGTCGGGAAGAGACTGAAGGCCAGGGCCGCGGATCCCGAGTCCACCCGCCGCACCAGCTCGGCCGTGCCCCGCACCCCGCCGACGAAACCGATCCTGGGGTCGGTGCGCGGATTGCCGATCCCCAGCAACGGTTCCAGCACGCGTTCCTGCAGCACCGCGACGTCCAGCCCGGCGACCACGGCCTCGGCACCCCCCGGCACCGCGCCGTCCACGCCGCTCGGCACCCCGCCGTCGAGGTGGGCCCGGGCGGTGAGCCGGTACCACCGGCCGTCCAGGTACATGCCGAAGACCCGGCGGCGTTCCGGTTTGACCGCGCCGTCCACGGGTTCGACCTCGAAGTCCGCCCGGAGAGCGGCCAGCAGTTCGGCGGGGCTGCGCCCGGCCAGATCGGCGACCACGCGGTTGTAGGGCATCACGGCGACCTGATCGGTGGGGAAGACCACGGTCAGGAAGACCTCGGCCTCACCGGCCGAGCCGTTACGGGCCTGGCGCAGATCGCGGACCCGCGCCGCGGCGGCGCTGCGGTGGTGGCCGTCCGCCACGTACAGGTGCGGCACCCGGGTGAACGCTGCCTCGATCCGCGCCAGCTCGGCGGGCTCGGAGACCACCCACAGGGTGTGCGTGACCCCGTGCGGGTCCTCGAAGTGGACGTCGGGCTTCCCGAGCACCACGCGGTCGAGCACCGCCGCCAGCTCGTCGTCCGGCGGGAAGAGGCAGAAGACCGGCTCGTCGTGGGCGCCGAGGGTGTCGATGTGCCGGACCCGGTCCTCCTCCTTGTCCGGGCGGGTGTGCTCGTGGATCTTGATGACACCCTGGAGGTAGTCGTCCACCGAGGCACAGCCCACGAAACCGGTCTGGCAGACCTGGTCGGTGCGCTGGCGGTAGACCGAGTAGGAGGGTTTCTCGTCGAGCAGGAGCATGCCGCGCTGGACGAAGTCCTCGAGGGTGCGCCGCCCGGCGAGGTAGGTGAAGTCTCCGTGCGGGTCGGCGTCCGGCCCGAGGTCGATCTCCGGGCGGGAGATGTGCAGGAAGCAGTCGGGGTTGCCCTTGGCGTACTCCACGGCCTCCGCGACGTCCACGACGTCGTAGGGCGGGGCGGCCACCAGCTCGGCGTGATCACTGGGCGGACGAAGGGCGAAGAAAGGTCGGAGCACGGCCACGGGTTGCCATCCTGCCATCCCCGGCCCCGCCCACCCAGCCGGGCGTCCCCGACCCTGCCGGGACGGCACGTCCCGGCCTCCCCCAAGCAGCACCTTCCCGGTCCGTCCGGGGGCACGTCCCGGCCTCTCCCGATCCGTCCCAGCGGTACGTCCCAACCTCTCCAGGGACGGCGGGTCCCCGACCCTCCCGGGGGACGCGACCGGCCCGGCGGCAGACTGTCCGCACCGACCGGCCCCGAGGAGGAGACATGGCACGCCCGACGCAGTGGCTGGCCGGCGCCCGACCCCGCACGCTGCCGGCGGCCGTCGCGCCGGTGCTCGTGGGCACGGGCGCAGCCGTGGGGCTGGGAGCACGGCACCCGGAACGGGCGGTGCTCGCGCTGCTCGTGTCCCTGCTCCTGCAGGTGGGTGTCAACTACGCGAACGACTACTCCGACGGCGTGCGTGGGGTGGACGGTGCGGACCGCGTAGGACCCTTCCGGCTCACCGGGTCCGGGGCGGCCTCCCCCGCGGCGGTGCGGCGGGCCGCGTGGGCGGCGCTGGGCGCGGCGGGTGTGACCGGAACCGTCCTGGTGAGCCTCGCCGGAGCCTGGTGGCTGCTCGCGGTCGGCGCGGCCGCGGTCGCCGCGGCGTGGTTCTACACCGGCGGAGGACATCCGTACGGCTACCAGGGCCTGGGCGAGGTCTTCGTGTTCGTGTTCTTCGGGCTGGTCGCCGTGCTCGGCACCACCTACACCCAGGCGTCCCGCGTGGACGGCGCCGCGGTGGCAGCAGCGGTCGCCGTGGGGTTCCTCGCCTGCGCGATTCTCGTGGCGAACAACCTGAGGGACCTCGCCTCCGACGCTCTCGCCGGCAAACGGACCCTCGCGGTGCGGCTGGGCGACGGCAGGACGCGAGCCCTCTACACCGGCCTGGTCGTGGTTCCCGTGCTCGTGCCCCTGGTGCTGGTGCCGGGCCGGCCCACGGCGGCGCTGGCGGTCCTCGCCGGTCTCCTGGCGGTGCGGCCGATGCGCGCGGTCCGTGCGGGTGCGCGTGGGCTCGCCCTGCTGCCCGTGCTGCGGGACACGGGTCGGCTCGAGCTGGCCTTCGGCGTGTTGCTCGGGGTCGGTCTGGCGATCAGCCTGTGATCCCGGCAGCATCCTCGACGGCGACGTCCTCGGCCTCGGCGTCCTGCGCCAGCCGTCGCGCGAACCGGCTCTGAGGACCGTCCAGCCTGCGCTGGAGACGCTCGTGCAGGGCAAGGGCCAAGGCGTCCCGCGGCCCCCGGAGCAGGACGTACGACAGCGCAAGTGAGATCACCATGGCCAGCCCCAGCGCGAGGACGCCCCGGGCACCGACGACGATCATGGCGAGGAGCGCTGCCACGAACAGGGCGAGCCGAGCCACGGTGAACTTCAGCAACGGCACCATGGGCTCAGGGTAGATCGGCTCGTGCGTGCCGGCGCGTCGAGGACGCCCGAGGCCGCAACGCTCGGCCCGCCACCGCGCCACCTCTGCACCCCGCCACGCCGGAGAGCCAGGGCGCCGCACCGCCGGCGGGTCACCCCGCCGCACCGGAGCGCGCCGGGAGATGACCCGAACGGCTCAAGCGGTGGTAGCGCCCTGCCGAAGACGTGATCACTCGCCGCCGTCCGGTCGGCATCCAGGTGACGGCCGGTCGGTGGCCCGGGCCACGGCTGCGTCCTCGCCCTCGGCGGTCACCCGCACCACGACACCGACAGGTCGGCGACGAAGGTGCGGCCCGCGGGCGACGTGCCCGACGGACGGAAAGGATCACCATGGGCACCAGCAACAGCACCGGCGACCAGGCCCGCCCGCTCGGGTCCGTGCCGTCCTTCGACGAGCTGATCCCCGGAAGCGGCCCCCTCACGTCCCACCGCCGCACCGAGGTCGCCGTCGCGGCGGCCCTGGTCGCGGCCTCGGCGCCGGTCGCCGTCGCCACCGGGGCCCCGCTTGCCGCCTGGTCGCCCTCGCTCGTCGCGGTGCTCGTGGGAGCCGCGGCGCTGCGGCGTCAGGGTCCGCCGTCGGCCGTGCTCGCTCGAGCCGGTGCGCTGCTTGCCGCATCCGTGCTCGCGCTGTGGCTCGACCCGACGATGCTCCCGGTCACTCTGCTCACGGCGGTGCTCGTCACCGCCACCTACCCTGCGATCCTGCCGACGCGCCTGCGTCCCGTGGCCGGCGCCGCGGCCCTGGCCTCGCTCGGCCTGCCCCTGCTCGGCGTCGCCGTGCGCAGCCTGCTCCCCCTCGCGCACCGCGACCTGCTGGGCGACGCCTCCTCGACCCCACTGACCACCACCCTCTGTCTGGTCGGCGGGGTCGCCGTGGTCGCAGCCGTGGCCTCGCTCACCGCCGCCTCGCAGACCGGCCGGCACGGAGCCCGCCCCGCAGGAGGTCCCGCACTCGAGCGGACCCCCCGTGTGCGAACGGCCTCCGCCCCGGCCGACGAGGATCCGGTGACCGGCCTGCTCACCCGGGAAGCCCTGCTGCGCCAGGCGGACACTGCCTTCGACCGGGTCCCGGTACTCGGTGGTCAGGTGGGGCTCCTCGTGCTGGAACTCGCACGCTTCCCCGAACTGCTCGACGGCTACGGATCGGGCGCGGCCGAGCAGGTGCTGCGCCAGGTCGCGCGCCGCCTGCGGGCGGCCCGTCCGGCGGTGGACGTGGTGGCCCGCATCGGGGACCACCGATTCGCGATCCTCGTCGAGGGGGTCGGACCCGCCGGGCTCGACGGCGTGGCCCGGCGGGTCGCCGCGCTGCTCGACGAGACCGTGGTCACCGAGGACGTGCGCCTGTCGGTGACCTGCGCGATCGGCGCGGCCCTCTCCACCACGGGCGTGCCGGACGGCGCCTCCCTCCTGCACGCGGCCGAACAGGCCCTCCACCTGGCCGTCAAGGACGGTCGCGCCACCTGGATCACCTTCGACCAGGCGATGCGGGCGCACGCCCGGGAGCAGGCGGACCTGGAGATCGAGCTGCGCGAGGCACTCGCCCGGGGCGAGATCCGCCTGGTCTACCAACCGCTCGTCACCCTGGGCCCTGGGGTCGACATCGCCCTGGACGCCGATCACGAACTCGCGCTCGCGGACCCCCTGGAGGTGGAGGCCCTGGCCCGGTGGACCCGCCGGGACGGCAGCCCCGTGACCCCGGCCCGGTTCCTGGCCCTCGCCGAGGACCTCGGCCTGGGGGTCTGGCTGGGTCACCAGGTCCTCGACCAGGCGCTCACCGCGCTCGCCCAGTGGCGTGCCCGGGGGGTCCCGATCACCCGGGTGTGGGTGAACGTGTCCGGCGCCCAACTGGCCGATCCCGAGTTCGCGCGCACCCTGTCGGCGCGGATGGCCGCGCACACCCTGTCCCCGGACCAGCTGGGCGTCGACGTGCACTGCTCGGACCTCGTCGAGTCGGAGCAGGTCGACTCCACGCTGCGTCAGCTGCACTCGCTGGGGGTCCAGCTCGCCGTCGACGACTTCGGGGCCGCCGGCACCGCGCTGTCCGCCCTGCGGCGGTGGCCACTGAACATGATCAAAGCGGACCGGAGGATCACCCAGGAGGCGGGCCCCGAGGACGCGGTGGCCGGGGCCGTGATCACCCTTGCCCACGGCCTGGGTATGCGGGTGCTCTTCGAGGGCGTGGAGACACGCGAGCAACTGCATGCCGTGCGGGTACTGGGCGCCGACGCGGCCCAGGGATTCCTGCTGGGGGGACCGGTCGACGCCGACGCCGTGACCGGATCGCGGGCGGCCGCCGTGCTCAGCTGAACGCACCCTGCCCGGCTGAACTCATCCGGCCGTCGCCGTCGCCCTCCCCGGGTTCGGTCAGCCGCCCGGTTCGGTCAGCCGCCCGCGTAGCTGTGGTGCCCGACGAAGGCGTAGTTGACCACGAGGAAGTTGAACAGGAGGCAGCCGAACCCGGCGAGGGCCAGGTAGGCGGCGCGCCGTCCGTCCCAGCCCCGGGTGAGACGCGCATGCAGGTACCCGGCGTAGACCACCCAGATGACGAAGCTCCATACCTCCTTGGGGTCCCACCCCCAGTACCGACCCCAGGCCTTCTCGGCCCAGATCGCCCCCGCCATGACGGTGAACGTCCACAGCGGGAACGCGACCGCGTGGAGTTGGTAGGAGAGGCGCTCGAGTGCTTCGGCGCTCGGCAACCCGGCCAGGAAGGCGCCGTGGCGGGCGGGACGACCCTCGGCCGCGCGCTGCTCACGGTGCTGTCGCACCAGTTGCAGGACCGTCGCGGAGAACCCCAGGGTGAACAGCGCAGAGGAGATGAAGGCGACGGTCACGTGGATGTAGAGCCAGTAGCTCTGCAGCGCCGGGACCAGCCCGGACGCCGAGGTGTAGAGCACGGTGACGGCGAGGCCGAGCACGAGCAGCACCGGGCCCACGACGAACGTGCCGAGGAAGGTCAGGTCCCGCCAGCGCAGTGCGACGAGGTAGGTCAGGGCGACCACGAAGGACCCGGCCACCGAGAACTCGTACATGTTGCCCCAGGGGGCCCGGTGCACGGCGAGGCCCCGGGCCAGCACCCCACCCCCGTGCAGGAGAACCGCCAACACGGTCAACGAGACCGCGATCCCCCGGGCCCGGGACCGTACCCCGGCACCCCTGCGGGACAGGTCGACGGCACTCGTGACGAGAGCCCCGGAGTAGACGGCCATCGCCGAGTAGACGAGGTCCAGCCCGAGCCGGGCGAGGTTCTGGTCGACCGTCACCGAAGGTCCCTCTCCACTTCCTCGCGAGCCACGTCCCTCGCCACCTACTCAGGAGCGGCGTCTCTCGCCGTTTCCTCGTCGCTCGCCACCTCGTGGAGCACGGTCTCCTCGAGAACGGAGCGGACGACGGCGAGCAGGGCCCCGTCCTCGCCCCTGGCCAGGCCCGCCACCTCGACCACCGTAGGGCCGGAACCGCTGGTCAGCACCTTGACCCAGATCCGGCGACGGCGTACGAACAGCGAGAGCATGATCCCGGCGAGCGCCGTCAGGGCGGCGGCCAGAACCCAGCCCTTGGTGGGGTCGTCATGCAGGTCGAACACCGCGTAGCGGCGGACCCCGTCGAAGCTGACCGACCCGAGGCCCTCCGGCAACGACGCCCGCTGCCCGACCGCGAGCGCGACCCGGAACGGGGTCCCGTTCGTCTCCTTGAGCTGCCGCAGGTGCGCGGTGTCCAGGGTGTAGACGGACTGCGGGACACCACTGTCCAGGCCGAGGTCCCCCGCCCAGGCGGTGAGCAGCAGGCGGGGGTCACGGGCGTCCGGGAACACCGACACCGGCATGCCGTCGGGCTCCTGCGCCGCGGTGGGCAGCAGGAAACCGACGAGACCCAGCGCGGTGGGGCGGGCGTCCGGGACCTTGACCACGCCGTTCGACGTGTACACGGAATCTCGCGGCAGGAACGGCACCGGACCCGAGAAGGCCACCCGTCCCTGACCGTCCCGCACGGTGATCACCGGGGCGTAGCCGTTGCCCACGAGGAAGACGCGGGTGCCACCCACCGTGAGCGGGTCGTTGACGCGCACGGTGGTCGTGCGCGGCGCTGCCCCCGGCGACGATCGCACCGTGAGGGTCGCGGCGAAGTCCCGCGGGGCACCGAACTCGCCGGGCACCGGGTCGGTGTCGAAGCGCACGCGGACGTCGTTCAGCGAGAACGAGAAGGGGGGCAGGTCCGCCCGGTGCACCCACGGCCCCGTGTGCAGGCTGTCGAACTGCGGGACGACGTCCGAGAAGCCGTCGCCCACCACCACCAGGGCCTGGCCGGACCACGTCATGAGGTTGCCCAGGGCGATCACGACCAGCAGCACCAGCAGCGCCAGGTGGAAGAGCAGATTCCCGGTCTCGGCCAGGTACCCGCGCTCGGCGCAGACACTGCCCACGACGACCGGCTCCACCGTCCCGCCACCGGCCTCCACCGTCCCGGCGCCAGGCTTCGGAGTGTTCCGATCCGGGTCCGCGCCCGGTCCGGGGGCAGGGTCGACGACCACCCGGAACCGCCGGGAGCGCAGGGCCGCACGAGCCCGGCCGAGCACGGCCGAAAGATCGGCATCGGCACGGGCTTCGGCACCTGTGTCGGAGTCGGTGTGGGCCACCACGTCGGCACCGTTCCTGGCGCAGGCGCCGAGCTCGGCACGGGCGTACGTCGGCAGGCGCTCGAAGCGCCGCGGTGCCCGGGGCGGCCGGCTCCGCACGGCGGTGGCATGCACCCGGCACCGCGGCACGATGCAGCCGACCAGGGAGACGGCCAGCAGCAGGTAGACGGCCGCGAACCAGGCCGAGGAGTACACGTGGAAGAAGCCCAGACGGCCCAGCCACGGCGCGAGCTGCGGGTGCGCGACCCGGTAGGCGTCCACCCGCGTCGGATCGATCGAGGTCTGCGGCAGGATCGATCCGGGCACCGCGGCGACAGCGAGCAGCAGCAGCAGGGACAGCGCCGTCCGCATACTCGTCAGCTGCCGCCAGGCCCAGCGCGCCCAGCCCCAGGCACCCAGCCGAGGCGCTGCGAGCGTCTGCGGGCCGCCGGACGTCTCCGGCGCTCTCGGTGTCTCGGAGCCGCCGGGCATCTCGGTCCCCCTCGGCGTCACGGGCTCCCTGGGCATCTCAGATCCCCGTGCCGAAACCCGAGATCGCACCCTGCAGCCGCGCGACCAGCTCGGCCCAGAGCCCGGTGCACAGCAGGACGCCGATCCCGATCAGGAGCACCGCCCCGCAGCGAGTGATCGTCCTTTGGTGACGCCGTATCCCCCCGAAGACCCTCAGCGCCCGCTGATAGGCGGCCGCCGCCGCGATGAAGGGCAGGCCCAGGCCCAGGCAGTACGCCGTGGCCAGGGCAGCGCCCCGCCCCGGGCTCGGGCCGATGCCGCCGGACAGGGCGAGGATGGCGGCCAGGGTCGGCCCCGTGCAGGCGGTCCAACCCAGCGCGAACACGGCTCCCAGCGCCGGCGCCCCCGCCAGTCCGGCCGCCGGGCGCCACCGGGGGGCAGCGTTCCCGCCCGCCGGGAGGATTCCCCAGAACACCAGCCCGAGCAGCACGGTCACCACGCCGAGGAGCTGCTGGAGACCCCTCTGGTGGGCCTGCAGTGCCTGCCCGGACCACCCGGCCACCCAGCCCATGGTCACGTACACGGCGGTGAACCCGGCGACGAACAGCACCCCGCCCACGACCAGCCGGGGCCGTCGCTGGTCGGCCGGGTCGACCCCGGTCAGCCCGGTCACGTAGCCCAGGTAGCCCGGCACCAGGGGCAGGACGCAGGGGGACAGGAAGGACACGAGGCCTGCGAGCATCGCGAGCGGCATCGCCAGGACGAGCGGACCCTCCAGCACTGTCCGGTTCACCGAGGCTCATCCCCCTGCGGCGGGGGGCTCGGCGAGGCGGTCCCGAACGAGACCGACCAGGGTGCTGGTGTCGACGGGGCCACTGACCCGCGCGGCCACGCGCCCGGAACGGTCGAGCACGAGCGTGGTGGGTATCGCGGACGGCGGCACCGCCCCCCGCAGAGCGAGCAGGAGGGCGCCGTCGTCGTCCGGCAGGCTCGGGTAGGCGATGCCGAAGGTCCGCACGAACGCCCGGGCCTGGGCGGCGCCGTCACGGGTGTCGATGCCCACGAAGCGCACCGCCGAGCCCCGAAGGCTCTCGTAGGCACGCTCCAGCGCGGGAGCCTCCTTGCGGCAGGGCGCGCACCAGGAGCCCCAGACATTGATCACGACCACGTTCCCCCGGGTCGTGGCCAGACGGAACTCCTGCCCGTCGAGGGTGCGGGAGTCCAGGTCGACCGGGGCCTGCCGGCGGCCGGCCGGCACCACGGTGACCGCGCCGTCCCCCGCGACGAAGGCGACCCCCGAGTTCGGTGAGCCGCCCGTCGAGCACCCGACCAGGAGCGCGAGGCAGCAGACGAACCCCGCCGCGGTGAGGCCACGCAGCAGGCCTGTCCGTTCCCCCGCAGGACGCGGCCCGGAGACCACCGGGATCACGCGCCCGGCACGGTGGCCGCCCCGGGCAGCAGGTCGGCCGACGGTTCGGAGTAACTGATCGAGTCGAGGTCCTCGTCCCGGTAGTGCAGCGAGGTGACCGAGGCCAGCGAGCACTCCCGGCGGCGCGGGTCGTGCCACAGGCGGCGCCCCTCCGCCTGCAACCGGGCGATCCAGATGGGCAGCTGATGGCTCACGAGCACGGCTTCGTGTCCGGCCGCGTCGGCCCGGGCGTCCTGCGCGGCGGCGAGTACCCGGGCGGCGAGCTGCCGGTACGGCTCACCCCAGGACGGACGGAAGGGGTTGTACAGGTGCGGCCAGTGCCGGGGGTGTCGCAACGAGCCGTCCCCCACGCCGAAGACCATGCCCTCGAAGTGGTTCTCCGCCTCCAGGAGACGGTCGTCCAGCTTCACCGGCAGGTCCAGCGCCTCGGCGAGCGGCGCCGCGGTCTCCTGGGCACGTTCCAGGGGCGAGGAGACGATCACGGTGACGTCGCGCTCCCGCAGGTACTCGGTGGCCCGTTCAGCCATCGTCCGGCCGAGTTCCGACAGGTGGTAGCCCGGCAACCGCCCGTACAGGACTCCCTCGGGGTTGAAGACCTCGCCGTGGCGCAGGAGGTGCACGATCGTCCGCTCACTCATGTCGGTGATCCTGCCAGTTCCGCGGGGAGGGTTCTCGCCGGACGGCCCGCGCCCACCTGGGCGGCCCCCACAGGGAGCCGACCGGCAGCCAGGGTGCGACGACCGGACACCGTCGCTCGGGGCCTGCGCTCAGGCCCGGCCGGCAGCACCGATCAGCCGAGGGCCGCGGCCGCCGCCCGTGCCGCCGCGGGCAGGGCCGCGACCACCTCGTCGAGGACGTCGTCGGTGTGCGTCACGGAGAGGAACCACGTCTCGAAGGCGCTGGGCGGCAGCGAGACCCCCTGGGCGAGCATGCTGTGGAAGAAGGCACGGTAGGCCGCGGTGTCCGTGCGGCGGGCGTCGTCGTAGTCGCGCACGGGCTCGGACGAGCCCAGGAACACGCTGAACATGCTGCCCGCGTGCTGCAGGCGGTGCGGGACCCCGGCCACGTCGAGCGCGGCGGCGACCTCGCCGGCCAGCAGCCCCGCGGCCCGGTCCACGTGCCGGTAGACCTCATCCGTGCAGGCCTGCAGCGTGGCCAGTCCCGCCGCGGTCGCCAGGGGGTTCCCGGAGAGCGTGCCCGCCTGGTAGACGGGACCGGCCGGGGCCAGACACGCCATCACGTCGGCCCGCCCACCGAACGCCGCGGCGGGCAGACCGCCGCCCATGACCTTGCCGAAGGTGAACAGGTCCGGGGCCGAGGGCACCCCGCTGCCGTCGTCCGCGGGGCCCTCCAGGCCGAACCAGCCGGCCGGACCGACCCGGAACCCGGTCATCACCTCGTCGCTGACCAACAGCGCCCCACGGGCTCTCGTCACCCGGCGCAGGGCCGCGGTGAACCCCGGCTCCGGCGGCACCACGCCCATGTTCCCCGCGGCCGCTTCCGTGATCACGCAGGCGATCCGGTCGCCGTGCGCCGCGAACGCCGACTCCAGCGCCGCGACGTCGTTGTAGGGCAGGACCACCGTGTCCGCGGCTCCGGCGCCGGTGACGCCCGGGGTGTCCGGCAAGGCGAGGGTGGCCACACCGGATCCGGCCGAGACGAGCAAGGCGTCCACATGCCCGTGGTAGTGCCCCGCGAACTTCACGACGAGCGGACGGCCGGTGAAGCCCCGGGCCAGGCGGATCGCGCTCATCGTCGCCTCGGTGCCCGAGGAGACCAGGCGCACCTGCTCGACCGGGGCGACCCGCGCCACGATCTCCTCGGCGAGCAGGACCTCGGTGCGGGTGGGCGCCCCGAACGAGCAGCCCAGGGCCGCCGCCTGCTGCACGGCCTCGACCACCGCGGGGTGCGCGTGCCCGAGGATCAGCGGTCCCCACGAGCAGACCAGGTCGACGTACCGCCGTCCGTCGGCATCCCACACGTGGGGACCCTGCCCGCGCACGAGGAACCGCGGCGTACCGCCCACCGCGCGGAAGGCCCGCACCGGCGAGTTCACCCCGCCCGGGACCACCGCGAGCGCACGCTCGAACCATTCCTGGCTGGCCGGAGCCTCCACGGGGTACGGGATCGCCGGGGCCGGCGACGCCGATGACTGCGGCCCCGAGGACGGTGGTGGCGTCGAGGGCAGGGAGGACGTCGTCGGGGGCACGGGCGCCGTGGATCCGCTCACCGGCCCAGTCTCGCAGTCCTGCTCGGCCTACAGCTCGCGCAGGCGGGCCCGGAGAAGGGCCATGACCTCGCCCAGAGCGGCCACCTGTTCCACGGTGAGCGGGTCGAACAGGGCCTCGCGGACGGCCTCCACGTGCCCGGGCGCAGCCGCGTCCAGGATCGCGAATCCCTCCTCGGTCAACCGGCAGAGCACGCCGCGGCCGTCGTCCGGACAGGTCTCCCGGATCACCAGGCCCCGGGACTCCAACCGGGCCGCGGTGTGCGTGAGCCTGCTGCGGGAGTTGACCACCCGCTCGGCCAGCTCGGACATGCGCAGCGACCGGCCCGAGGCCTCGGAGAGGTGGACGAGGATGTCGTACTCCGCCAGGGAGAGGTCGCTGTCCTCGACCAGTTGGCGCTGCAGCCGCTCGTTGAGCAGGCGCATCACGTACAGGTACGACCGCCACACCGACTGCTCGTGGTCATCGAGCCACCGCGGTTCCTGGACCGCGGCAGTCTGTTGTTCGCTCCCCCGACGTGTCTCGTCCGCCATTCTCACCCCGTCCGTTCATCATCCGGCCAGACGAAGGGCGAGTTCGCCGGCCCAGTACGTGAGCACGATCCCTGCTCCGGCACGACGCGCGGCCGTCACCGTCTCCTCGATGCAGCGTTCGCGATCGATCCAGCCGCGCGCGGCCGCTGCCTCGATCATGGCGTACTCGCCGGAAACCTGGTAGGCAGCCACGGGCACGCTGACCGCGGCGGCGACCCGGGCCACGACGTCCAGGTAGCTCAGCGCGGGTTTCACCATCACCAGATCGGCACCCTCGGCCACGTCCAGGAGCACCTCGCGGAGCGCCTCGTCGGAGCGGCCGGGGTCCTGCTGGTAGGTCCGCCGGTCCCCGGTCAGGCTGGAGGCGACCGCCTCCCGGAAGGGTCCGTAGAAGGCGGAGGCGTACTTGGCGGCATAGGCGAGGATCGCCACGTCGTGGTGTCCCTCGGCCTCCAGGGCACCCCGGACGGCGGCGACCTGGCCGTCCATCATGCCGCTGGGCCCCACCACGTGAACCCCGGCCCGCGCCAGCACCAGCGCCATCTCGGCGTAGCGCGCCAGGGTCGCGTCGTTGTCCACCCGCCCGGCCGCGTCGAGCACGCCGCAGTGACCGTGGTCGGTGAACTCGTCCAGGCACAGGTCGGCCATGACCACGCAGCCGTCCCCGACCTCGGCGACCACGTCCCGCACCGCGCTCGTCAGGATCCCCTGCGGGTCCGTGGCGCCGCTGCCGCGAGCGTCCTTGTGCTCGGGCACCCCGAACAACATCACCCCGCCGACCCCGGCCTCGGCCGCCCGCACCACGGCGGCCCGCAGTGAGTCCCGGGTGTGCTGGACGACGCCGGGCATCGACGCGATCGGCACCGGAGTGTCGATCCCCTCGCGCACGAACAACGGCAGCACGAGATCCGCCGGGTGCAGGCGGGTCTGGGCGACCAGCCGGCGCATGCCGGGCGTCGCCCGCAACCGGCGCATCCGGACGGCGGGGAAACCGCCGTCCGGACTGCTCGCCTCGGGCCGGACGGCCCGCGAGGAACCGTCCGGCGTGCTCATCTCGCGGACCTGCGTGCGGCACCCTTGCGCTGGCTCGGCCGCAGCACCGGTTCCCCGGCCTCCACGGCGCCCAGTCGCATGGCGGCACCGTGGTCGGCCAGGGCCTGCACCAGGGACTCGGCGGTGGACTCGCTGGCGAGGACCTCCACCCGCAGCCCGTGCTCCTCCGCGGTCTTGGCCGTGGCCGGACCGATGCACGCGACGACCGTGGTCGGGTGCGGCTTCCCCGCGATCCCGACCAGGTTGCGCACGGTCGAGGAGGAGGTGAAGACGACCGCGTCGAACTGGCCGGTCTTGATGGCCTCGCGGATCTCGGCGGGCGGCGGGGCGGCGCGCACGGTCCGGTAGGCGGTGACGTCGTCCACCTCCCAGCCGACCTTCTGCAGGCCCGCGACGAGGGTGTCCGTCGCGATGTCCGCCCGGGGCAGGAACACGCGGTTGATCGGGTCGAGCACCTCGTCGAAGGGCGGCCAGACCTCCAGCAGACCGACCGCGGACTGCTCCCCGGAGGGCAGCAGATCCGGCTCGATCCCCCACTGACGCAGCGCGGCGGCGGTCGCCCCGCCCACCGCGGCCACCTTGAGCCCGGAGAAGGCCCGCGCGTCCAGCCCGAAGTCCTCGAACTTCTCCCGTACCGCGCGCACGGCGTTGACGCTGGTGAAGCCGATCCACTCGTACCGACCGGTGACCAGGCCCTTGACCGCCTTCTCGATCTGGTGCGGCGTGCGGGGCGGCTCCACCGAGATCGTCGGCACAACCTCGGCGACGGCGCCGTGCTCGGCGAGTGCGGTGACCATCGGCCCCGCCTGCTGCTTGGTGCGGGGCACCAGCACGCGCCAGCCGAAGAGCGGCTTGGTCTCGAACCACGACCCGAGGTCGCGGTAGTGCACCGCCTCCCCGATGACCGCCATCACGGGACGTTCCAGCCGGGCCTTGGACAGCACGGCCGGGGCGTCACCGAGGGTGGTGATCACCGAACGCTGGTGCACGGTCGTCCCGCGGGACGTCGCGATCAGCGGCGTCGAGGAGTCCCGACCGGCCTCGACCAGGCCACGGGCGGACTCGACGACGTGGTCGGCCGTGCCCAGCACGACCACGGTGCTGGACGGCGAGCAGTGACCGGCCCAGTCCGTGGTCTCGTCAGGGGCGTGCAGTACCTGCACGTCCGTGATCCCGGGCGGGGTCAGGGGAACGCCCGCGTATGCGGGTACGGCGCTCACCGCGGACACCCCGGGGACCACCTCGAAGGGCACCTCCGCCTTGCGGCAGGCGGTGATCTCCTCGGCGAGACCGTTGAAGGTGCCCGGGTCGCCGTCCATCAGGCGCACCACCCGTCGACCGTCGCGGGCGGCCGTGACGACCGCTTTCGCTCGGGTGGCACGGGTGAGCGGCTGACCGTCCTCACCGAAGCCGACGTCCAGTACTTCGACCCCGGCCGGGCAGTAGCGGGACACGAGATCACCGCGCGGCAGTTGATCGAGCACCACGACGTCGGCCGCAGCCAGACGTTCCACGGCGCGCAGGGTGAGCAGGCCATCATCGCCGGGACCGGCACCGACGAACGCGACCTGCCCTGGAGTCTTTGTGCGGATGCGGCTCGCGCTCACTGCTCACTTCCTTGTACAAGGATGGAGATCGGGGCTTGGGTGAGCCCCGCGTCTTGTCGCACCACCAACTTCCCGGCACCGGCGGCGAGAAGCTCGGCGGCGAGACCCGCGCCCAGGATCTGGGCCTGTGCCGTCCACGGTTCCGACCCCAGGAGTGCGGAGGCGGAGTGGCGCAGCACCGGGTGGCCGTCCACGGAGGCAACGACTGCGTGCAGGACCAGTGAGGTGCCCTCGGCACCTTCCACCAGTTCCGCATGTGCCCCCAGGGGCGCTGAGCAGCCGGCCTCCAGGGCTGCCAGCAGGGCACGTTCGGCCGTGACGGCCGTGCGGGTGGCCGGGTCGTCGACCGCGGCCAGTCGCGCCAGGACGGCTTCGTCGCCGTCCCGACATTCGAGGGCCAGCGCACCCTGACCGGGCGCCGGCATCATGCGGGCAGGATCCAGGACCTCGGTGGCCTCGTCGGCCCGACCCAGCCGGATCAGCCCGGCATGGGCCACCACCACGGCGTCGAGCCGGCCATCCGCGACCAGGCGCAGGCGGGTGTCGACATTGCCGCGGATGCCCACGACCTCCAACGAGGGATCCAGCGCCCGCAGCAGGGCGGCCCGCCGGGGCGAACCGGTACCCACCCGCGATCCCGGCGGCAGGTCGGCCAGGCACAGCCCGTCCCGGGCGACCAGCGCGTCGCGCGGGTCCTCGCGGGCCGGCACCGCCGCCACGACCAGCCCCGGGTACGGGGTGGTCGGCAGGTCCTTGAGCGAGTGCACGGCCAGATCCAGTTCGGAGCCGCGGTCCAGGAGCGCCTCGCGGACCGCGGCGACGAAGACCCCGCGCCCGCCCATCGTGGCCAGGGGCCGGCGGGAGACGTCACCGGCGGTGGTCACCTCGACCAGTTCCACCCCCACGCCGTCCCGGGCGGCGATCCGCTCGCCGATCGCACGGGCCTGGGCCAGGGCCAGCCGGCTGCCCCGGGTGGCGACACGCAGGTTCACCGGCCGGTAGCGCGGGGTGCGCACGGCCTCGTTCTCCCGGACAACGCCGATCACCGCGGTTCCTCTCAGTTCGGCGCCGAGCGCCTCGGGGTGGTCCGCGGGCAGGTCGAAAAGATCACGCAGGGCCTGGGCGTACGAGCCGTTCGGCGCCGCCCCGGCCAGCTCCTTCACCCGCACGGTCGGGGTGTGGAGCAGCTTGTCCACGACCCGGTGCACGGTCTGGGCCACCTCGGTGCGCACCCGCTCGTCGACCGTGCCCAGCCTCGCCTCCAGGCGGGCGAGCTCGGCGCTCACCACGGCCTCGGCACGGCTGCGCAGGGCCACCACGGTGGGTGCGACCAGGGCCGCCCGCCGACCGGCCAGGAACGCGGTGACCTCTTCGGCGATGACGGCACGCACGCCGGCGAGATCCACCGCGGCCGGGTCCTGCGCGAGGTGGGCACCCAGGGAGGCCAGGTCCTCGACCACGATCCCGGAGAGCCCGGCGACCTCGGCGGCCACGTCGCGGGGTAGGGCGAGGTCGAGGTACACCTGCGCGGCCCCGCCACGGGCCTGCCAGGCCGCCCGCGCCCAGGCCAGCTCGACCACCGGGCGGGGCGCGCCGGTGCAGGAGAGCACCAGATCGGCATCGGCCAGGGCCGAGGCGAACGAGTCGAAGGGCACGGTGGTGCCGCCCACGGAGGCGGCCAGGCGCTCGGCCCGTTCGGGGGTGCGGTTCGTCACGCGCACCGAGGCCACGCCCGCCTTGGCGAGACCGGCCACGGCGAGGGCGCTCATCGCACCGGCACCGACCACCAGGGCGTCCACGGTCTCCAGGGATCCCAGGACCTCCACCGCCCGTGCCAGGCCGGCGTCCATCAGGGAGTGCCCGGCGTGGTCGAGATCGGTCTCGGAGTGCACCCGCTTGCCCACGTGCAGCGCGTGCCGGAGCAGCAGTCCCAGCGGACCCCCGGGCGTGATGCTCTCCTGGGCCGTCGCCAGCGACGTGCGCACCTGGCCGAGGATCTGCCGCTCCCCCAGCGCCATCGACTCCAGGCCGCAGGCCACGGAGAACAGGTGCGCGACCGCCGCCTCCTCGTAGTGCACCACGAGGTGAGCGGTCAGCTCGTCCCGGGGAACACCGGTGGCCCGGGCGAGTTCGCGCGTGATCTCGGCGACCGCGCCGTGGAAGGTGGCGACCTCGGCGTAGACCTCCAGCCGGTTGCAGGTGGCTAGGACCGCGGCCTCGGCCACGTGCGCGCAGGCGACCAGGGCTCGGTCCAGGTCGGCGATCTCGGCCGGACCCAGCGCGACCGCCTCCAGCACCGGCAGCGGGGCACTGCGGTGGGACAGTCCGATCACCAGGACGCTCATCGGGAGGCCACCTCCCGCTCCTCGTCGGCGGCATCGGTGACTGCGCGCCGCTGCTCGTGGAAGGCGAGGATCTGCAGCTCGGTCGACAGGTCAACCTTGCGCACCATCACGCTGTCGGGCACGGCCAGCACGCAGGGCGCGAAGTTCAGCACGCTGCCCACGCCGGCGGCGACGAGCCGGTCGCAGACCTGCTGTGCGACCTCCGCGGGGGTGGCGACGACGCCGATCTGGGCGACCTCGGCATGGACGACGTCCTCGAGTTCGGCCACCGGGCGGACGGTCAGGCCGGCCACGGACTGGCCGATCACGGCCGGGTCGGCGTCCAGCAGACCGACCACCGTGAACCCGCGGGAGGCGAATCCGCCGTAGTTGGCGAGCGCGTGCCCGAGGTTGCCGACACCGACGATCACCACCCGCCAGTCCTGGGTCAGGCCCAACACCCGGGAGATGTGGTAGACGAGGTAGTCCACCTCGTAGCCCACGCCCCGGACCCCGTACGAACCGAGATGCGAGAGGTCCTTGCGGAGCTTGGCCGATCCGACCCCGACCGCGGCGGCGAGATCCTCGGATGACACTGTGTGTACCTGGGCCTCGGCGAGATTCGACAATGCACGCAGGTACACCGGAAGCCGTGCGACTGTGGCATCGGGTATACCAAGACGCAACGGCTGCGCCCGTCGGTCGTGCCGATCGGGTCGGGGCGTGGTCACAGCGTCGCCGGTCTCCTGCGGGGGCCTGGGGGTTCGTCGACCAGAGTAGGCACAGGTGCACGTGCGCACAAAGTCAAGGGCGCCGCAACCAGGTCCGGCGCCCCGCGAGGGCTGCCCGTAGTCGGCCGGCGTCCACCCGCCCGAAATCATGCTGTCTACCATCAACCAGGACAACGGGGATCATCTCGCCGTATCGGGCGTGGAGTGCTGGGTCGTCCAGGATCGAGAGCTCCTGCCATGCGACACCGACCTCGGACGCGACCTGCGCGACGACTTCCCGGGCGGCCTCGCACAGGTGGCAGCCAGGCTTGCCGATGAGCGTGATTCTGGACACGTTTCCAGACTAGGGTCGCTCCCCGCTCGGCCGCGCGCCAACGCGCCCGGCCTCATTTGATCACAATGAGTGAGCGGTGAAGTGACTAGAGTGGCGACATGCCCTCCGGCAGCGACCTGGATCCCCAGGAGGCCAGTGCCACGGCCACGGAGGCCGGCGCGCCGGTGCCCCCGCTCCGAGCGGCGGCCTTCTTCGACGTCGACAACACGATCATGCGTGGGGCATCGCTGTTCCACCTCGCGCGCGGCCTCTACCGGCGCCGGTTCTTCACCGCGCGGGACATCCTCAGGTTCGCCCGGCACCATCTGCGGTTCCGGTGGCTGGGCGAGAATCTCGACCATCTGGCCCACGTGCGTGAGCTCGCCCTCGGCTTCGTGGCCGGCCATTCCGTGAGCGAGCTCACGCGGGTCGGGGAAGAGGTCTTCGACGAACTGATGGCC
The DNA here is from genome assembly GCA_964583765.1 of uncultured Kineosporiaceae bacterium. GTDB lineage: Bacteria > Actinomycetota > Actinomycetes > Actinomycetales > Kineosporiaceae > CAZOWW01. The sequence continues at coordinate 34,954 of CAZOWW010000051.1, forward strand.
CGCAAGATCTGGCCGGGCACGCGATCCCTGGCCCGGGCACACATGGCCGCAGGCGAACCGGTCTGGCTCGTCACGGCCACCCCGGTCGAGGTGGCCGAGGTGATCGCCCGCAAGCTGGGACTCGCCGGGGCGCTGGGATCGGTGGCCGAGCGCGTGGACGGCATCTACACCGGGCGGCTGACCGGACCGGCGCTGCACGGCGAGGCCAAGGCCCGAGCCGTGCGCGAGCTGGCCGAACGGGAGGGCCTCGACCTGGCACGATGCGCGGCCTACAGCGACTCCGCGCACGACATCCCCCTCCTGGAACTGGTGGGCCACCCGTGCGCGGTCAACCCCGACCGTCGCCTGCGCGCGCTCGCCGAGTCCCGCGGTTGGATCGTCCGGGACTTCCGCACCGGACGGCGCGCGTTCGGGATCGGCCTGCGGGCGGCCGCCTCCACCGGCGCCGGTGCGACCGCGGCGACCGTGGCCGTCGCCGCGGTCCGGCGCTGCCACCGTCCACGACGGCGGGGGTCGTCAACCCGGTGATCCCGCAGGAGAACCCGGTGATCCCGCAGGAGAACCGGTGCCGCCTCAGGAGAACATCGCCCGGCGGCGCAGGAGCAGCTCGTAGAGGGTTTCCTGGATCGTGCGGCGTACGCGATCGCTCAGTTCGAAGACGAGGTGCGGGTCGTCCGCGGCACTCTCCGGGTGCTCGGAGAGGTCCACGGGCGCGCCGAACTCGATCAGCCACTTGCTGGGCAGCGGCACCAGCCCCAGGACTCCGAGCAACGGCCAGGTCGGGGTGATCGGCAGGTACGGCAGGCCGAGACGCCGTGCGATCCCCGGCAGGTCGCCGACGATCGGGTAGATCTCCTCGGAACCGATCACCGAGCAGGGCACGATCGGGACGCGGGTGCGCAAGGCGGTGGCGACGAACCCGCCCCGGCCGAACCGCTGCAGCTTGTAGCGCTCCCGGAACGGCTTGCCGATGCCCCTGAAGCCCTCCGGCCAGACGCCCACCACCTCACCCGAGGTGAGCAGCCGCTCGGCGACCGCGCTCCGCGCCGACGTGGCGCCGGACCGCCGGGCCCATTCCCCGAGCATCGGCGTCTCGAAGACGAGATCGGCCGCGAGCATGCGCAGGAAGCGGTGGGCCGGGTGCTCGTCGTGCACCGCCACCTGGAGCATCAACGCGTCGAGCGGGATCGTGCCCGCGTGGTTGGACACCACGAGCGCCCCGCCCTCGACGGGCAGGTTCTCGATCCCTCGCACCTCCACGCGGAACCAGGAGCGGTAGAGCGGGCGCAGGAGGGGCAGGGTCACGGACTCGACGAACTCGCGGTCGAACCCGAACTCGTCGTCCCCGCGTTCCCCGGACAGGCGGCGCTCGGCCAGGTCGGCCACCGCATCGAGCCGGCGCTCCACCGCCGCGAGCAGTTGCCCGAAGGACGACGTCAGGACCGAGACCGCCGGCCCGAACTCGGTGCCGAAATCGGTCCCGGTGCCGAAGTCTGTCTCGGTCTCTGTGTCGACATCGGTCCCGAGCTCGGGACCGAGGTCAGCCTCGGTGGCGCGGTCCTCCGTCCCGAGGTCGGGCTCGGGTTCGGGCTCGAAGTCGGTCCCGGTCCGGGCGGGCGTCTCCGCCCGGGTCTCGTTCCTCGGCCCGGGGAGGAACGCACCAGCCGACGCGGAAGATCCGTGCCGGGCCTGGGGCGCCCGCGAGGAGCGTTCACCAGGTTCGCCAGGTTCGCCACGGAACGGTCGGCCGCCCTCGATCGGGATCACCTCGGGGGCGCTCATCGGCGTCCGCCACAGGTCGAGCCGGCACCGGAGGTGCCGGCCAGCCGTCGCGGAACGAGCCGCCCGGGCACGACGACCACCCCGGACGTCACGGAGACGCCGGGGTGGGTTCGGAGGCCATGGGCAGGGGTCCCACCGAGGCCGCGCACGGTTCCGCAGGCCGGGCCGGGACGGCCCATGGCACCTCCTCGCGGAACCGGTACGACCGCAGCGGACCCGAGCGACCTACTTCTTGTTGCGACGCTGGTGGCGCGTCTTGCGAAGCAGCTTGCGGTGCTTCTTCTTCGCCATCCTCTTGCGGCGCTTCTTGATTACGGAGCCCATGGTTCCTCGCAGTCGGTATACGGCACCACCCCGTCAGGGACAGGCCGTGGAGAGCAGGCGGGTGGTGCGGGTTGCAGTCGGTACGTCGTGCCTTCACGCCGAGGCCGCGGTCGACTCATGGGCGGCCGAGCCGAGGGGGGCTGACTGCACGGTGCCGGGCGCGCGGGCGCCGGTTCCGTGGCAAGCCTACCGCCACCACGGGTCCGTCCCCGAAGCCCGACCCGCCCAGACGTCCCGAACCTGGACGAGCCACGGGAGTCCCGCCGTCTCACCGGGGCCTGCCGAGTGTCCTGGGCCCGACCGAGGAGACTCGGGAGCCTGATCGACGGGAAACGCCGGGTCCGATCGAGGAGGCCCGCTGGACCGGTCCGAGGAGCAGCCGGGGGCCGGCGAGAGGCGTCCGGGACGCGCCGAGGAGGCGTCGTCGGTTCAGTCGAACCAGGGGCACGGTAAGTCGAACCAGGGGTCGAGTCCG
>CAZOWW010000052.1:0-36972 GCA_964583765.1 uncultured Kineosporiaceae bacterium
CATCCGCCCATCGTGTCATGATCAATCCACAAAGGGGGAGGCATGGACACGTCAGCCGGTGCGGCTCCCAGCCCGGATCAAGGTGTATTGACGCCGACCCCGCCACTCCCGGACGGGGTTTCCACCCCCGGGGGGCAGTCGGCGGCTGCGCCTGACGGCCCGCAGCCCCGACCATCAGGGGTCAAGGTCAGGCGCGCACCGCCTCGTGCTCCCGCCAAGGGTAGGAGTGGGGGAGGACAAGCACACAGGGATCTCACATTGATCGACATCATTGCCCAAGTCCTCGAAGATTGGTCCGTCCTGGCAAAGGCAGCCGTCTTGATCATCATTTGCGCCATGGTCCTTGTCGTCGTCCTGAGGGTCGTGCTCTGGGCGCCCGCATCGACGAACGTACGGTCCGGTCTCATGCCCGTCGGCATGGCAGGCGTCAGCGGGCTGACGACGTTCCTCTGGGCGAGGAAGGGGCGGGGCCCTCGATCGTGAGGCTCACCTCCGAACCTCGCCGATCGAACCAGTCGCCCCGAGGACACGTGCCCTGGGTCACAAATGGTGGTTCTCGTCATCCCGAGAGGCGCATTTCCACTAAACCGCAGTAATGGGGCGTACCATGTCATGGCAGTATCATTGCCGCAGTGTGTCGGCATGATGCACGCCCACGGGAGGGCCAATGAGCGGGGTGCCAGCGCCGGGCAACTGGCGAAAGAGCAGCCGGAGTGGCAACAGCGACTGCGTGGAGTGGCGAGTCGGCCACGATGGCGTCCAGGTGCGTGACTCGAAGAACCCTGAAGGTCCTGTGTTGACCTACTCGCACTCTGAGTGGCACGCGTTCCTGTTTGCCGCGAGGGCTGGAGAAGCCGACATCGACGCCACTGACCATCCCTGAGCGTCCTTGCTGAAGATCCATACCGTCACGGACAGCCCTCACCCGATGCCGGACGCGTCGCACCTTGTGTGAAGAGCTCTTCGGTCACACCCACCATCGACATGGCACGCGTGTGGCGGGAGCGGGATCCGAGTCCGAGGACCGGTCCCGCCCCCGCCACGCTTGCGGAGGCATCACGTCAGGCCTGACTGTCGTCTCCCACCTCGCCAGGCAGATCACCGACGGGGTACGTCAGCCCTCCGTGGCCTTCTGGGCGGCAGCCACGGCCTGGGTCCAACTGTCAGCCGCCTTGACGTGACCGTCCTCCACGGCCTGCATCACGTTCTGGACGGCGGTACGGACTGCGCCGTTGAGCTTGCCGAGGTACTGCGGCTGCAGGTTCTGCGCCGTCTTCGCGAAGATCACGCCGGTCGGAGCGTTACTGAAGAACGGCTTGGTGAAGCTGGTGAAGCTCGGGTCGGTGTACAGCACCGGCTCCGAGGGCAGGTTGCCGACGGTCTTGAAGACCTGCAGCAGCTGCGCAGGCTGGGTGAACCACTTGATGAAGGCGTACGCCGCGTCCACGTGCTTGCTCTGCTTCGGGATGGTCAGGAACGAACCACCCCAGTTACCACCACCGCCGGGGATCTGGGCGATGTCCCACTTGCCGGAGGTCGTCGGAGCGGCCTCCTGGATGTGACCGATCATCCACGCGGGGCAGGCGAGAACGGCGAACGAGCCGCTCTTGAAGCCGGCGTCCCACTGCGGCGTCCAGGCCGCGATGTTCGCGGACAGGCCGTCGGTGATGAAGGGAAGGGTCTGGTCCCAGGCCGTCTTCGGGCCACCCTCGAGGGCCAGCTTCTCGTCGGAGGTGAAGTAGCCGACGGGCTGCTGGGCCAGGATCGGGTTGAGGATGTTCGTCGCGTTGTCGATGAACTTCTTGCCCGTCCTGGCGACGTACTGCTTGCCGACGGTCTCGAAGTCCGCCCACGTCGACCACATCTTGGAGACCGATTCACGGTCCGTCTTGAAGCCGGCAGCCTTGAACAGGTCGGTCCGGTAGCACATGGCCTGGCCACCGATGTCGGTGCCGAAACCGATCTGCTCACCGTTCGGGCCGAGGGACTCCTTCCACTTCCAGGGGAGGTAGTCCGACTGGTGGGCGGCGCCGCCCGGCATGTCGTTGAGGTTGACGAAGTACTGGGCCTCGTTGCGGTACTGAACGATGTAGCCCTCGTCGATGGCCTGGACGTCCGGCGCACCGGAGTTGGCGATCAGGTACTTCTGGAGATCGCCGTTGACGTTCGCGTACTGGCCGGACTCCAGCTTCAGGGTCACGTTCGGCGCAACAGCCTTGTAGGCGGCCTGCAACTGCTGGAAGCCGAACTCACCCCAGTATGCAACACGCAGAGTAATCGGCTGAGTCGAAGTGGAGTTGCCGGTAGCGGAGCCGTTCGAGGTGGAACCGGGTGTGGTCTTGCCGCCGCCGCCACAGGCGGCAAGAAGCAGCGAACCGGCCCCCACAACTGCGGCAGCACGGATCCAGCGCTTTCTCGAGGACATCATCTGGCTCCTTCGACAGTCTGAGTGCGCTCCGACGAAGGGAGCGCGCCGTATGAAGGTGGCCCCTGCCCCGATCACGCTTCAACGATCAGAACGGTAACGATCAGGTCACCGCTCCGCGGCCGACCGCAAACGCTCGACCTCGCCGAGGAACAGACGACAAGGGCAAGTGAAGGCCGACGACGGCGGACCGGTTCCAACGCATTTTCTCCCGACACCGGCCGGGGGATTCCTGGCGATGATCACACGTGAGAAGATTGTCGATCCAGCGATATCGAATCGCTTCTCTACCTCGAAGGTACTCTCCGGCTCATCGGGAGGGGGAGAGCTCGCGGTACTGACCGACTCGCCCCGCCCGACGGAGAACCAGACCGAAAGGTGGTGTTCTCCCCGGACCGCACCGGTTGCCGGAAGGAGTACGCGACCCCTCCTTCGGGATCGAAGTCGATGATCACGTGATTGAGAAGATCAGTCCTTCCTCGAACCGGCGGGGAACAGCGCGCCAGCGACATATCCTCCGCAGTTCCGTGCGCATCCCGACGTCGTTCCGCATCGCCCCCCGGAGGACTTCTGTGAATTTCGACCGGAGCGTGCGGAGACCGTGGCTCGAGGTGAGCCTCGCGCCCACCACGCGCCCCGGTGTCAAGGTGAGGCCCCGCGATCGGCCCGCGTAGGCGTCGATCGGTCGCAGCTGATCATCGACCACGGGCTCACCCGTCCAGAGTTTCGCAGCTCAGAGGCCCTTCGAAGGTCTCTCGTGTGCCGACCCCGCCGCCCCAGGGACCCGCGTTGGGCCGGCGCGCAATCGAGGCACCTCCGGGTATCACACATCCACAGGAATGTTCGACATTCCATTGTGCGCGGCAATGTGACCATGACTACCTGATCGTCCACCGATCGAAAGGGCCGGCCGGGAGGGACCTGACGCGACACAACCAGCCCCTTCCAGGTGATGGTTCAGATCATGAGCAAACCTCGCCCCGGAGCCGTGATCGTGAAGAACTGTTCGACAGCCTTCCGGTGGAACCGATCTTCGTTCTCCGTGGCGACCCGACCCACCTTTACGGCTCGATGACCGCCGGCTTCCGAGGTACCGCGCCTGTCGATCACCGGAACTTCGTCAGTCGCCCGTTCTTGTTCGACGGAGAAACCAGCCAGCGTCCGCCGGCCCACAGCTCACCGGCGCCACCAACCCTCGTACCGGACCGTCATCCAGTGAACACGGATCTGGCCGGTGCGGTCGAGGTTCGTGATCGACGAAGGATTCTTCCTGCGAAGAAGAGCTGTTACTCATCGAATCTTCCCACCGACATCTTTACCGTGATCACCTTGAATTGACGGCGCCCTCGGCAGCCCTGATGACTACTTTCGGTGCCAAGACAAACGCAGCCAGTAATCCCCTCTCGGGGGGAGGGCGTGTGATCTGCGTCGCCTTCGCGGTGCGGGGACCACCAAAATGGTGAAGACCGAACCGCCGAGCGGTGGTTGCGGACCATCGTGGGGTCTCGCGCGGAACTCAAGACCCCAGGAGAGGCCGGGAATCCGACCCAGATCCGACCCAGATCCGATGTGGAGTCGATGCGGTTCTGTGACATAGGGTCACCGTCCGGCGAGGTGCGCCACCTGACGTGGGAGGTGGCGCACAGCCGGAACCTGAGCCCGTCGGCCGGTCCTCAGCCTCGGCCGAGCAGCGACCGCACCACGAGGGTCGCCGTCCCGGTCGACAGCGGGGCATGTCCGAGCAGCAGTCGGTACCAGAACAGCCCGTGGACCTGGTCGATCAGCAGGTCCAGGTCGGCCTCGGCGGGAATCGATGAAGTCTCGCACGACCGAGGCCGGTTGGGGTCACGGGAAGCCTCCGCGGCGAGGGCGCGCAGCAGGTGCGCGGTGTCCGGATCCTGCGCGGCCGCAACAGTGGCCCTGAGGAAGGCCGTGAGATCGATCTCGATGTCATTGCCGCCGTCGTCCACCTCGCCGTCAACGGCTTCACGACCGGCACCGTCCTGGAGTGCGACGGCGGGGCACATCTGGTCCGCTGAGCACTCGCGGGGGCTTCCGCAGCTCTCTCCCGGTCCGCGCGACACCTGAGTCCCCAGGTGCAAGTCTCCCCGCCGGGCCGCGGCCCCACGTCTTGTCGTCAGGTCTCGCGGCCGGGCCTCATCCGCGCTCCGGCCGCCGACGCTTATCGGCGCCGGCGGCCCCGATGCTCACCGCAACGCGCTGAGCCGCACCCAGACTGCGCGCAGCTCCCGCAGCCTGCGTTCGTAGGTGGCGCCCACCACGAGCAGCGTGAGCCCGACGGCGGCGAGGACACTCCAGCGCGGCAACCCGGAAGCCGTTCGGGCCACCCACGGCCCGAGTTGGGCCACGGCGTGAGCGGCGAGCACAGCAGCACCGCCCACGACCGGCGCCTGCAGACGGGCGGCCACTCCGGACACGGTGATCGCACCGGCAACGACGGTCAGCAGGACGATCCGCCAATCGGAGTGTCCGGGCAGCGCCAGCACCAGGGTCGGCAGGAGCAGCAGGGCCAGACCGGGGCCGAGCGCCTGCCACGAGCCCACCTCCAGGTGCTCACGCAGGGCAACCAGGCCGAGCGCGCACACGACGAGCGCGAGCGGCACCACCCAGGCCTCGATCGTCCCGGAGTGCGTGGCGAGGCCGCACAGGGTGGCCAACCCGCAGGTGCCCAAAGCGGTCCACTTCAGGCTCACCGTGAGCAGATCGGGAATCGGTCGCCAGGCGGAGACGGTGGCGAGCACACCCGCTCCGACGAGCACGAGCGCGGCCCGCCCGACGGATCCCGTCGACGCCGCGGACGACACCGTTCGGTGCAGGGCCTGGGGCGTCCCCGATCGGTGCGCGGCGAACAACGACGACGTTCGGTACGAGGCGAGAAGGGTCGGTCCGGCCGCGAGCAGCAGAGCGGGGATCAGCGCCGTGCCCTGCAGGAGCACCGCCCGATCGCGCAGGTACCGGCAGAGGATCAGCGCGGCGAGGAGCAGGAGCATCGCCGCGGTGAGAGACCAGGCCTCGACCTTCCACCAGGGGGCGAGATCGTGGGCACGGCCCACTCCCGCGAGGCTGCGCACCACACCCGTCCCTGCGGCCACCACCGCGCCGGCGGCGAGAAGCACCGCGGCGAGACGTCGTGCCTGGGGCACCAGGACGGAGGCGGCGATCGCCGCCGCACCGAGAGCGAGCAGTGCCACCGGACGCCACGCCGACCCACCGACGCAGGCGAGAATGCTCGGCGTCAACGCCAGCGCCAGCCCGGTCCGCGTCGTCGCGCTCGTGCCTGCGGTCATGGCCGTTCTCGCCGTCAAGCCCACGCCCGTCGTCGCGCCCACGCCCGTCGTCATGGCCTGTCTCGTCGTGCTGTCCGCGCCCGAGGAGCGGTCCCGCCGGTAGCGCACCGCGTCCACTGCGAGCAAGGCGAGTGCAGGCGGCACGGTGTACGCCTCGACGAGGCCGACCTGGGCATCGTGAAGCCGCAGCCAGGTCGACCCGGTGAGCAGCAACCAGCCCACCCAGCCGACGCGGCGCCGATCGGGGGACACGGCATCAGCGGTGACCGCGACCCCGAGCAGCAGCCAGACCAGCCACAGCCAGGACTTCCCGGCGCCGTAGCTCGTGGCTCCGGCGAGAGTGAGTGCGGCCGCGACCGCCGTCCCGAGCTCGGCCGGTAGGCGCCGCGGATCGGCGGGGGACCTCAGACCCGCCAGCACCACTGACAGCGCCACCAGCAGGACGCTTCCGGCTGCGGCGAGTGCTCCGGCCATGGGCTCGTCCGTCGAGCCGGTGAGCGCGGCCGTCCCCGTCACGGCAGTGACCGTCACCAGGCAGGCGAGTCCCCGGGCCGCGATGACGGGCATCTGGGGGCCTGCGGGGGCACCACCGTCGGGACGGCGGGCCAGGCTCGCGACGGCGGCGATCGTCAGGCTGCCCAGCAAAGCGGCGAGCCGGCCGTACCACGCAGCGTGCCCGCTGCCGGTCGCGCCATTCGGGTCCCACGCCACCGCGGCCACCAGCCCCGCCGCCGTGGCGACCAGGCCGGCGACCAGACCGGCGAGGCGTTGGCTCCTGCCGTCCTCGGTCGCGAACAACCACGCCGCGGGCAGACTCGTCAACGTCCCGGCCAGCAGGGAACCCAGGACCCCGGCGACGCAGAACTGGTCGACGGGCGCCGCACCCAGGAGGCCGGCGAGCCCGCCGGCCGCCACCGTCGTGGAGGCGACCGCGACGGCGAACAGCGCCGTCCGGACCGGCCGCGCCACGAGTCGCCTGGCCAGCAACAGGGCGGCGATGCCGACCACCGTCGTGGGCACGGACAGCTCTCGCACCGACCAGGACAACACGACGGCGAGCGTGCCGGCGACGCTCGCGACCGCCAACAGGGTCCGCCGCAGGCTCGCGGCCCGTCCACCGACCCGTTCGCTGACCGCCCCGGCGACCACCGCGACGAGCACGAGCAGCGGTACCACGACCGCCACGGGGAGACTGGGCTGCAGGGGCGCCCCCAGCATGGCCAGACCCACGCTCGCGGGAACCACGACGGTCCAACGACCGGGTCGGGACACGGCCGTGAGCAGGGCCAGGGCGAGGAGCCCGAGGACGGCGGCCAGGTGGGCCTGGGACCACGAGGCCGTGATGCTGCGGGTGAGGTGCCCCCCGAGCGGGCTACCGGGATGCCAGCGCCACGGCGGGACGGGACGGGACGCCGTCCAGATCACCAGCGCCGCTACCGTCGCCCCCGCCGGGACGGCGATCACCACGGCCACCGCACGCGCCGCCTCGGCCGCGCGGTGCAAGAGCCCGCCCACGGTCAGCGGACCGCCGGCACCGGGGATGGCACCGGCGACGGGGCCTGAGCGAGGCACGGCGCCGGAATCGCGCCCGGGATCCGTGCGGTGGACCGCGACGGTCAAGCCGAGCGCCACCACGGCTGCCGCCGCGGGCGCGGTGGCCATGAGCCACCGATCCGGGATCCCGCCTCTCTCCAGGGCCATCCGCGTCAGGCTGGCGGCGGCCAGGGCCACCGATGCCCCGGCCACGAAGGACCAGGTGTCCTGCAGCCAGCGCACCGATCGGTCACAGCCCACCTGCGCTGCGGAGACGAGTGCGACGAGGACCAACAGGAGCGCGGTACTGCCCGGCCACGGCGTCACGACCAGGGTGGCCAGCAGCGACGCCCCGATCATGCCCACGGCGACCGCCCGCAGCAGCTCCCGTTCCGCCGTCCAGTGGTCGGGTGCCACCCGGCGGGCGATGGTCACCGCGACACCGCCGATCAGTCCCAGAACAGCCGCCCGCGCGACAGGTTCGACCCCACGACTCGGGGCGAGCCACACCCCCGCGAGCACGGGTGCCAGCGGGCCGAGCAGGCATGCGGTGATCGTGCCGGTGCTCAGCCGCCATCGGGCGCCCCAGGGGAGCAGCACGAGCGCGCAGACCACGCAGGCGAACGCGGAGTAGCCCGCTGCGTCCAGACGGTCGGCCCCGAACAACCCGGTCGCCCGCACCGCCCAGGCATCGCCGAGGATGAGCACTGCGGCGATCACCGCGATCGCCTCGGCGGTCTCTGCGAGGCGCGACTGCAGCCAGGCCGCGCCCGCCATCGCGCAGAGGGTGATGCCGCCGGTGATGGCTGCCCGCCCACCGAGCGAGAGCCGGTCCCAGGCGAAGACGAGGAAGACGATCCCGGACACCGCGAGCAGCAGGCCGCCCAGGGCGACGAGAACCCCTTGGACGCCGATCCTCGCCAACAGCGACGGCTGGGCGGGAGTCGGGGGGAGTTCCGGCCGGGCGTCCCAGTAGGTGTGGGTGGCCGGTCCCACCCCGGGACCGGAGGGCTCACCGGGAACAGAAGGAGAAGGCGCCATCGGCCCCGCGCCGGGGGCGGGGAGTGTGCCGGGCACGGCGCCGGGTCCGGACGGTGCACCGGGAGCAGAGGGCGGAGGCGCCATCGGCGCCGCACCGGGCACTGAGGGTGCCCCGGGGACCGGTGGCGGAGTCATGATCGGGGCCGCACCGGGGGCGGCGAACGGCCCCACGCCCGGCGGCGGAACCGGGATCTGCGGCCATCCGGCGCGCCGAGCGCTCGCTTCGGCACGCAGCCGGTCGAGCAGTTCGTCCCGACGCTGCAATGCCTCGGCCGCCTGCGCGCTGAGATCGAAGAGACTCTGACCGGCCGCCCCCGCGAGGGACACCCCACAGGCCCCGCAGGTGGACTTTGCCAGCACGACGCCGCAGGCAGGACAGCGAGTGGTGTCGAGAAGGCGCAGGCGCCAGACACCGATCGGATCGGCCCAATTTGTCATGATCGAATCCCCTCCCCGGATCACGGTACCGTCGCCGGCCGCAGGGCGGGCCTTCTCGAGCAGATGACCCGCGGGCGGGGCTCACTCGCGAGCCGGAGACCCTCGGGTTCTCGAGCAGGTGGCCCTCGTGGGCGCTCCGAACAGGGGATATCGCCGCCCCGACACGCGCCGGGCCGCCCACCTACTGCCCGCCTACCCGGCAGCTGCTCGGGGTGAATCCGTCCTGCCCGGGCCTGGCGTGCGAATTGGCGCAACGCGGCCAGGCGGCAAGACGGCCGGGGTACGTCGAGACAGCGAGGTCCCGGATGAGCAGACGTCCCCCGCGCCGAGGGGGAGGGGTCTGCCTGATCGGCCGGAGCCAGGCCCCCGTCACCGGAGGCCCCGAGTCTGCCCCGGAGCACCGCTACCTGCTCGACAACGCCCGCACGGAGGCGGGCGAGCGGTTCACCTGGCTGGCCGAGCTGTTCGACGGTGTCCCGCGGGGGCACTTCGACCGGCTCGGCGTGAGGGCGGGCTGGCACTGCTGATCTCGTCCTGGGGACGTCGCCCGGACTGAGCAGTCTGCCTGGAGTTCTGCAGGTAACGGGGAAGCAGCCGGCGGTGGCCCCTCCCTGGCCTCCCACCTAGGTCAGCGGAACGGGCGACGCTCCAGCCTGACGAACCTCAGCGGCGAGCGACGCAGTTCGTCCAGCTCCGTCTGCTCGAACCCGTAGAGATACCGCGCCGTCTCCTCGCCCGGACACAGGTGGAGGATGAGGCCACGCTCAGGGTAGAGCCATTGCTCGAGCGACGGCCCGAGGCCGGACTCGAGACGCTCCGGCGCCGGGCCGAGGAGGTCGGTCACGGCTGCGGTCGGGCGGACGTCACGGGCCTCCACCAGGGTGAGGATCTCCTGCTGGAACCACACCGTGATGCCGTGGGGTGCCCCCGGGCCGCCCGGCAGGCTCACCTGCTCGGCGGGCTGACGGAGCAGCCAGCCGGGAACGCTCGACGGGATCGCCCCCAGCGCCGCCTCCAGCTCAGCCTTCGTGGCATCGGGAGGCAGGGGGATCCATCGGTCGAGCGCGCCGACCCGCAACTCCGCCAGCGCCGTGCGCAGCCCCTCGACCCGGGCGTCCGGCTCGCTCATCCGGCCTCCTTCGTCCTCTGCCTCGACTCAGGCGTGCACCGGGACGAGGATGCGGGCCCCGGCACGCACAGTGGCCCAGTTCACCCCGGGATTCGCACGCCGCACATCCGCGCCGGTCACGCCGTAGAACGCCGCGATCTGCTCAGGAGTCTCCACGGCCCGGTCCAGAACCCCACCGGTGGGTCTGGTCTCGGTCGCTTCCACGACGGTGTGATAGCTCGTGCCGGGCACCAGCACCGACCCCGGGAGCGGGTCGGTGGCGGTGAGCCCCGGATTGGCGGCCAGAATCGCCGAGCTGGTGGAACCGGTGATCGTGGCCAGGGCGAAGACGGACGCGATCCCGGACGGCGGGGTCACGGCAGTCGTGGGTCCCGTCGTCGGCGCGGCCATGGTGCCGGACGGCGTGAGCCCGATCAGCTCCACATGCCCCAGGAAGAACGCCGCGCGCACTACTGCGGGGCTCGTCGCCGCCTGTATCGCCTCGGCGCCTGCCAGATAGTCGGCGTACTGGCCGGCGTCGTAGTTGCCGACCAGCACGCCGGCAAATCCGGGGAAGAGCGCGCCTGCGGAGTCGGTTCCCTCGACCCCGCCACGCAGCGTCGGATCGCCGTCGGCCTGGGCGACCGGGATCGCCGCGGTGAGAACGGACTTGGTGAACAGCTCGCAGAATCCCTCCGTCATCACCCGCCGACCTCGCGTCGCCTCGCCGAACGCCGGGTGCTCGAGGGTGTGGATGTACTCGTGCACGAGCGTCTGCCACTCGGCCCAGCGGGCCGCCCGCTCGGCGGGGGAGGGCACCCCTCCGGGTCGTGGGCGGGTGTCTCCGGCCAGAGCGGGCACGGTCCACACCGTGTGCCTGTTCGGGTCGGCCGTGGCGAACCCGTAGGCGTCGTACTTGGCCAGATCCGAGCGGTTCGCGGCGACGAACGGCGCGAGGATCTCAGTGGCCAGGAAGTTCCGCTCCGCAGCGCTGCGGCCCTTGTCGAAGTGATGTCGCGACTGGGCGACGGCGGCGTCCCCGTCCGTCTCCGCGATCCAGGTGGCGATGTCGTCGGGGTTGGGGGTGTATCTCGCTGGATCCGTCTCGTCGAGCAGATTGGTCCCGGCCGTGAAGTTGAAGGCGGCGCGGCCGGAACGCTGGCCAGAGGTCAGCGCGGAACCGCTGGCGAAGGTGCCGAACATCGCGTCCACGAAACGCTTCGCCTGCCGCCCCGCCCCCTCGAAGGCCGTCATGGGCAGCTTGGGTGCGCGGACCAGACGGCGGATGCTGGGCATGGCCCGGCGCAGGTGCGCCTTCAGCGCCGCCGTGACCTCGCGCTTGAGCTGATTGCGCTTGGACGCATGGGCGGCCGTCGTCCCATCGCCGTCCCAGGCCAGGGAGATCCCGGTCGAACCCACGCTGATCGGGTTGAGCGCCGCGTTCACCGCGGCCGATCCGGCAGTCCCTGGCGGGGCCAGTCCCGAGAGCGGACCGGCCAGGGTGCCGGGGGTGGCGCCGAGGTACCGCTCGACGTCCTCCACCTGGTTTCCCGCGGCCCCGATCTCCCCGGCCAACGTGCCGAGCCCCGCGACGTCCACGCCTCGGACCTTGAGCTGGACGGCGTGCGCGGCGACGAGGAGGCGCGGGAGATTGAACGACACCGCGTCCCCGGTGTGCGCCAGGAGCCGGGCCAGGTTCCCGCTGCCGTTCAGCGCCTCCATCGTGGCCAGCATGTCGGCCATGTTCAGTCCGTTGAGGATGCCCCACGCCTTCTGGTGGTCACCGTCCCGGTGGAAGATCCACCCCCTGTCGTCGAGCGCGGCGACGACGTCGGTGTAGGACGTTCGCTGCACCGTGGGCGTGCTCGACGCACTCACGCTCGATGCGCTGGCAGTGCCCGAGACACTCACGGTGCCGGGCCCGGCGCGTCCTCCGCTCCCGCTCGTCACGGCCGCCACCAACTCGCTCACGACCCGATTGCCCGCAGCGCGTTGAAGGCCGAGGACGCCGTCCGCGTCGAGCCGCTGCGCCGATGCCACGTCGGGCCAGGCACGCCGGTCCGCCCGCTGTCCCTGCCGCGGCCGCCCCGTCCGCTCGCCGTGATCCGATGCTCCGGGGGACGGTTCCTGGATCTTTCCCGGCATACCCCGATGATCGCACCGGTATCCCTGCATATCCAGCTAAACCCGGAAGTCCCGAAGTGCTGACGCTGCTCCTTCCGGATGTCTTCCGCAGGACCGCCGTGCCCCCTGGCCCCCCGGGAATGCCTCGCAGGTGACCATTGCGGCCCGGATCGTCGCTGCGCAAAGGTGACATACGATATCAAGAGGGGCGATCGCCCCGATGGGAGGATCCGATCATGACGATGCCGCCCGGCGCAGCACCGATCGCCCGGAATCACCGCCGACTCCTCATCTGGGTACCCACCGCCGTCGGCGGTGCCCTCGCCTGGGGCTATCTGGCCCTTCAGCGAGGTGAGCGCATCTCGGCGGTGTGGCTCCTCGTGGCGGCACTGGCCTCGTACGTGATCGCCTACCGGTTCTACGCACGCTGGATCGCCCATCGCGTCCTGGAGGTCGACGATCGTCGAGCCACCCCGGCCGAGCGACTCAACGACGGGATGGACTACCACCCCACGGATCGGCGCGTCCTGCTCGGCCACCACTTCGCGGCGATCGCGGGGGCCGGTCCGTTGGTCGGCCCGGTACTCGCCGCACAGATGGGATATCTGCCGGGCACCCTGTGGATCGTCTTCGGCGTGATCCTCGCCGGCGCCGTCCAGGACATGACCGTCCTGTTCTTCTCGATGCGCCGCAACGGCCGCAGCCTCGGGCGGTTGGTTCGGGAGGAGATCGGGGTGGTGGGCGGCATCGCCGCGCTCGTCGCCGTCTTCGCTATCATGATCATTCTCCTGGCGGTGCTGGCATTGGTGGTGGTCAACGCTCTCGCCAGCTCACCGTGGGGCACCTTCTCGATCGCCGGGACCATCCCGATCGCCCTGCTCATGGGCGTCTACCTGCGGGTCCTGCGCCCCGGACGCGTGCTCGAGGTGAGCCTCCTCGGCGTCGCCCTGCTGTTGCTGGCGCTGGTCGCGGGCAAGTGGGTGGCGGATTCGTCGTGGGCGGCCACCTTCACCCTCGCTCCCCGGCAACTCGTGGTCGCGCTCGTGATCTACGGTTTCGTCGCCTCCGTGCTCCCGGTGTGGATGCTGCTGGCTCCCCGGGACTACCTGTCCACCTTCGTGAAGATCGGCGCGGTGGGGCTGCTCGCGGTCGGGGTCGTCGCCACCCTGCCGAGGCTTCAGAACGAGGCGATCACGAAGTTCGCCACCTCCGGCACCGGTCCGGTCTTCGCCGGCTCGCTGTTCCCGTTCCTCTTCATCACGATCGCGTGCGGGGCTCTCTCCGGCTTCCACTCCCTGATCTCGTCCGGGACCACGCCCAAGATGATCGAGAAGGAGTCCCAGATCCGGTTGATCGGCTACGGCGGGATGCTGATGGAGTCCTCCGTCGCCGTGATGGCGATGATCGCGGCGAGCCTGCTCCAGCCCGGTCTGTACTACGCCATGAACGCCCCCGCCGGGTTGTTGGGCGGCACAGTGACGAGCGCGTCCCACGCCGTGGCCAATCTGGGCTTCACCATCAGTCCCGAGCAACTGCAGAGTGCCGCGGCGGCGGTGCACGAGAAGACCCTCGTCGCCCGGACGGGCGGTGCTCCAACGCTGGCCGTGGGGATGTCGGAGATTCTCGCGAAGTTCGTCGGCGGCAGCTCCCTCAAGGCCTTCTGGTACCACTTCGCGATCATGTTCGAGGCGTTGTTCATCCTGACGACGGTGGACGCAGGCACCCGGGTCGGGCGCTTCATGCTGCAGGACATGCTCGGCAGTGTCTGGAAGCCCTTCGCGCGCACGACCTGGAAGCCCGGCGTGTGGAGCGCGAGCGCGGTCGTCGTCCTCGCCTGGGGGTACTTCCTGTGGGTCGGGGTCTCGGACCCGCTCGGCGGCATCAACCAGCTGTTTCCGCTGTTCGGGATCGCCAACCAACTCCTGGCTGCGATCGCGCTGTCGGTGGGGACGGTGATCCTCGTCAAGTCCGGACGGCTGCGGTACGCCTGGGTCACCGGGCTGCCCCTGCTCTGGGACGCCGCCGTCACCCTCACCGCCAGCTATCAGAAGATCTTCTCCGGCAACGCCAAGCTCGGTTTCTTCGCCCAGCGCGACAAGTACTCCACGGCCCTGGACGCCGACAAGGTGCTCGCCCCCGCCAAGGACCTCGGCCAGATGCGCCAGATCGTCACCAACTCCACGGTGGACGGCGTGCTGGCCGCTGTCTTCGCGCTGCTCGTGATCGTGGTCCTCGTCAATGCCGCGATCGTGTGCGGACGGGCGGTGACCACCCGGACCGTCACGGCCTCGACGGAAGCTCCCTTCGAACTGTCCCGCCTGGAGGCGCCGTCCGGGTTGTTCGCGCCGCGATCAGCACGCAGGTGTGAGCTCGCGGCTGTGGGTGCCGGTTCCCGCCCCGACGCCGGCGCAGCTGAGCCGGGGGAGCCCGGCTGGCTCGGGGCGACCGGTTCGCCGTCGTCGCCCGGTCCCGCACCGGATGCGTCGGAGCTCGCGGGCCCCGACGAGTGACGGCGGGCCACCCGGTCATGGACGGCCGCCGCCCACCTGACCTGCCCCACCTGGAGCTCCGGCTACCCGTGCGGCTCGGGTTGTTCGGGCTCGCGCGACGCTGCGGGCGGGCGGTCGCCTGGTATCTGCGGGAGCTGACGGGCGAGTCGGACTACGACCGGTATCTCGCCCACCGGATCGCGCTGGAGCCCAGCGCCAAGGTGATGAGCCGGCGCGAGTTCGAGCGCTGGCGCCTGGACCGGCGCTCGTGCCGTCCGGGGGACCGTTGCTGCTGAGCGGGGAACGAAGTGCCCCATCCCGGCCGGTTCGTCGGGATAAGCTGCCGCGGCGGTCACGCGACAGGGGGAGAAATCATGAACGGGGGAGAGCCGGATCCGGTGCGGGGAGGCACACCTACCCGGGGACGGCGTCCGCCAGCGGGACACCCGTGATCTCGGCCAGCCATTCGCCCAGCTCCCGCAGGGTGCCGCCACCGTCGTGCTCGTCGACGGTGCGCCGGCGCCCGGATTCCAGGACGGCGATCAGACGGTAACCGTCACTGGTGTGGGCATTGGCGGAACTCTCGTGCTGGGACCACTCCAGACGCAGTTCCACGACCTGCTGCGCCGCCGACTGCCAGGCCCCCGAACGGGGGTCGACCACACCGACGGCCAGGCGACCTGGCCGCACGAGCAGCCCTGGTGTGCGTTGCCGGGCCCAGCGGAGCTGGTACGTCACCCAACCCCCGCCGAACAGCACGAGGACTGCCCCGAACCGCAGCCCGGAATAGGGCAGGGCGAACGCCCTCGGGCTGCTCCCCCCGTTCATGGTCGCGCCCAGCGCGAGCACCAGGGCCACCACGACGCCGGCGAGAGCGCGCAGGATCACCCCCCTGTCCGGTGGCCGGTGCAGCAACGTGGCCGGCACGCCGTCCTCGCCGGTGGGCGGCAGTTCGACCACCCGCCAGCCGGGAGGCGGTGCCTGGGGAGCCGGCGTCGCGCCCACCCGCCGGCCGGTGGACGGCGCCTGCGGAGGCAGGGGTCCGGTGCGTTCCAGCCGTCGGCGCAGGGCCGCGACGAGCTCGGTACGTTCCTGCCTGGTACCCAGGTAGGCGAGAGGCACATCGCCGGTGGTGGTCCGGGCCAGCACGGTGTCCCCGCCGTCGTCGAGCCGGACCGCGATCACCTGGTCCCAGCGCAGGGCCAGCACCCGGTTCCACCCCCGTGCCCGGACCGTGACCCGTTCCGGGCCGGTCCTGGTCAACCGCACCCGGATCGCCCGGGGGTCGGCCGGCAGGAGGGCGTGGAGGGTGCCCCAACCGGCCAGCACCCCGAGGACCAGCGCGACGATCCCGGCGGGCCAGAGCACCTCGGGGACGTCCGAGGCATGGGAGAACGCGAATCCCGCGAACACCAGCAGGCTGACCGCCACGATGATCCCGAGCCCCGCCCCGACGACACCGGCGAGGACGGCGACGGCGCCCCCTGCTGCATGTTGCCGAGTCAGGACGTACTCGGCCTCCAGCTCCGCGTCCGACCCAGGTGTTCCGCCGCGAACGGCGCCTCCGCCCTCGATCATCCGCGCAGGGTACGCCCGGGAGCGGAGCACGGGGGCTCACTCGCCGGCTTCCGGTGCGGCCTCACCGGTGGTCCGCATGCGACGACGTCCACGTACCTGGGCCGCGGCGTGGAGCGTCGCCGTGAGCGGCACCGCGAAGATGGCGCCACCGAACCCGGCGAGGATTCCCCCGGTCGTCACCGCCGCCAGCACGGCCAGCGGGTGTAGCCGGACGTAGCGCCCGACGAGGAACGGTTGCAGCAGGTGGGCCTCCACCTGGTTCGCCGCCACGAGAACGACGACCAGGACGAGCGCTGGGGTGGGGCCTCGGGAGGCGAAGGTCACCAGGGCGGCGAGCCCGCCGAACAGGAAGGACCCCACCAGCGGCACGAAGCTCCCGATGAACACCAGGACGGCCAGCGACAGCAGTAGGGGTACGTGCATCAGGGCGAGGGCCGAACCGACCACCACCGCATGGAACAAGGCGATCAAGGCCGTTCCGCGGACCCAGCCGGCGAGGCGCTGCCAGATCTCCACCCCGGCCTCGCGCATCGCCGCCTGGCGCGCCGACGGCAGCATTCCCACCGCCGAGTTCCAGACGTGGTCACCGTCGTACACGAGGTACGCGGCCACGAACAGCGACAGCACGGCGCCCGTCGCGACCTCCACCGCGATCCGCAACGTGGTCAGGACGCTGTTCACCAGGCCTGCTTGACCCACCAGCCACTGCTCCAGCCGCCCTTGCAGGTTGGCGAGCAATCCGTGACGGATCGGCAGTTGGCGGATCGCCTTGGCGAACCCCGCCACCAGATCCGGGGCTTGTTCCGATGCGCCCAGGCCGATCCAGCTCCCCAGCCCGCCGACCACGACCAGAACGGTGACGGCCGTCAGCAACGCGGCCAGTCCCCGGCTCAGGCCACGGCGACGCAGCCAGGCGGTCAGCGGGTACACCAGGGCGGTGAGCAGCAAGCCCGCCGCGAACGGCACCACCACCAGGGCCAGGCGGGTGCAGAGCTGCAGGGTTACCCAGGCTCCCAGCACCACGAGCAGGCCCCGCCAGAGCCAGTCCGACGCCTCCCGCAGCGGCGCTGGCACGCTCATGTGGACAAAGGGTACGCGATCGTGGACAGCAGCGCGTGGGCCGGCTGCCTGGAGTCCAGTCGGGTGTGTTGGACGACGATGGGCCGGACGCTGACGAGCACAGAGGCGTAGTCCGTCGCGCGCGGGACCGGTGCCGGATCGGTGAGGTCGGTGAACCTCTGGTGCCGTGTTCGCCTCGCGGGCGCCGCCCGCCGGTACGGCCCGACCGGCTCCCGATCGGTGAAGGACCGCGTGACCTTCACGTGCGCATCCTCGTCACCAGTCATGTAAGGACCTTGGCCCGCACGTTCCGGCGGCTTTGCTTGGCCGAGTACATCGCCGCGTCGGCGTTGCGGAGCAGGGCCGACGCGGCGAACTGCACGTCGCTGCCGATGGAGCTGCCGATGCTGCCACCGATCATGACCTCGACGACGGTCTCGTGCAGGTGGAGCCGGTACGGCGCGTCCAACGCTCTCTGGACGCGTTCCAGGATGACACCGTTGATCTCGTCGGAGGTGACATCTTCACACAGGATGACGAACTCATCGCCGCCCAGCCTGGCGATGGTGTCCTCCTTCCGGACCGCCCCAGCCAACCGTCGCGCCACCTGCGCGAGAAGTTGGTCGCCGGCGTCGTGCCCGTGCGTGTCGTTCACCTCCTTGAAGCGATCGAGGTCGATGAAGATCACCGCGAGGTCGGACTCGTTCAGGTGGCGTCGCCTGAGGGCGGTGGCGAGCCGATCCATGAACAACGACCGGTTCGGCAGCCCGGTCAGCGGATCCGACTCGGCTTGGGCCCGGATCTGCTCGAAGAGCACGGACTTCTCCAGCACCAACCCGCTGATGTCCACAAGGTGGTCGAGGAAAATTCTGGCTTGGCTGCCGTCCGTCGGTGCCCCGGTCACCAGCAGCACCCCAGGACTGACCCCGCTCGCGCCGAGTGGGATCAGCGTGACGCCCGGACGCTCCAGCGGTTGTCGGTCCGCCAGACGCTCGGGAAGGTCGGTGACGGTGCCGGCTCGACCCGCGAGCGTGAGCCCGAGCTCGTCAGCCAGGTACACGGCGACCCCGGCGACCGGCACTTCGGCGACGAGCGTCTCCGCGACCGAGGAGACGGCGCGCTCCAGATCCACGATGCCGGCGAGCGCTGCCGTGAGCTCGTGCAGTCGCCGGAACCGGCCTAGTTGCTCCTGCGTGCGCCGGTAGAGCAGGCCGTTGTCCACCGCCAGTGCGATCCGGCTGACGACGGCGGCCAACTCGTGGAGGTCGAACAGCTCGAATGGTTCGTCGGCGCGACGGGCGAGAAGGAGGCAGCCGAGACGCTCAGCGCGGACGGCGAGCAGGCCACAGGCGAGGTGCCGGGGGCAGCTGGCCAGGAGCCAATCGGGCGGTGCGAAGTCGGCGACCGGACCGGCGACCACCGGAGACGTCGAGGTGAGGTCGGCGAGCTGAGGGAGCGAGGGGCCGACGGCCGTGGGCACGTGATGTTCGGCGAGGCCCCACTGGGCTGCCACCCGCATCCCCTCGCGACGGTCGTCCGCGGGCATCAGGACCACCGCCACGTCCGCGGAGAACTGCTCGGCCACCTCGCAGACAGCGCGGTCGAGGATGTCCATGACATCGGTCAGCCGCCCGAGTGAGCTGACCAGCTGAGCCAGGCGGGTCGCGCGGGCGAGGGCCTGAGCGGAGGTGGCGCGTGCTGCACCCAGCTCGGTCCGCAGGCGGCGGACCTCGTCAACCATGCGGCCAACGTCCGAGTCACTGCTGGCGCTCGCACCAGGCTGGGCCATCGGCTACACGGCAAGGACGGCGACGGTGGCGTTGTGGAATCCGGTCGACCCAGTGACGCGGGCGAATTCACCATAGGTGTAGAAGCCGCAGATCGGGGTTCCGCCCATCGCGGAGTGTGCGGCGGCTGCCTCGGCGGTGACCTGCGCACCCAGCGCAGGGACCCGGCCGGTGCAGCTGAACACCAGCCCGCCTCGCGGCGGGGTGACCAGTTGACCGACTGCTTCACCGGCGGCTCGCCCCGCGGCCTTCACCAGATCCTGCGCCTCGCCGGCCATCACATTGACCACGGACTGTTCACTCAGATGACCGAACATGACAAGGGCGCCGCTGTCGGTCCGGTTGAGGATGTGCCGGATCTCGAACCGACCGGAGGTGGTGGCGATTCCCAGCGGATGGTCGTACGTCGCTCGGGCGAAGGCCCGCCCCGCGATCTCGAGGGGCAGGAAGTCGTTGCCCCGGTTCGCCAGGTACACCTCGGCTGCCGGGCGCCCGTCCAGTTCATGGATGACGTTCTCCTCGGCCCGAGTCACGATCATCGGCTCGCCGATCGGGTACCAGCCATGGTCGACACCGATTCCGAGTGGATACGGCGAGTTGATCCATACTGCGACCAGGCCGTCGGTCATGGCCCTGCCCTCGGCGAACTGATAGGTGACGGGCACCGCCTCGCTGTCCTCGGCCGCTGCGCCACCCACCAGAGGCACCGTGGCACCTGTGACCAGGTAACTGCCACGCACCACCTCGCGCTGATCGCCGGCGATCGCGTCGGACAGGAGCAGGAGGACGGAGTGCTCGGCCCTGCCGCCGGCCCGGTCACGGGCCGACTTGGTGCACCGCCTGGCGGTCGAGAAGATGTCCGTGCTGAGTGAACCCTCGGCCGCGATGCCGAAGGACAGCTCGGCCGCGGGCAGGTACGCGGCCACCGCCCCCTGCGTGACATGAGCCTCCGCGGTGAACGCCGCATACGATGTGCAGCCGACCACCTGGGCCGGTCCCGCTGCCCGCACTGCCGCGTCGAGGAAGCGCTGCGGCTCGTAGTGACTGGTCGGGAACACCAGCACCAGGTCGTTGCCGGTGGGTGCGCGGCCGTCGAGCGCCGCGCGCACGGACTCCGTTGCTGCCTGATCGGTATCGCCGGCCAGGCTGATGCCACATCCGAGGGTCCGTCGGCTCAGGTCGTCTGTCATGGGCGCCGCAGCCTTCCATGGGCCGATACACACGTCTCTCGACGTGATATCGGCTGGTCACTCGCTCGCTTGAGGACCGACGATGTGCGGCGTACGACAGGCCCGGGGCCAGGGAGGATTCCTCACCGTGGTCCGCTGCCCGACGAGGGCGTGGACGGGTGCCCTACGAGGGCGTGGACGAAGTGCCCTGCGAGTGGGCGGACACGGCATCCACCTGGGCGACCCAGGCCGGATGATGATGTGTCGCCCAGGCGCGGTCGACGGCGCCCGTGAGCATGCCGCGCAGCGCCGGGCGGGTCGCCGGATTGAGGACCGCCATCACCACATGCCCCGCGAGCACCGCGTAGGTCAGCATCAACACCGCTCCGTGCACGCCGCCGAGCCCGAGGGCGGCGGCCCCCACACCCGTGACGAAGATGCCGAGGACCAGGACCGCGAGCACCCAGGCGGCGGCCTTCTGCCCGGTGTTGAACTTCCCCCAGCGCACCGGTCGACGTTCCGTCCGTGGCCTGCGCAGCGAGCGAAGGAAGGCTCGGTCGGTGTCGTCGAACACCATCAGCGAACGGAGGTCGGCGGCCAGGGCGCGCCTGTCGCCGAGGACCACCACGCCCAGAACTCCCAACAGCAGCAAACCGGCGGTGCTGATGTGGAGGATCAGCCCCGCGTCAAGGCCGTCGGCCTCCTCGGGACTGTCCAGAACGGTCGCCACGAAAGCCACCACGATCCACCAGTGGGCCGCCCGCTGCGTGCGCCCGTGACGTCGCACCAGGGCCGAGCTGACCGGTTGAGCCGCCGCATCGAGGGTCCCCACCCTGTTCTCCCACCTGACGGTTGCGCGGACACTGCCCTTCGACCTGGAGCCTAGCCAACTCCGGGATCTGGACGTTCACCTATACCGGTGGAGGTGTTGTGCTCGCACGCCTCCTCCGCCCGATGACTCCGACACACCCTCACCGCAGGGATGGCCGCCGAGCCCACCCCCCAGGCCGCACGCGGTCGCCTGGTGAAGTTGCTGGACGAGATGGGCTTCGACCCCCGGGCGGACTCCGCCTTCCGCACCGTGCTCCTGCGGCGCTGCCCACTGCTGGACGCCGCGCGGGCGCACCCGCAGGTGGTGTGCGCGGTCCACGCCGGCCTCGCCGCGGCAGCCCTGACCGCTCTCGGAGCCCCCGGGGACGCCGAACACGTGAGCGTGCAGCCCTTCGACGTCCCCGGTGCCTGCGTGCTGCACCTGGCGCCTCCGCTCACCGCGACGCTCGCCGTGGGGGGCTGATCGCGACACCCGCTCCTGCCCCGGGTCGTTGCCCTCGCCGGTCACCGCCCTGCGACGTAGGGTCGAAGCCTTCGTCACCAGCCGGCGCCCCGTCGGAACAAGCCGGGTGCCATGTCCGCCACCGTTTCCGACGGAGAGGGTTGACCATGTCCGTGACCCCCCGCGCCATTCACCTGAGCGTCGAGGTCCCCGGAACTGTGCGGGAGGTCTGGAGCGCCGTCGCCACCGGCCCCGGCATCTCCTCCTGGTACGTGCCGCACCGCGTCGAGGAACGAGCAGGCGGAGCCGCGACCGCCTCCTTCGGCGCCGGCCCGGAGATGCAGGTGGACGGTCGCGTCGCCGTCTGGGACCCACCGCACCGGATCGTCTTCGACGACGGCCAGGGCGTCGAAGGACTTGCCTTCGAGTGGCTGGTGGAGGAGGGGCGGGGTGACTCCTGCGTCGTCCGCCTGGCCAACACCGGGTTCGGCGACGGTGGTCCCTGGGACGACCAGTACGAGGCCCTCCGGGAGGGCTGGAAGCTCTTCCTGCTCAACCTGCGGCTGCACCTCGAGCACTTCCGCGGTCGCGAGGCTGTCCCGGCCCTGCCGACCGGCATGTGGTCGGGCGGCCCCCAGGAGGCGTGGGATCACTTCCGCCACGCGCTCGGTGTGCCTTCCATCACCGTGGGCGACCGCCTCGACCTGGACGGCGGAGACGGCGCACGCCTGGTCGGCACGGTGGTCGACGTGGCCGAGCGCCGGCTGGCCCTGTTGCTCGACGAGCCGGCTCCCGGCACCGCGTTCGTGACGGCGGAGGAGCACGGCCCCGGCTGCGGCCTGTCGGTGTGGGCCTATCTGTACGGCGAGGACCGCACCGTCCTGGCCGCCGGGTTCAACGCCGCCTGGCAGCGCTGGCTCGACGGGCAGGCACCGTTCTCCGCCTGAGCTCCCCGGCCGTCCGGTCCCCAGGGTCTGCGCGATCCCTGACGCACGGCGCCGCCACGATCAGCGAAGGTCGATCCCCGAGAGCAGTTCCGAGAGCATCGGAGTGCCCTCGTAGTCCCCGGGGCCCGCATGGCGGTAGCCGTAGATCTGGAATCCGGTGTGCGGCCGAGCGCCGGGGAAGGTGAGGATCACCATCCCCTCACGCGTGGCCTTGCCTCCCGCCGGCACCGCGTTCTTGATTGCCCGCACCTGGATGGCGCTGAACCCGTCCACACTGGTGAATTCCGCGGTCACGTCCGTGAGGTCCCCGTCGGAGTAGGCCCGGGCACTGGCGCGGTCCACGTCGCACTGATCGGTGTCGGACAGGTCGCGGGAGTCACGAACGATCAGCACCCAGAGCGCTTCGTACCAGCCGGGCAGGGGCGGTGCGACCGCGGCGAAGACGATGCGGTGGCCGAATGCACGGATGTCACGGGCGTCGAAGTCGGCGAGCAGGTGGGGCTGCTTCCGCTGGGCGGCGACCCACGCCAGCAACCGGTCCGGGTCGGTCGGCAACTGCGTCCACCCCGCCGGGACCTTCACCGTGAGCCCGTCCCCACCGGCGAACGGCGAGGTCGGAGCCGGGTCCAGCAGAGGGGTGATGCCGTCGGGCTTGGGCGACGCCGGCGGGTCGTTCTCCGTCCCCTCGCACGAATTGTCGGGCTGCACGTCGGTCGAGGGGTCGCCGGCGCTGTCGCAGGCCGAGACCCCGACCGGGCAGGACTGCCCCTGGGAGTCGTCGCGGGTGCTCGGGGCCGCCCCGCTTACGAGGCAGGCGATCAGGATGACGAGGACGACCGCTCCCACCGCGGCGAACACGATGAGCGCGGTGCGGTTTCCCGTCCCCGCGTTCCCGCCGCCGGCGGGTCCGGACGGGCGCAGGTTCGGCGAGCTCCAGGGGGTCTGGCCCATGCCGTAACTCCCTGGCGGTGGTGCCCACGGTGGCGCGGTGGGTGACTGCCACGGCGGGACGGCGCCAGGAGGAGCTGGCGGCCACGGCCCTGGCGCCATGGGCGGCTGCGGCTGCCACGGGTGGATCGCACCAGGGTGCGCGGGCGGCCACGGGTAGACCGCTCCGGCGGGGACCTGCCACGGCGGGACGGCACCGGGATGAGCGGGCGGCCACGGCGGGACGGCACCGAGGGGCGCCGGGGGCCACGGTGACGGCGCCACGGGCGGATGCCACGGCGGGATCGCATCCGCAGGCGGCTGCCACGGGGGGACGGCACCGGCTGGGGGCACCGGATCGGAGGGCTGCGCCGACCTGTCCGCCTGCGGTGTCCCCGGTGCGGGTTCCTGGGGAACGGCGTCCTCCGCGATCGCCGTTCCCGTCGGACCTGTGCTCGCCGGGATGCCTCCGCCGGGCGGAGGGGCCACCCGCAGGGGCTCCGCTGATCCCTCCGGCGAGGGCAGCCACGGAACACCTGAAGCGGCGCCACGCTCTGGTACCGGACTCTCGGCGCCGACGTGATCGGCGGGTGGTGGTGTCGGATCGGGAAGGGGCCCGGGAGGCGGATCGGTGACCACGCCCGGAACCCTGCCGAGGATCACCGACCCTGGCAATCTCCCACGGCGTGTCGCACCTCCGGGCACGGTCCCACCTCCGGACCCGGCCTTCGGCCAGGAGGCGGTCTCCCGCCGAGGCCGGTCCTCCCACGGTCAGGGCAGATCCACGAGTGAACGCGCCCAGCGCACCATGGGGGAGTCGGCCGTGACGGCGACGTAGCGGCGGAACAGGTTCTGGCACTCCTGCCGCAGGACCCCGCCCCGGACCACCGGAGCGACGTACGAGGGCAGGTCGGGGTGGGTGGGCCAACTCGCCGCGACCGTGGCCGCACCGTCGCCCGGGGACTCCAGGGCGAACACGATCTCCCGGATGCCCAGGGCCATCGCGGCACCCGCGCACATCAGGCACGGCTCCAGGGTGACCGCGAGGGCGAGGGGATGCGGACGTGGGCGCCAACCCAGGCGCTCGTCCGCCTCGGTCAGGGCGAGCAGGTCGGCGTGCACGAGCCTGCGACCCGACGTTCGTTCCTGCGTGTACGCCGAGCCGACGATCTCGTCGCCCATGACGACCACCGCGCCGATCGGGAGTTCCCCGACGGCCAGACCCCGCTCCGCCACCGCGAGCGCGGCCGCGACCATCTCGTCGGGACTCATCCGCACGACGTTACCGCCCGGCGTCCCCGGTGAGGGGAACCTGTTTCCGGGGACCTGACCAGGAGCAGGGGGCGCCGACCGGCTCCCGACCCCGGACGACGTGCTGCGTGAACGGCCGGAAGCCGCCGAACGACCCGTGGCTCAGTGGCCGCCCGCGTCCTGGTCGTCATGCGCCTGCGGACCCGGCACGGGTACCGGGGACCCCGACGACCCGGTCGCCACCGACAGCTCGATGTCGAACCCTGACAGCACCTCGTAGGTCGCGGCCTGTTCCCGGGTCAGGCCGAACCTCGACAGGATCTCGTTGTGCCGGGCGACCATCTCCGGCGGGGGATCCGTGCCCTCCCAGGTGCGCAGAAGATCGGCCAACGGAATCCGGGTCCCGGTACCCTCGACGACCCGCGCGCCCACCAGCCTCCCCGTCCCGGCCCTGACCAGGGCGTCCGCGTTCGTCGTGACCGTCTGCGTGCTCATCACCGCGTCGCCCCGCGCCACCTGCAGCACGGTGCGGACGTTCTCCACTCCGTGTATCCGGACCGAGCGGACGGCGCTCGGCTCGACGGTGAGCAACCGCATCACCCGGGCGGTCAGGTAGTCCGACAGCGGCACCGTGTGGCCCGGCTCGACCTCGACCGTCCGCAGCTCCGGGGGGATGTTGCTGAGGTCGATCTGGATCGCGTGGAACTCCCCGGTGGCCGGGTCGAACGCCCGGACGGCGTGGCCGAACCGCCCGTCCGGCAGCGTGACCTCGACCGTGGCCACCTGGGATCCCGGGGGGACGTCGTTGCCGTGGGCATCGCCAGGCATGTCCGTGAACGTGAAGTCGCCGAGCTTGGGCACGGCCGGGTCGATGGTGGACGGCGGCAGCTCGCCCGGTCTGGCCACCGGTCGGGTGCCGCCCTGCCCCTGTCCCTGGCCCTCGGGGCCGGGCGCATCCCGCGAGCCCCGCGTGCTCTCCCCGATACTGGCGAACAGCCACGCCAGGAACAGGTTGGCCAGCAGGGCCCGGTCCCAGCGGTCGCCGTTGACCAGGTTCACCACGATGCCGACCCCGGCGGACAGCACCATGAACGCGCCCACCGCCGCGGCCCCTTCCAGGCCGAGCCCGGCGATGACGCCGATGCCGAAGGCCACGGCAGCGCCCGCCACCGCCCCGATCGCAGCATTGCGGACGATGTTGCGCAGGTCGTACCACGGGCGGTTCTGTCGGAGGTTCTGCTCGACGCCGGAGACGGCCCCTCCCACCGCTCCGCCGACGATGAGCGCGCCCGGACCCATCACGGGGAACAGGACCACCGTGACCACCAGGCCGACCCAGAAGGCCGGGCTGGAGAGCAGGTCGGTGAAGTCGTGCCACTGCTGGGCGAACCAGTTGCCCACGGCGGACAGCCAGGACCGCTGGACCGGCAGGCCCTGGGTTCGCTGGGCCTGCGGTTCCTTGCCGGCCAGGTTCTGCTCCGCTCGGTGGCTGCCCTCCGCGATCCTTCCCTGAAAGCCCGTGAGCGCCTGCCCCGCCTGGGAATCGACCTGGGCGACCTGCCCGGACAGGCTCTGCCCCGCCTGGTCGGTGGCGGCCTGCAACGCGCCGCCGACCTCCGCCGTGGTGGCGGCGAGCACCCCTCCGGTGGCCGCCACGGCCTCCTCACCGGCCGCGGTGGTGCCCGCGCTGATCCTGGTCATCGCCGTGCCGGCCCGGTCGCCCACGGTCTGCACGTGCTGGGTGACCGCAGCGGTCCCACCGGCGAGCTCTCCCGCGGCCTGTGCGGAAACCCCCTGCAGCGCTTGGGTCGCCTCTCCGCCGCCGGCGCGCAGGGGTTCGGTGGCCGTCGAACCTGCGCCGCGCACGCTCTCGGCGGCGGTGGTGTAGGCGCCGACCACCTCGCCCCGGGCCCGCTCGGCCAATTCCGTGGCCACCTCGGGTTCCGGTTGGGCCTGCTCGACCTGTGCGATCTTCTCCTGGAGTTGCTGGTCGGCCTCGGCGGTGACCTCGCGGACCCGCTGCTGGACGGCGTCGATCGCCTCCGACGCGCTCGTGCCCAGCTGGTCGCTGTTGCGCCGGGCGGCCGTACCCACGGCGTCCGTCAGCCCGGTCAGACCCTGGTCGAGTTGCCGCGTGGCGGCCGTGGCGGCCGTGTGCACGGCCTCGGCACCGGACTCCGTGGCCTGTTCCAGAGCGGATCCGGCCGCGGTGGCCGCCTCGTGCAGCCCGGTGGTCAGTTGGGGACCGATGGCCGCGGTGGTCGCAGCGGCCGAGGCCGCGCCCTGCTGAATGGTCCCGGCGGCCTCCCCGGCATGCGTGGTGAGCCGCCGCGGCGCGTCCCCCGTGGCCTCCTGGAACTGGCGGGCGGTGTCCGCCGTCAACCGCCCGGAGACCTCGGCCCGTCCGCGGGCCACCAACTCGTCCCCACCGGCTCCTCCGGTACCCGTCGAACGGGCCCTCTCGGCCCCGCCGTCCAGGGTGGTGGCGGTGGTCTCGGCGGCCGTGGCCCCGGCCTCGGTGGTCCGGTGCGCCTGTTCCTCACCCGCCCGCAGCACGGCCTGCCGGTGCTGTTCGACCTGCCCGGCGGCGCGGGTGGTCGCCCCCGCACGCCAGGCCTCGACCGTGGCGTGCTCGCCCGCGGCGGTGACCCCGAGCTGCCGGGTCTGCTCCTGGGACGCCGCCTGGACCTCCTCGCGGGCACCCGCGACGTCAGCGGTGGCGGTGGCCACCGTGGCGGCGGCCGTGGCGGCGACGGCTTCCTGCTGTTCGTGGGCAGCGTCGCGGATCGTGGTGACGGCCTCCCCGGCCGCGGCGATCAGCAGGCTGCGCCCCTCCCGGGCCCCCTCGGCCAGCGCGCTCACCACGATCTGCGCACCCGGCGAGGACGCGGTTGCCGGCAGGTCGGGCTGGAGCCCGGCGAGGGCGGCCAGGCCGTTCCGGGCCGCGTCCGCCACCGCCCGCCCGTCCCCCGGAGCGGGCAGTTCCGGCGGCGTCAACGCCGGTAGGGCCCGGGGAAGGACGGCCTTCGGTGGGGTCACCGGGGCCGTCGGCGGCACGACCGCCGCGCCCGGGCCGTCGGCCGCGCGGGGTGGCTGGGGTGACGCCGCTGCCGGAGGAGAGGGCGGGGGAGCCGGCCGGGGTGGCGGAGCCGCGCCCGTCCCCTGGGTGAGCGTCGCCGACGCACCGGCCCCGGGCTGCTCGGCCGCCTGACGTTGGACGACGGAGCCGAGGTAGCCCGCGACCGCCGCATTCCCCGAGGCCCGCTGCAGGGCCAACACGTTCTCGGGCCTCAGGACGCCCGGGTGAACCGGGCGTCTGCCCGCAGGTTGCTCGGACTGTTGGTCGCGACCCTGGCGTGCCGGGCTCCGGTCCCGCTCGCCCGGCGTGTGCTGGCGTTCGCCCATGTGCCCCCCAACCCAGGTCACGTCCGCACCACCAGCGTGCCATCGGTATGCCCGGCCCGCACCACTTTCGGTTGCCCGGCCGGGGCCGAGCCTGGCGCGGACACGGTGCGCTCGACCATGGACCCGGTAGGGCTTCCTGCCGATCGGCGATGCCCCGCGCCCTCGCTCCCGGGTACGCGGCAGGCTCCTAGGATCCGTCCGTGACCGCTCCACCGCCGCGGCCCGGCAGACTCCTGGCAATCAGTGATCTTCACATCGGATATCCCGAGAACCGGAGGATGGTCGCCGAGCTCCCGATGTCCGCGGACGACTGGTTGTTGGTGGCCGGGGACGTCGGCGAGACCATGCCCGACATCGAGTGGGCGCTTCGCACACTGAGTGAGCGCTACGCACAAGTGATCTGGACCCCTGGCAACCACGAGTTGTGGACCCCGCGAACCGATCCGACGGAGTTGCGGGGCGAGCAGCGCTACCGGCGCCTCGTCCAGTTCTGTCGCGGCCTCGGCATCATCACGCCGGAGGATCCCTTCCCGCTGTGGACCGGTCCGGGGGGTCCGCTCAGGATCGCCCCGCTGTTCCTGCTGTACGACTACACGTTCCTCCCGCCCGGGACGGCCACCAGCACCGAGGGGCTGGCCCTGGCCCACCGCACGGGCATCGTCTGCGCCGACGAGGCCCTGTTGCATCCCGACCCGTACCCCAGCCGGGAGGCGTGGTGCGCGGCCCGGGTCTCGGCCACCGAGCGGCGGCTCGCCGAGACCGGTCGCGACGTCCCACTGGTCCTGGTGAACCACTTCCCACTGAACCGGGAACCCACCCTGATCCTGCGGCACCCGGAGTTCGCGATGTGGTGCGGGACGACGCGCACCGCCGACTGGCACCTCCGATATCCCACCGCGGCGGTCGTCTACGGCCACCTTCACATCCCGCGAGTCACCTGGCACGACGGTGTGCGCTTCCAGGAGGTCTCGGTCGGCTATCCGCGGGAGTGGTCCCGACGTGGTGGCGCCCCCGCCGGACCTCGGACGATCTTCCCCTGACCGGTTCCGCAACCTGCCCTCGAACCGGCCGGCTCGGCACGGGGTTCCCGCACGTCGAAGGTCATCGATCGGTTGGGTCAGGCGGCGTGGCGCCGAGCTCGCCGAAGGCGGTACCCGCGGATCATCATTCGGTTATTTGCGAAGTTGATGGAATGTGCATATGATCTTCCGGTAGCCGGGGGAGACTGACGGAGGGTGGCAGCGTGAGCGCGTTGACCGCGCTACTGGCGCGACCGGAAGGTCATCTGGGACATCGTGCGGGCTGGCTGCGGGCCGCGGTCCTCGGCGCGAACGACGGCCTGGTCTCCACGTCCAGCCTCATGGTCGGGGTTGCCGCCGCCAGCCACTCGAGCAGCGGCGCGGTCCTCACCGCGGGGCTCGCGGGGCTCGCGGCAGGCGCCATGGCGATGGCCGCCGGGGAGTGGGTGTCGGTGAGTTCGCAGGCCGACGTCGAGCGCGCCGACCTGGAGTTGGAACGCCGGCACCTGGCCGCCGACCCCGAAGGGGAACTGGAGGAGCTCACCCGGATCTACCAAGAGCGTGGGCTGTCCCGACAGCTGGCCGAGCAGGTCGCCCGGGAGCTCCACGAGGGAGATCCCCTGGCCGCTCATGCCCGCGACGAACTCGGCCAGCACGAGACGACGCAGGCCCGCCCCATCCAGGCGGCCGTCGCCTCGGCGGCCAGCTTCACCCTCGGCGGCCTGGTCCCCTTCCTCGGCATGCTCGGCCCCGCCACCGGGACGGCGAGGATTCTCCTGATCTTCCTCGTCACGTTCCTCGGCCTGGTGCTCGCCGGCCTGCTCGGCGCCCGTGCCGCCGGTGCCAACCTCCTGCGGCCCTGTCTGCGCGTCGTTCTCGGCGGCAGTGTCGCCATGGTCATCACCGCCGCGGTGGGTCAGCTCACGGGCGCGGCCGGCCTCTGATCCACGGCCGGATCCTGATCGGGTGCTCAGGCACCCGGGACCGCGGTTCCGCCTCCCGAGCGGGAGCGCAGATCCGCATGATGATCGAGGGCCTGCTGCAACAAGGTGATCACGTGCGGGTCGTCCACCTCGTAGACCTGATGCTTGCCCACACGGTGAGCCGTGACCAGATCGGACAACCGCAGTTTGGCCAGGTGCTGGCTCACCGTCGCCACGCTGGCGCCCACGGCCTCGGCCAGCGACCCCACGTCCCGGGCACCGTCGGCCAGGAGCCAGAGCAGATGCAGCCGGATCGGGGACGAGAGCATGGTGAAGGTCTCGGCCGCTTCGGTCAGCAACTCGGCGTCCGGCGGATCCGGCACTCGCTCGGACCCGTGACCGGCCCTCCTGGACCACGTGGGGTCATCGGTACCGGCCCACGATCTCTGGCGAGTCATGACGGTCAGTGTCGCCATCCCCTGGATGCGTGCGCAACTAACCGCTCGATCACGGCGGCGCGAAGTCCGGGTGCGCGGACCCCCGCCCGGTGCCCACGCCCTCACCTTCGGCAGGCCGGGCTGCGGGCGCGCTCAGGGAGCAGGGGGGTGGAGCACCCCGACCTGGCGGGGGATCGCCGGAACACGCTCGCCAGGTCGGTTCACCGCGGTGAGCACGGAGTCGGCGACGGTGTCGCGTCCCTGTCGCTTGGCGTCGTACAACGCCTGGTCCGCCCGGGCGACCAGCATCTCGGGGGTGAGTTCGGCCGAGGGACGGGTGACCGCGATTCCGATGCTGACCGTCACGTAGGGGCGGACCGGGGACGCCTCGTGCGATACCGCAGCGAGGGCGAGCAGGGTCCGGAACCGTTCCGCGACGAGCCTCGCGCCGACGAGGTCGGTCCGGGGGAGCAGGGCGATGAACTCCTCTCCGCCGAAGCGGCAGGCGAGGTCGTCGGGTGGTCGGACCGCCTTTTCCAGGCAGGACGCCACGGTACGGAGGGCCTGGTCCCCGAGAAGATGGCCGTAGTGGTCGTTGTAGGCCTTGAACATGTCGACGTCGATCATCAGCACGGACAACTCGGCGTGGTCCTCGACGTGACAGGCCCACTGCTCGGCCAGACGCCGTTCCATGGCCGTCCGGTTCGGGATCCGGGTGAGCCCGTCGAGGGCGAGCAGACGCTGGAGTTCGCTGTTGGCCCGTTGCAGGTCGTTCTCCGCCTGGAGACGCAGGGCGATGGTCGAGGTCAGTTCCTCGTTCGTCCGCTGGAGCCGCGCCTCTGCCTCCCGGCGGACCGCCACCTCGGCCTCGAGATCCTGGGTCCTGCGGAGCACCAGCTGTTCCAGTTCGGCAGCGTGGGCTTCGAGTTCTCTCTTGTCAGCAGCAGTGGTGATGGCACGCCCGAGGTCGAGCCGTAGCGGTTCCACGATGGGCATGGCACCGAAGTCGTGGTCGAGGAGGAGGTAGCCCAGCTTGCCCCGGGGGGTGATGATTCCCTGATACCCCAGGTATCCGGCGGTCAGCTCATCCCGCAGGGCGGGCGGCAGGTATCCGCAGGAGGAGAACGTGCCGTCCGGAAGTTCGTGTGCCCGCCCGTCCCGGTAGTCCAGCACCAACCGGCAACTGCGATGCGGGACGCCGTCCCCCCCGCCGGCGAGGTCCGGGGCCGGGGTGCCGATGCCGGAGCCCTCGTCGAAGACGACCAGGAAACAGCGGTGAACGCGCAGCGCGGGGAGGTGCCGGGCGAGCACGGTGCAGGTGTCCTCGAGGGTGCGGCAGGTGAGAAGCGCCCGGCTCAGCCGCAGCATCGCGCCTTGGTCGGAGAGGTGTTCGTGAGCGATGGCCGCGATCCCGTGAGCGGTCAGCGCATCCGTGTTCCCGGACGAGCCGACGCCTCCCGTGGTGCCCCGGACGACGAGGCGGCAGGGGGTCAGCACCTCCCCGCGAGGCTGGGCGCCGACCATCTGTTCCAGCAGGATCGCCGCCGCGAGCGCGCCTTGTTCCTCCAGTTCCTGGTCCACGCTGGTCAGCCCCGGCCAGGTGAGCGAACCGATGGGGTAGTTGTCGAACCCCGTGACCACGACGTCGTCGGGAACCCGCAGGCCGGCCGCCTGCACCGCGCCGATGATCGACAATGCCGTCCAGTCGTCCATGGTCACCACGGCATCGAGGTCGTGCCGCTCCTCGAGTAGCCGGGACATCAACCCGAAGGCGACGTCCCGGTCCCCTCCCGACTCGACGAGGAAGGCCTCGTCGAAGACGATCCCCCGACGCGCCAGTTCGCTCCGGAACACCGTCTCCCGTTCGACGTGGTCCGGTTGATGGGCGACTCCGCGGATCAGGACGGGGGACCGCACCTGACACTCGTCGAGGAGGTGTTCCATCAGGGCGGTCATTCCCTGGACGTTGTCCGCCCGGAAACAGGTCTCGCCCGGGACCACCTGGCCGATGTTGACGACCGGGACCCCCCGGGAACTCGTCAGACTCCGGAACTGGGCCTCCTGGCCCGCCGACATGGCGTTGGTGGTCACGACGCCCCGCAGGGGCATGTGCGACAGCAGGCAGGCCAGCGAGTCGGGGATCACCGGGCTCTGGTCCTCGTTGACGTGCGCGATGAGCGAGAGACCGGCCTGGTGCAGCGTTCGTCGCATCCCGCGGAGCAGGGCCAGCTGGTACGAGTCGAACCCGGTCATGATGGCCGCCACGACGCCACCGTGCGGGTTCGCGGTCATTCGTTCCCCTCCGGTTCCGACCGGGCAGCACCTTGGATGTCGGTCTGCCCGGTCGGGATCTTGAGCGGTCCGGATTCGGTCCGCGAGCGGATCGGACTACTCGGCTCGGATGTTGTCCACCGAGGAGTTCCCGTTGAGGAACACCCAGAACCCGGTCACCTGGCTGAGGTCGAGGGCGGTACCCGCCGGACAGCTGAGCGCGGACACCTTCTCCGTGACGGTCCGGCTGGTCCCGGCGTCCGTCCAGGTCCACAGGCCGCCCTGGCACCAGGTGGTGCTCGCACCGATCTGGATCGCGATCTCCCCGCTCGTGCCGGCGTCCGGTCCGGCGTGGACGTCGAACTTCAGCAGAGTGCTGCCGGACAGGTCCAGCGGTGCGGTGAGCAGAGCCTTGCCGAACCAGTTCCCGCCCGTGGGCGGGGTGACCGACAGTCCGTGGGAACCCTCGGTGTGGAAGGCGGAGGTCTGGGCCACGGTCCCTCCGTCGCCCGGGTTGGCGACGGTGAAGTCCTCGGTCCCCTGCTCGAAGCCGAACAGGGTGCGGGAGACGGGCCGGATCACGTCCCCGGGATCCGCGCCGCAGGTGAGCACGGGGTTCGCCCAGTCGGTGTCGGTGCCACCGGAGGTGTCGGACCGGGTCACCAGCCGCAGCCAGCGCGCACCGGTGAGGTCGGCGGAGAGCTGCTGCGCCGGCTGATCCGCGGTGAGCGTGGCGTCGACGCTCGCCGCGTCGTCGACCAGAACCTCGAAGTCCGCGGTGCCGCTCCCGGTCGCGTCCACACCGACGTCGGCACGGAACTGCGTGCACCGACCCCCGAGGAAGTAGGTGACCGTGCTGTCGGTGTGGGTGCCGATGGCCCGGTCGTACACGGTGCCGCCGATGGTGGCCAGGCCACCGTCCCCGGGCGTCGCCTTGCCGTTGCTCGCGTCGACCTCGACCGGTCCGAGCCCGTTCTCCGCGCTCACCCACGGCAATGTGCTCAGGTACCACCGACCGTCCGGCGGTGGTACCACCACGGTGCCTGTGACGATGCTGCTCGCCGCCCCGGGACGCCCCTTCGCCCACCGGAAGTCGGCGTGGACGGTGACGGGGTAGCTGCCGGCGGCCGTCCCGGCGGGAGCGGTCGCCGTCCACCCGACGGCGAACGACGTGTCGGTGCCCAGTCCGCGCTGCCGGATCGGCCCGGTCGCGGAGACGGTCCAGTCCGCCGGTGCGGTCACCCAGACGCGCAGGTCCTGCAGCCGGCCGAGGCCGCGGTTGGTCACCGTCGTGGTCAGTGGCGTCCCCGTGGCCTCACCCGGGATGACGGTGCCCAGGGTGGCGCCGACGGTGACCAGGGGTGGTGTGGTCGCCGCCCGGTGCAGCGGGCGCACCCGGTAGACGGTGGTGCCATGTGCCGGGACCGCCGCGGAGATCGTGGTCGCGGCCTGCGTCCGGTCACCGTTCCAGACGTCCGTCAGCAGGTACGCCCCGGCCTTCGGCAGCCCGGTGGACCTGGCCGGCACGCTGATCGTCGCCAGCGCGTCGGTGGAGTTGTACAGGGCGAGCGCGTGGTCGCCGCCGGCCAGCGGCTTGTCCAGCACCAGCAGGCCGTCCGCGTCGCTGACCACGGCGCCCTGGACGCCGAGCCGGTCCTGGTCGATCGCGATGACGTTGCGTGCGGTGAGGACGGCGAGGGTGCTGTCCGTGGCCTTGCGCAGGTCGGTACCGATGATCAGTGGGGCCGCCATCATCGCCCACATGCTCAGGTGGGTCCGGTACTCGGTGTCGGTCATGCCCCCGTTGCCGATCTCCAGCATGTCCGGGTCGTTCCAGTGACCCGGGCCGGCGTACACGGCGAGCTTCGCGTTGGCGGCGATGATCGAGCGCAGGGTCGGCCAGTTGTCGCTGATGTCGCCCCCGGTGCGCCACAGGTCACCCACCGACGACGCCCAGGTCCACGGCTGTGACTGGCCCCATTCGCAGATCGAGTAGACGATCGCCCGGCCGGTCCGGTCCAGTGCCTGCCGCATCGCCGTGTAGCGGGTGATGTAGTCCTGCTGGGAGCCGTCGGAGTTGCTGTTGCAGTTGTCGTACTTCAGATAGTCCACGCCCCAGTCGGCCCAGGTCCGGGCATCGACGTCCTCGTGTCCGAGGCTGCCCGGATAGCCCGCGCACGTCTTGGTGCCGGCGTCGCCGTAGATCCCCAGTTTCAGGCCCTTGCCGTGGACGTAGTCCGCGACCGCCTTGATCCCGTCCGGGAACTTGGCCGGGTCCGGCACGAGCAGGCCGTCCGAGTCCCGATCCCGGAGCGACCAGCAGTCGTCGATGTTGACGTACCGGTAGCCGGCGTCCCGCAGCCCGGAAGTGACCATGACGTCCGCCGTCTGCTCGATCAGGGTGGCGCTGACGTCGCAACCGAAGGCGTTCCAGTCGTTGAACCCCATGGGTGGGGTCGGCGCGAGCAGTGCGTGCCCGAGTGACGTGACGGCGAGCAGCGCGCGCCCGGGTGGTGCGGCGGGGAGGCCTCCGGCGGTGGCACCGGCCGGGGCTGCGGTGAGCGCGGGCAGCCAGGTGAGCACGGCGGCGACCACCGCAGTGGACACCAGGCGTCGTGGCATTCGCATCAGGGCACCTTTCGACGGTGAAGGGGGCGCTTCCTGTCGACCTCGCAGCCGGTGCCTGCGCCTAGGCGTCACTCCTCGGGGCACGTCCCCGTGCGGGGATGCGCCGTCCAGGAACACCCGGTTCGTGCCTACCCTGCGCCCGAAGCGTTTGCAACGCTATAAGTGGTTATTTCGGGCGTCAAGGACCCTGCCGCGGTGAACCGACGGTCGCCCTGCACAGGGTCACGTCCTGACCTCCGGCAGCAGCGATCACCGTGCAACCCCCTCCCGGTCGATCCCACCCAGCCCGACAACGTCGCCCCCGACCGGCCCTCGGCGGAGGAACTCACCCCGAACAATCATGGTTTGTCATGAGGAGCCAGGGGTAACACCAGCTCGACCGGCGCCCGGGCGCCTGGCGGGCCCGAGCGCCGGTCCCCGCCGTCGGTCGGAGTCCTCCCACTTCACCTCACGACGTCTCCTCCTGGGACAATCGTGATCTCATGGGCCCGGAGGACGAAGGGATGCGCTTCGGTATGTGGGGGACGCCGGCCAGGGGCACGCCGCGCTGGGCCGTGATCTGTGCCTGGGCGACACCGGCCAGCGTCGTCCCGTCCGGTATCTGGCGGACCCTGGTGGGGCTGGGCGTTCCCCTCGGGTGGTCCCGGGAACACCTCCAGCTGGAGAACATCCCGGGATCCGGCACCGCCTACGTGCTGGGGCTGACCGTGCTCTCGATCTCCGCCGCGGCCCTCACCCTCGGGCTGGTGTACCCGTGGGGCGAGCGTGTCCCCGGCCGGCTCCCTGCTCTGGGCGGCCGGAGGATCCCCACCTGGGTGCCCGTCCTCTTGGCGGTCACCGGGGCGGCCGCGGTCAGCACCCTGGTCGTGCTGAGCGTCGTCAACTGGTCCCAGGTCAGCGGTTTCGCGGACCGTCCCTACTCCGGCTGGGCGCTGCTCATGCTCGCCTGCTACCTGCCTGCCGTGCTGTGGCCGCCCCTCCTGCTTACGGTCACCTGCGGCTACCTCCGCCGCCGCATCGGGTCACGCCACGCCTGACCAGCCACGCCGAACCGGGCACCGGACCCGAGCTGCTGCGGAGGACCACGAGGGGCGGCGCTGAACGAGGCCGCCGCGAAGCGGGCATCCACGAGGTACGTCGAGAATCCGCCCGTGACCTCAAGCGACCGCCCTGCGATGTCGAGATCGGAGGGGAGGACTCCTGCCGCCCGAGTGGGGAGAGGGAGCATGCCCCGGCGCCCCGCCCGCCTGGTGATCGTGGTCACGACCGGCATCGAGGAGTACCAGGCCGATCTTCTGTGCGGCATCGCGCCGGTGCTCGACGCGCAAGGCCTGGGGCGGGCGGTCTACATGGACTGGACCGAGGACGCGAGGCTTCCTGACGACCTGGTCCGATATCTGGACCACGGCGACCCGCTCGGCGTCATCTCGACCCAGCTGTGGCTGGACGGGCACCTGACCCGGCTGACCGAGGTGATCCAGGGGCGGCGCCTTCCCTACGTCGTGATCGGCGCGGACCTCCCGGACCTGGTGTGCGTACGGGGGGACAACGTCAGCGGCATGCGCGAACTGATGGCGCATCTCCTGGACGAGTGCGGGGTGCGCCGTCCCGTGTTCGTCCAGGGCGTGCCCTTCCACGAGGACTCCCTGCAGCGGGAGACGGTCTTCCGTGAGGAATTGGCGCGTCGCGACATCCCGGTCGAGGAGGAGCTCGTCCTCCCGGGTGAGTTCACCTCGGTGGTGTCCTTCCGCTCCATCAGCACGTTGCTGGCCCGTCGCAGCGACTTCGATGCGGTGGTCGCGGCGAACGACCGCTCGGCCCGTGGCTGTATC
>CAZOWW010000053.1:0-36469 GCA_964583765.1 uncultured Kineosporiaceae bacterium
CTAGGGAACGACCTGCCCAAAGTCGTGGACGACACGTCCATGACTCACACCCCAGGCGCCCGTCCCGCAGGCGCCCAGTACCCAGGCGCCCGGCCCGCAGGCGCCCGTCCCGCAGGCGCCCGGTACCCAGGCGTGGGGACGGGACCGCCGGTGGTTGACCCGAAGCGCCCCCCGAGCGGTCAAAGATCGATTAACATCCATGGGGTCCGGCGAACCCACGCACCGCCACCCTCTCGGCGGCGGGGGACGGAGACGACAATGACCTCGCTCGCGGACGCCCACTCAGCCTCCTCCCGAACCCGTGCCCGTGTTCTGGCGCCCACGGTCTCGGGACGCCGTCGCGCTCGGGGGATCGCCTGGCTGGCCACGGTCGCCGGGGCCGCGGTGATCGGCACCGCCATCGGCGTCGCCGCGCCGTCCACCGCAGCTGCCGCGGTCGTGACGGCCACGCCCATCGCCGGGTTCCTGCACACCAACGGCACCGACAGCTCGCTCTACGACGCGAGCGGCCACCTCGTGCGCCTGGTCGGCGTCAACTGGACGGGTACCGAGGGCGGAGGCCGGGCCGATGCCCGTAAGACCACCGACGCCTGTGGGGCGATCTGGCGGACGCCCGCCGACTCGATCCCCGGACTGGTGATCAACTACGACAACATGTACCAGGTCCTGCACGACTGGGGCTTCAACGTCCTGCGTGTCCCGGTCTCGTGGAACGATCTGGAGCCCACCGCGCCGGTCTGGAACGCGACGACGCTCAGCTACACGCACACCTGGAACACCGCCTACCTCGACGACCTGCGCTCGATGGTGCACAAGGCACGCCAGAACGGCCTGGCGGTGATCCTGGACATGCACCAGGACTACTGGTCGCCCGCGCTGCACAACATCACGAACTGGGACGGCAGCAAGGGATACTGCGAGGGCGTGGGCCTGCCGCGGTGGTTGTACCCGACCATGGACGCCAAGACCGCCACCGTGCAGACCACCGACTTCTACAACGGCATGAACTGGTTCTACCGGA
Organism: uncultured Kineosporiaceae bacterium; assembly: GCA_964583765.1. Taxonomy (GTDB): domain Bacteria; phylum Actinomycetota; class Actinomycetes; order Actinomycetales; family Kineosporiaceae; genus CAZOWW01. The sequence continues at coordinate 1,022 of CAZOWW010000053.1, forward strand.
ACACCCACGACCCGCGGGCGACGGTGACCCACCAGACGCCCTGGCAGCTTCTCTACGCGGCGTGGGACCAGCTCTCGTACCAGTTCTCGGCGAACTCCGGGTTCGCGGACGCGACCGCGGTGATCGGCGCGGACATCCTCAACGAGCCCTACGGGAACTATGTGGGCGGCAACCCGGCGACCGGGCAGACCGTGCTCCAGGCGGCGGACTCCCGGCTGCGTTCCTTCTACACCGCGCTGGGCCCTGCCATCACGCACTGGAGCCCGAACTGGTTGCTGATCTTCCAGGACTCGACCGGCGGCTACAACACCGCCAACCCGGCCGCCCGGGAGACTCCGGTACTCACGGCCAGGCCGTCCGGCGCCGGCAACTGGGTCTACTCGATGCACGACTACAACTTCGGGTACGGCGTGTTCAACGACGGCACGAGCCATGACGACTACGGAATCCGGGTGGCCGCCGCCGACCTCGCCAATGCCCGCGCCTGGCACGTGCCGCTGTACGTCGGGGAGTTCACGGCCTTCACCAAGGGTGTCGACGTGCGGCAACTCACCACGGCCGGCCTCGCCGAGACCCGCAAGTTCGTGGACTGGGCGAAGACCAACGAGGTGAGTCACACGTTCTGGGCCTACGTGAACCCGTACCGGCCGATGATGATCGTCGAGTACACCACCAACCAGGTCGTCCCTCTGGTGCAGGCCACCCTGGCCGCCGGCCTGTGAGCGGGCACGGGCGGACGACGAGCGGGCACGGGCGGACGGCGACGGCGCCGTCCGTGCCTGGTGTTCCGGAGCCCGACGGGCCCGCCTGACCTTGCGAAGGGCCGTGGATCCCGCAGGCGAGCCCCGAGTCAGGAGATGATCGGGGAATGGAACCGGTGGACCCACGGCTGCGTCCCAGGAACATGGTGAACCGCAGACAACTTCTGGCCCTGACAGGCCTCGCCGCGCTCGGGGGCAGTAGCGTGCTCGCCGGTTGCGGCTCGACGAACAGCAAGCGCCCGTCCTCGACCGGTTCCACCCGCGGATCCGCGTCGTCGAACCGGACGGTGCAGATGGACTCCCCGCTCGTCCGGAGTGAGGCCGCCCTCGCCGCGATCGACCACAGTGCTGTCCAGGCGGTGGCCCCGGCGGTCGCCGCCTTCACCGCCGACCTGTTCGGCCGGATCGCCACCGGTAGCACCGGGAACCTGGTCTGCTCGCCGTACTCCGCGGCCGTCGCCCTCGCGATGACCGTGCAGGGTGCGCGCGGGGACACGGCCGCCCAGATGTTGAAGGTGCTGCACGGGGGAACCGGTGCGGACGCCGCCGTGGACCTGGCGACGGGGTTGGGCGGTCTCGACCGCACTCTCGCCACCCGCGCGGGCACGCGACAGGACGGGAACGGGCACTCCGTGCAGGTTCAGCTGCAGGCCGCGAACAGCCTGTGGGGCCAGCGGCACGAGGCCTGGTGCGAGGACTTCCTGGACGTGCTCGCCGCCGACTTCGGGGCCGGTCTGCACCAGGTGGACTACACCTCGGATGTCGAGGGGGCGCGGAAGGCGATCAACGCCTGGGTGTCCGGGCAGACGAACGCGAAGATCCCGGAGCTCATCGCCCCGGGGGTCCTCGACCAGATGACGCGGCTGGTGCTCGCCAATGCCCTGTACCTGAAGGCTCCCTGGCAGGACCCCTTCCTGACCATGGACACGGCCCCGGCGCCGTTCACGCGGCCGGACGGTTCCAAGGTCACGGTGAGGATGATGAACCGGCCCGACGGCGTCCTGAACCGCGCGCAGGGGGACGGTTGGACGGCGGTCGACCTGCCCTACGCCGGGAGCGAGCTCGCGATGGCGGTGATCCTGCCGGACGCCGGCCGGTTCGCCCGGGTGCAGACGGGGTTCACCGCGGACTTCCTGAAGACGGTGCTCACCGGCATGAAGGCGACCCCGCTGGCTCTGGGCCTGCCGCGGTGGAAGACCCGCACCCAGACCCCCCTGAGCAAGGTGCTGGCGCAGGCCGGGATGCCCCTGGCCTTCTCCAACGGCGCCGACTTCTCGGGGATGACGGCGCAGGATGCGCTCAAGATCGGTGCAGTCCTGCACGAGGGGTACATCGCGGTCGACGAGGCCGGTACCGAGGCGGCCGCAGCCACCGCCGTGGTCATGAAGGTGATGGGCATACGGGCAGATCCGCCGGCCTCCCTCGTGGTGGACCGTCCCTTCTTCTACGTGATCCACGACGTGGCCACCGAGACACCGCTCTTCGTGGGCCGGGTGGTCGACCCCACCGTGGCCGCGGTCTGACCGGTCCTCGCGGTCCGATCCGGCGGAGCCCGAACCGCCGGGAGCCTTGAACGGTCAGGAGACCGAACCGCCCGAGGGGCGTGGCGCTGCTGAGGCGGACGCCGCGCCCCTCGGGCGTACCTTCCCCCCGGGACACGGCGTTGCGCGGTGTCGGCGTGTCACCGACGGAACGGGGCGATCGGAAGCCGGACATATCGACCGGGAATGGGGATGCGGAGGGCCGGCGGCTTTCAAGGAAATCCGGTTCATCACCTTGGGTAGCGCGTGGCGACGACTTGCAATCAGCCCTGAGTTGCAACGTTGCAAATCTCGGATCAAGAGCCCCGACCTTGACTTTCTCAATGACCGCCGTACCATCACGGCGACTTCGTGGGTCCGGCCGGGCCGTTCACGCACACCCTCACTCCGGACCGGGTGTTTCCTGCCGACCCGCTTAACGGGTTCAGTCCGTGGGACCCACCCGATGTAAGGAGTACCCATGACCATCCGACACCGGCGGTGGGGCGGGGCTGCCCTCACCGTCGCGCTGTCCGCCGCGGCCGCGCTGGTGGGCACCGCGGCGACGGCACCGAACGCTTCCTCGGACACCGGCGCCAACTGTGCGGCCGCCTACGTGATCTCCTGGTCGACGCCGTCCAACAACCCACCCGACTTCGGGGTAGGGGTGACGATCACCAACAACTCGACCTACCCGATCTCCGGCTGGTCCGTGACCTGGAACTACACTGCGGGCCAGAAGATCATCGACGGCTCCGCCTACAGCGCGATCGTGGTGCAGAACGGCACCACCGTGGCGGCGACGCCGGCCGGTAGCTACAACGCGACGCTGAACCCGGGGGCAAGCACGGCCTGGGGATTCCACGCCACCTTCGACGGCACCAACAACCCCGTTCCCACGGTCACCTGCTCGGGGCCGAGCCAGGGAACGGCGAGCGCGACCCTCGGCACGACCCTGCAGCCGTTGGGAGTGAACACCGCCGCCTGGGACACGAATTTCGTCGATCCTGAGATCGCCACCTATCTGTCGAACGCGAATGTCGGTCTCGTTCGCTACCCCGGTGGTTCCTGGGCCGATGAGTACTTCTGGCAGACGAACACCGCGAAGAGCGAGACCCAGTCCGTCGACTTCGCCGCGTATTCCAAGCAGGTCGACGCCGTGACCGGCGGCCAGAAGTTCGTGACCGTGAACTACGGCCAGGACACTCCCGCCAGTTCCGGTGCCTGGGCCAAGCAGGCCGCGAGCACCAGCGGGCAGGGCGTGGCCCTGTGGGAGATCGGCAACGAGATGTACGGGTCGTGGGAGACCGACACGCACACGGGCGCCCACACCGCGGCCTCCTATGCGACCAATGCGGTGCCCTACATCCAGGCCATCAAGGCCGCCGACCCCTCGGCGCAGGTCTGCTACGACTACGGCATGGACGGCGGGCTGGCGCCCGGCTCCGGCGTGGACAACTGGCAGACCTGGAACAGCACCATCCTGCAGGCGGACGCCGCCTACTACGACTGCGCCGACGTGCACTGGTACCCGATCAACGGGGTGCCCACGGAGAGTGTGCAGTCCATCATGGAACTGGTCGACAACATTCCGGCCGCCGCGGCCGAGGTGAAGGCGACGCTCGCCGCCTACGACCCCACCGAGTATTTCGTGGTCGGCGAGACGAACATGTCCCAGACGGCGAACGAGTGGAACGAGGAGCCCGTGGGGGCTCTCTTCGCCGCGGCCAACTCCCTGGAATGGCTGGCGAACGGCGCGCAGAGCGTCGACTGGTGGGACGTGCACAACTACGGCACCCAGACCGCCGACTTCGGCAAGTTCTCCTCCGCCACCACCGGTGAACCGGCGATGAACACCCCGTACCCGCCGTACTACGGTCACCTGCTCGCCTCGAAGCTGGCGGTGAAGGGCGCGAAGGTCGGCACGCTGGTCGTCTCCACGCCCAATATCTACGGCTACTACTCCAACCTCCCGGGTGGTTCGTACGCCGTCCTCCTGGCGAACGCCGACCCCAGCAAGGGCTACACGCTGTCGACGTCCAGCCTGGGCATCACGAGCTCCTCGGAGACCCAGTACACCTACTCGGCCGCGAACCCGACCATCGCCACCAGCACGTTGACCTCCGGGTCGGTGTCGGTACCCGCCGAGTCGATCGTCGTTCTGACCAATGCCAACGGGACGCCGCCCACCACGACGACGACCACGACGACCAAGCCGGTCACGACGACCACCACCACGGTGCCCGTCACCACGACGACGACCAAGCCGGTCACGACGACCACCACGACGACGACCAAGCCGGTCACGACGACCACCACGACGACCCGTCCGGTCACGACCACCACGACCACGACGACCACGACGACCAAGCCGGTCACGACCACCACCACCACCAGTGGCGGCACGGGTAAGACCTGCTCGGCGGCGTATGCGGTGACCGGTCAGTGGACCGGTGGGTTCCAGGGCAATGTCACGGTGACCGCGGGCAGCAGCGCGATCAGTGGCTGGAAGGTGGCCTGGACGTACGCGAACGGTCAGACGATCAGCCAGTCCTGGAGCGCGACCGTGACCAGCAGTGGCTCGGCGGTCACGGCGACCAACATGTCCTGGAACGGGGCTCTCGGGGCCGGGGCGAACACCAGCTTCGGGTTCCTGGGCAGCTGGAACGGCACCAACACCGTCCCGACCGTCACCTGCACCGCCAGCTGAGCTCACGGCAGTACCTCAACGCCACGGCTGTGCCTGAGCACCACGGCTCGACCTGAGCACCACGGCCGTACCTTCGCACCACGACGGGCCGTCCCGGGATCTCCCGGGGCGGCCCGCCTGCCGTTCGGGTCGACCCTGTGGGCCGCGGGCACACCACACCGGCCCCCGAGGTCTTCGGTCCTTGGCGCGAGCTGCCCCGTGGGGTCCTGCGTCTCCCGTGGACCCGGTGTCCGGGGTGGCATCCGCCTCCCAGGGGCCCGGCGTCTCCCGGGGGCCTGGCGGCCTGGGGCCGGCGTGGCGGCGGTAGCTCCCGGGAGGCCCGTCCACGCGGGGGAAGCCGTCCGCGCGACCCTGCAGACTGAGCGAGGGCGCCGGACACGGCGGGTACTTCGGTAGATATGGCGCGAATCACACGACTGGCCGCTGAATCGCGGTATCCGGGCGCCCGGCCAGGGGCATCGGCCCGTTCGCGAATCACTCCGTATTCAATTTGTCACGCTGAGCATCCGATCTGGGTGCGTGATGTCGGTGTCGAGTCATCCGACCGGGACGGCGCCCTCGCTCGGCTGTGGATAACTTTCCGGGAGTGCCATTCGGGGCTGCTAACGTGCGTGGCTGCTCGATGGGGAGCGATACCACCCGGTTTGGATGATCGGGTTATCGGTCGTTTCCAGGATCCTTGGGGTCCGTGGATTCTTGTTGGCGACACGGGGAGATATCCGCATGCGCTCAGTGGGTTCCGCACGCGTTTCCTGGATTCGGCGTTCGACGTTCGTGGTCGTCCTGTCCTTGGGATTTGTTGCCGGCGTTCCGGACGGCGACGTGCCGGGGATGACCATCGGTTCACCCTGGGGGAAGCTCCGGTCGTGGGTGCACGCGCTCACCGGGGAGTTGTCCGCGGAGGCGGCGAGCGCTCCGGTGGTGCCGCAGCAGAAGACCGGGTCGGCGGCCGGGGCCCCGCGCTACGTGACGGCCTCGGCGACCCACGCCTCGGGGGGAGAGTGTCGGGAACTTTGTGTTCGGAGGGATCGGCTCAGTTGGTCGGGACTCGGTCACCTTAGGTGATCGCGAGGGTATTGAGGATCGCCTTCCAGCCGTTGATCCGTCCGGTCGGGTTGGTCCGGTTGGGCCGGCGCTCCCGCGCGGCCGCCAGGATCGACTCGGCCACACCCTCAGGAAGCACCACACCGGCCGGCTCGTCACCCGCCACCACCGGTGGGCCACCGGCCCGCTTCGAGGACGTCCTGGTCACAGTCTGCGAACTCATGCGTGATCATCTCCATGCCACGGCACCAAGCCGTGGAGGCCACGCCGCCCCCCGAACACAAAGTTCCAGACAGGCCCGGCGCTGGAGCTTGTTGGTGCAGGGCTTGGTCGCTGTGACGAGGTTGCCGCAGGCGACGGGTGCCCGGGTGTCCGGGGAGGGGTCGGTGTCCCGAGCCCGAGCCCGGCGTGCGACTCGACGGACGCTGCACCGGTCGTGATTTCGTCGCGCCAGTTCGAGTGTGCGGTTCCTCCTCGCCGCGCAACGTGATTGCTCGTGGCGTACATTGTGCGTACGATCGGATCGTGAGTGCGAAGGAGGAACGGCTGCACCTGCGGGTGGATGCCGCCCAGAAGGCGTTGCTGGAGGCGGCTGGTCGGGCGGCCGGGACGAGCGTGTCGACATTCGTGTTGAAGGCGGCGACCGAGGCGGCTGCGGACGTGTTGGCCGACCGCCGAGCATTCGTCCTGGATCAGGACGCGTGGCGGGTATTCGATGAGGTGCTGGCACGTCCGGCACAGGAAGTTGCCGGCCTGCGGGAGCTGTTGACCACGCCGACGGTGCTGGACTCGCCCCTCGGCGACGACCAGCGGTGACGGGGCAGTTATCTCCGGTTGGGCCGTTGTCGGCTGCGGACGTCGTGACCGACTTCGACTGCGGCTCGCACGCCCAATCCACGTGGCTGGTCGAGCACGCCCTGCAGTCCCACCGGGCAGGCCTGTCGCGGGTGTACGTCGTGCGCGACGACGACCATGCGGACCGCCGGGTGGTTGGTTACTACGCTCTTGCTGCCGGGAGCGTCGCCCCCGCCGATGTGTCCCCTCGACTGCGGCAGGGCGCCGGCCGCTACCACCAGCCGGTGGTGATCCTGGCCAGGCTCGGGGTTGACCGCGCTGTCCAAGGGGTCGGGCTCGGCCGCGCACTCGTGGTCGACGCGCTGCGACGCATCGCGGCCGCCGCTGAGGTGATCGGTGTGCGGGCGGTACTCATCCACTGTGAGACCGAGGCCGCCCGCGACTTCTACCTTCGACTGGCCAAGTTCGAAGCCAGTCCCACCGATCCGATGCACTTGCTGTTGATGATGAAAGATCTCCGCCGAGCGTTCGACCGTTGACGACCTTGGTCGGCGGATGGTCGGGTATCCCGTCGAGGCTGCCGTCACCGTCACTGTGGCCGTCGACACCGATCGACCTCGATCGCAAGAACCGCCGGGCGACCTGAGTGCGCAGGGCGGGGTCCACGAGGATGTGCTGGCTTGTGGGCAGGCTGAGCGCCTCCACATCAGGCGCCCACATCCTCAGCAGCGGCCCCGACGGCCGCTTCGCGCGCACAGTGTCTACCGTGGGGCGCTCGGCGCCGTGCTTTTGCTGACCGCCGACGTGATCTGTTGCAGGAGCTGCCGTGACTGCGAGCCCACACATTCCCTCGACCTCCGCAGCGGAGCCGGACGCCGCACCGTCGTCCGCCGTCGGATGGACGCCAGCAGCGCAGGCGCCCCTATCCGCGGTGGCCTCCGCCACGCCGACATCTGCCGTTCTCCGCCCGCATGCCGAGGAGGCCTTTGCCGCCGAGCTCGCGGCCCTGGCGGCTGCCGACGATCGTTCTCGCCCGCCGTCATGGCGGTTGTCGCCGTGGGCCGTCGTCACCTACCTGCTCGGTGGCACCCTCCCGGACGGCACGGTGATCAGCCCGAAGTACGTCGGGCCACGGCGTCTGGTCGAGGTGGCTGTCGCGACCCTGACCACCGATCGGGCGCTGCTGCTGCTCGGGGTGCCCGGTACCGCGAAGACCTGGGTGAGCGAGCACCTGGCGGCCGCGATCAGTGGGGACTCGACCCTGCTGCTCCAGGGCACCGCGGGCACCCTGGAGGAGGCGGTCCGGTACGGCTGGAACTATGCGCGACTGCTCACCGAGGGCCCGTCCGAGCAGGCGCTGGTCGCCTCCCCGGTGCTCACCGCGATGCGGGAGGGCCGGCTCGCTCGGGTCGAGGAGCTGACCCGCATGCCCAGCGACGTCCAGGACGCTCTGATCACGATCCTGTCCGAGAAGACCCTGCCCGTGCCCGAACTCGGGCGGGAGGTGCAGGCCCGGCCCGGCTTCAACATCATCGCGACCGCCAACGACCGCGACCGCGGGGTGAACGAGCTGTCCTCGGCGCTGCGCCGGCGGTTCAACACCGTCGTCCTGCCCCTGCCCGCGAGCGAGGACGAGGAGGTGGAGATCGTCGCCCGGCGGGTGGCGCAACTGGGCTCGGCGCTGCAACTGCCCGACGTGCCCCCGGCCATGGAGGAGATCCGCCGCGTGGTCACCGTGTTTCGGGAACTGCGGTCGGGAGCCACCGCCGACGGGAGAACTCGCCTCAAGTCGCCGTCGGGCACGCTCTCCACGGCGGAGGCCATCTCCGTGGTCACCCACGGGCTGGCGCTGTCGGCCCACTTCGGTGACGGCGTGCTGCGATCCGGGGACGTCGCCGGGGGCATCCTCGGCGCGGTGGTCAAAGAGCCGGCCACCGACGGCGTCGTGTGGTCGGAGTACCTGGAGGTCGTTGTCCGAGAACGCGCCGGCTGGCGGGACTTCTACCGCGCCTGCCGTGAGGTCAGCGGCTGACAGGTCACGGGCTGAAGAGGTCGCTGGCTGACGAGTCGACCGGCTGAAAGGGCGTCCGGCCGGCGAGGAGACCGGCTCGCGCGGTGGCTGGCCGATGAGGCGACCGACGGAGTATGTCTCTGTCCCTGGCTCCCACTGCTTGTGGGCACCACCAGGTGGACGCTGCCGAGAGGGACGCTGAATCGGCCGGATCTGGAGCGACGCCTCGGTGCCGCTCACCCTGCCTCGGGAATCACGGACGGACTGGACCAGTTGGCGTCGGCGCAGGGCTCGGAGACGCTGGCGTGGGGCTCGGACCGGGCGGATCCGGGCTCCTGAGGTGACGGAACGGAGCCACGTGATCACCGCATTGCAGCGGTGCCTGAGCCGGGTGGGTGGCGTCGGCAAAGGCCCGATCACAGCTATGCGTCTCATCGGCTGAATGGACTCCTTGCCCCGAGCGCCACCCGGTACCGTGCTCCGACGTGGACCCGCCTGGCCGATCGGGGGCCGGCGTCGTGGGCTCCCGTCCGTGGCAGTCGCGTCTGCCCACGTGCCAGGCATCGTCCGCCTGGGGGCCGGTCCGGCTCCTCCACACCGGGCCCCACCGTGACGGTCCTGACCGGTGCGTGAGCTCGGCGCTTTGGCAGGCCGGTCCGGCAGGGCCGGGAAGGTGGATGTGGTGAGGTCGATCAGCGTCCGGTCAACCGTCCGGCACGCCGTGATGTCGGGATCCTGTCTCGCGCTCGCGCTCTGTGCAGCCTGTGGGGGGGCCTCGGACGCCACAGGACCGGGTGCCGCGGGGACCACCCATCCCGTGGTCACGACCAGACCGACCGTGATCGTGCAGGGCACCACCCGCGCCGTCCAGACCGGGAAGGTCATCCCCACGTACGGTGCGATGTGGACCAAGCGTGAGACGCGTTCGCCGGGAGAGCCCACCGAGCCCGTCGCCGTGCTGGTGGACATCCGTGCCGCCGAGCACTCGGACTTCGACCGGGTGACGTTCGAGTTCGACCGACCGTTCCGTGGCTACACCGTCAGTTACGTGCCGCGGGTGGCGAACGATCCGAACGGTTGGCTCGTGCCACTGCCCGGCAGGGCGTTCCTCGAGGTCAACATCAAGAGTGCGACCTTCGACAACTCCTATCAGGTGACTGCGGCAGCTGATCGCCAGCAGTACAAGGGGCCCAAGCGGCTCGCACTGAACCTTCCGGAGATCCTCGAGGTGGCGCCGGCCGGAGACTTCGAGTCGGTCGTGAGTTTCGGCTTCGGCCTGAAGATGAAGAACGTCTACCGGGTGATCGCCTTGGACAGTCCCTCCCGGCTGGTCATCGACATCGCTCACCGCTGAGCACATCGCCGACTCCGACGCGAGGCCCCCGCCCCGGCCCCGCCACGTCCTCCAGCTGATGACTCTCCGTGCCTGATGCGCACGGAAGGTTTCTGCAGTGCTCCACGGGCAGGAGCGGCGAAGAACCCCGCCCAAGAACCCAGGGAGTTGCCCAACTCCGCGTGCTACGGTGCGGCGCCGTGACACAGGGTGGAAGTTCTCGACGTCTTTTGATGCGACGAGTGGCGCCGTTGCTGGCCGTCGTCGGATTGTTTCTCGCGGGCTGCTCCAGCTCGTCGGGCGAGCAGCAGGAGCGGGGTGTCCCCGTCGCTGGTTCGTTCGTCTACTGGGTGGGGCTGAAGGGCGAGAAGCCGATCCGGATCGCCGTCCATGCGGTGCGCCGCACGGACAAGGGCACGGTGCTCGACTGGTCGGCCACGCCCATCCCCACCGCGGACGTGCCCGTCGGCACCTCGATGACCCTGCGGGCGACCGACCTCGAGTCGTTCTTCGGCGACCAGACGATCAGCCTGGTCGACTTCGCCGGGCGCACGGTCTACCGACCTCTGCTGAGCGCGAAGTCGTTCATGGCGCACGGTCTCACGCGCCCGCTCTACACCCAGACGGCGCTCACCTCGGGGGAGACGTCGATCTTCCAGATCGCGTTCCCGAAGCTCCCCGCCTCGGCGTCCCGGATCGCGGTCGCCTTCAACGGCGGTGACATCGTTCCCGACGTGCCGGTGACCCCGGTGGGCGATGTTCCCGCGAACGGACCCGCGGTCGACCTCGCGGCCGCGCTGCCCGCCACGAAGGTGCTGGCGACGAGCGCGCCCTTCACCTACCCCCAGGGTGCCTACATCTTCTCGAAGAAGGGCGCCGGGCAGCAGCAGATCACGGTCGAGAGCGTCGTCGTCGGCAAGGGCTACACGACGGTGCACTGGACCGAGCACGCGCTCACCGCGGGGGCCGGGTTCGCCCTCGAGGGCATGCCCGTCGACGACTACCGGCTGCACCCGACCTACCAGGGTCTCAAGAGCACGGTCGCGGACGGACCCGGCCTGCAGATCGCGGGCAGCACGTCCACTCTCCGGGCGCTGTACGCGACCTTCCGGGCCGCCGTCGACATGCCCGGAATGCCGGCGAGCCCCGGTTGGCAGGCGTGCCTGTGCTCCGACTTCCAGCTGCGGTCGGCCGCCGTCGCGGCCAAGGGCGGGAGCCTCAGCCTGAGTACCACCTTCCCGGAGCTCCCGGCCGGGACGAAGACCGTGACCCTGACCTTCCCGGGCACCGCGATCCCTGCCCTGGCGAATCTCCCGGTGACTGCCGCGGACGAGCCTGCCGCCGAGACGACGGCCACCGACGTCTCCGGCACCTGGCACTGGGACACCAGCGCGGTGGCCACCCCGTTGAGCGTGACCGACTGGCCGGCTCCGCTGCCGGACGACGCCAGCTATGCGGAGGTCCCGGTGGCGGTGACGGACACGCTCCTGACCCGCACGACCACCGACGGCCTCGACACCCAGTGGAACGGCGCCACCTCGACCCTGCTTCTGGGCAGCGCGCCGCTCTTCGCCGCGCACACGGCAACGCTGCTGCCGACCGCGCAGGCCACCCTGCGCCAGGTGGCGGCCCAACTGGCGACGGTGAAGGCGGGCTCGACGATCTCGCTCACCGGGTACCTCGCCTACAACGACCCGGGGTCGACGGCGGCCGTGGTCGCGCTGTCGAAGGCACAGGCCTCCGCGGTGCAGAAGGCTCTCGCGCCGCTGGTCCACCAGAACGTGCGGTGGACCGTGGCCGGCAAGGGCAAGGGCGACCTGCTCGGAGCCAGCGATCCCAAGGTGTTCGGGGACGTCAACCGGCGCATCGCCATCACCTTCCGGAAGTGAGTCCCGTGCGGTGAGCCGCGCAGACTCGCCGCCGCACCGGCCGCCGTCACGGGGCCAGGAGATTCGCCGACAGGACGCGCCCCACTCCACGGAGCGGGGCGCGTTCTGCCGTGCGGGGTGGCGTCGAGATCCTGCGGGGTGGCGTCGAGATCGTGCGGTGGGTTCCTGCCGTGCGATGGGGTTCCAGCCGTGCGGCGGGTGGGATCCGGATCGTGCGGTCCGGACGCGGCGTTCCCGATCGCGGCGGGGATCCGGGGAGAATGCAATGCGGAGTCCAGGAACGGGACGGCGACGCCGGTAGCCGGTCGCCGGGACGAGAGGGGGATCCTCGTGGCGGACAGGACCGTGTCGTGGGACGAGGGCAGCTGGCTCAACCCGCCACCGTCGGTGGAGACGGACGGGACGCGTCTGGTCGTGCGTCCCGCGGAGGGCTCCGACTTCTGGCGGACCACCAGTTACGGCTTCGTCCACGACGACGGGCATGCGCTGCTCGTCGACCTGCCGGCGGGGAGCGCGGTCGAGGCGAGCTTCCTCGTCGACTACACCGAGCTCTACGACCAGGCGGGCGTGATGCTGCGGGTGGACGAGTGCACCTGGACCAAGTCCGGAGTGGAGATCAGCGACGGTGAACCGCAGCTCGGGGCTGTGGTCACCCGGGGGCTGTCCGACTGGTCCCTGGCGCCGGTGCCGGAGTGGGCCGGTAGGGAGGTCACCGTGCGGGCGAGCCGATCCGGTGACGCGGTGACCCTCCGGGCCCGCGCGGCGGGCGAGCCCTGGCGGATGGTGAGACTGGCGCCGCTCGCACCCGAGGCGCAGGTCCAGGCCGGTCCGTTCTGCTGCTCGCCCTCCCACGGAGGGCTTCACGTCACCTTCACCGGGTTCCGGATCGGCCCCGCCGACGTCGCGCTCCACCTGCCCGCGGAGGACCCCGCCGGGTGATCGTCGGTGTCGATCGGCCGACGCCCCGGTTGATCGACACCTCCAGCTGACCGTCGGCATTGGCCTGAGCGATGCCGCCTGTTGATCGGCTGCGTCGGCATCCTGTTGCCGGCCCCCGGTCCCCGGTTTCTGCGCCTCGGGTCCTGCATCTCGGGTCCAGCGTTCCGGGTCCTGCGTTCCGGTGGGCGATGCCGAGGTGCGCATATCGACAGAGGAGAGCCGTCGGCAGGTGGCGGTACCGGACGGCGCCTGTCGCGCAACGGCATCGCACGGCGTGTGCAGCGGTCCTTTCGATCCCACGGCCGAGTTCGGGCCGCCGCCGGAGAGCTGCTGCGTGGAGTGCGTCCCGGGACAGGTGGAGGGACTGGGCCGGGTTCCGGCCGGTGAGCTCCGGCGGACGGGCTCAGGCAGGGACCGCCGGAGGCGTGGAGACGCGAGCCGACCCGTCGTCGACGAGTGACAAATCGTGGTTTTGTGTCTTGACCAGGCGCATATGGCTCGTTACGGTGGCGCACCGCCGAAAAGTCTACGAAATGTATTCGATACTCGTTTCCAATCCCCGCACCGCTGATCCAATCCCCGCACCGCTGATCCAATCCCCGCACCGCTGATCCAGCCCCTGCTGTTGCTGGTCGTCGTCCGCACCGCTGATCCAGCTCCCGCCGTTCCTGGTCATCATCCGCACTGCTGATCCGGCCCGCGTGTTGCTCGCCATGTCACGCACCGCAGGCCGGCCATCGCACTGTCGGTGCCATTCCGCCCCCTCCTGGAGATCGCGCATGAGAACTCTCGACGCCGGTGTCCCGAGATCGACCCTCACCCGGCACACCCCGCACTCCCGTTCGGCCGTCGTTCTGCTGCCCACGGTGGTGGCGCTGCTCGCGGCCTCCCTGTCCGCGGCGCCATCGGCCTCAGCCACCAGCTCGACCGCAGCGGCTCCGGCCGCCGCATCGCAGAGTTCGTCGACGTCCTCGGCCGCCACGACTGCGAGCGCCCTGCCGGCGGCCACCTCGACCGGCTACGTGACCGGTTCGCCGAGCCCCGGGGCATTACCCCTCGTGGCGCACGGCAGCGCGCTGCCGATCCTCGTCAGCGCGGCGGACCTCGGCGGTGTCGTCCGGGTCGTCGGCGACCTCGCGGCCGACATCGGCCGGGTCACCGGCACCACACCGGCTGTCGTGAAGGTGCCGGTCACGTCGTCCTCAGGCGCGTCGTCCTCGTCGTCCTCGGCGGTGTCGTCCGCGGTGGCCTCGGCGCTCCCGGCGGGGACCCGGGACGTGGTGCTCGTGGGCACCCTCGGCCACAGCCCGATCCTCGACGCCCTCGTGCGTCAGGGCCGGCTCGACGTCCGCGGGATCGCCGGGCATTGGGAGACGTCCCTCGAACAGGTGGTCAGCGATCCCCTGCCCGGGATCGCGCATGCCTTCGTGATCGCCGGCAGCGACCAGCGTGGCACCGTCTACGGCGCGTACGACGTCTCGAAGACCATCGGTGTCTCGCCCTGGACCTGGTGGGACGACGTCCCCGCGGCCCAGCACGACGCCCTGTACGCCCTGCCCGGTCGGCACAGCCAGGGCACGCCCGCGGTCCGGTACCGGGGGTTCTTCGTCAACGACGAGAACCCGGACACCGGCACCTGGGCCCCGGCCTACTTCGGACCCGGCAAGGCCGACGGCTATCCCGGTGGACTCAACCACCTGTACTACGCCAAGGTCTTCGAGCTGGCGTTGCGGCTCAAGGCGAACTACGTCTGGCCGGCGGTGTGGGGGCGCTCCTTCTGGGAGGACGACCCCGAGAACCAGGCGACCGCCACCGCGTACGGCATCGTCATGGGCACCTCGCACGAGGCGCCGATGATGCGGGGCATCGAGGAGTGGAACCGGCACGCGGTGGCGGCCGTGCGGGACAGCTCCGGGGCGATCACCACCCCCGGGCACGACCCCTACGGCGGCACCGGGGAGTGGAGCTTCCGGCGCAACGCGGACGCCATCCAGGCGTACTGGCGGGACGGCATCCAGCGCATGGTGGACCAGGGGATCGAGGGCGTGGTCACCCTCGGCATGCGCGGTAACGGTGATGTGAGCCTGCCGGACGGCGACGGCATCGACCTGATGCAGAACATCATCAGCAACGAGCGCCGGATCCTCGCGGACGTCACGAAGAAGGACGTCACGACGATCCCGCAGGTCTGGACCATGTACAAGGAGGTCCTGCGCTACTGGAACGAGGGCCTGCGCCCGCCGGACGACGTCACGGTGGTCTTCACGGACGACAACTGGGGCAACCTGCGCCGGGTGCCCGACCGCACCCTGCCGGCCCGCAGCGGCGGGTACGGCATGTACTACCACTTCGACTACGTCGGGGGCGGCCGCAACTACAAGTGGGTGGACACCGCCAACCTCGCCAACACCTGGGAACAGCTTCACGAGGCCTACTCGTACGGTGTCGACCGGCTCTGGATGGCCAACGTCGGGGACATCAAGAACGACGAGGAACCGCTCCAGTTCTTCCTCGACTACGCCTGGAACCCGAAGGCCGTGCCGGTCCAGGGCATCAGCGCCTGGGAGCGGGGCTACGCCGCCGAGAACTTCGGCCAGGGGTCGGCCGCGGCGATCGCGAGCGTGCTCGACGAGTACGGGCAGCTGCAGGCCAGGCGCAAGCCCGAGTTGCTCAACCGGGCGATCAGCGTGGACCCGGCCAAGGACCTGTCCACCGACTCCTCCGCCGTGGTCTACGACGACCAGGGCAACCCGTTCAGCCTGACCGCCTACCAGGAGATGGACCGCGTCACCGCCGAGTGGCAGGACCTGGCCGCACGCGCCGAGCGGATCGGGACCGGCCTGCCGAAGGCCCTGCAGGACGCCTACTACGAGCTGGTCCTCTACCAGGTCAAGGCCACGGCCAACCTGTACGCGATGCGGGACGCCGAGTTCACCGAGCTGCTCTACGCCCGCCAGGGCCGGGCCGCGACCAACCACCTCGCGGACGTCGCCGAGGCCCGCTTCGCGGACGACCAGGCCATGTCGAACCACTACAACACCGTGCTCGCGGGCGGCAAGTGGGCCGGCTGGCAGCTGCAGCCGCACATCGACTACGGTGACGTCGCCCGCTACGGGTCCAACGCCGGGTGGCAGCAGCCCGAGCAGAACAACGTGGCGCTCAGCGACGTCCTGTTCCCGGCCGTGCAGCGGATCGAGGTCCCGGCCGCGGCGGACCTGGGCGTGGCCGTGGACGGGTCCGATCAGTGGTGGCCCGCGGCGCAGACCGCCGCGGTGCTGCCGACGCTCAGCCCGTACCGCACCGGGCCGGCGCCCTATCTGGAGATCTTCAACCGCGGGACGACCCCGTTCCGCTACACGGTCTCGTCCGTGCAGCCCTGGCTGCACGTCAGCAGCACCGCGGGCACCGTCGACCAGCAGGTGCGGGTCACGGTCTCGGTCGACTGGGCACGGGCACCCCGGGGCACCACGCGCGTGCCGATCACGGTGACCGGGGCCGGTAACCCCGGCGTGGTGGTGACCGCGGTGGTCGAGAACCCGACGCCGTCCTCGCTGAGCGGTTTCGTCGAGGCCGGGGGTTACGTGGCGATGGCCGCCGACCACGCCACCCGGGTCGTCGGCAGCGGGGGCGTGTCCTGGCTGCGCCTGCCGGGGATCGGCCGCACCGGTGCGGGCATGGAGCCCTGGCCGGTCACCGCGCCGGTCCAGACCCCCGGTTCCGGTCCGTACCTGGAGTACCGCACGACGCTCACGAGCACCGGTCCGCTGCAGATCACGGCCTACCTGTCACCGCGCAACGACGTCTTCGGCGGTACGGGTCTGCGGTACGCGATCTCGGTGGACGACGAGACTCCCCAGGTGGTGAACATCGCCACGACCACGGGCGCCAGCGACGCCACGATGAACCGGCAGTGGGAGCGCAACACGTCGGACAACGTGAACCGGACCACGACGACGCATGTGGTGGACCGGCCCGGAGTGCACACCGTGCGCTTCTGGATGGTGGACCCGACCGTGGTGCTGCAGGAACTCGTCGTGAACGCCGGCGGGGTCGAGCCCAGCTATCTCGGCCCACCGGAGAGCCAGCGGCGGTGAACGACGCGGGCGGCCGGCGCCACGGGGATGATTCCGTGGCGCCGGCCGCCCGGCGGTGACCGTCCCCGGCCGCCGGCGGAGTTCGCGGCGGTTCCCAGCGGGCGCGGTCCGGTGGTGCGCGGTCCTCAGTAGGCGCGGGTGCGACCCACGTAGAGGTTGCGCGCACGGTAGTAGGTGGTCGAGGTCGGCCCCGGCGAGCCGGAGGACCCCTCCATCTGCAGGTTGATGATGATCCACATGGGCTTGCCGACGAAGCCGGTCGCGTGGTGCACCGCGTACCAGGTGCCGTCCACGTAGTAGTGGATGTCGACGTCCGTGGCACTGACCTTGGTGATCCAGGCGCGGTAGGTGTGCCAGCTGCCCGGCGAGGAGACCGTCACCGTGGTGCTGGACACGTCGCTGGACGAGCGGAAGGTGTTGAACCAGTTCCGCGAGTCGCCCTTGAACTCCAGGATGTCGCTCTCCGGCGGCCAGCTGTTCACGCCGGTCAGCCAGAACGCCGGCCAGGTGCCCTTCGCCGTCGGGACCTGGAACTCGCCCCGCACCTCCCAGTTCGGGAACTGGTCGTTCACCACGACCTGCGTCTTCGCGTGGATCGCCCCGGAGTGGTACTTGATCGTCAGGTGAGGGGTGGCGGTGCTGGTGCCCTCGGTCGCCGCCACCGGTGTGGCCTTCTCGACGAGGACGCCGCCGCTCTCCAGGTAGACCTGGCTGTGATCGGTCGTGCTCGCGTACATCCGGGCCGAGCCGTTGTGGTCGGATCCCCACGGGTAGAGGTAGTCCCAGGAGCTCTCGAGCGCGGAGTAACTCGCGAACGAGGTTCCGTCGATCACGTCCTCCCAGTGGCTCGTGGACCCCGAGCTCGTGGTGGTCGTGGTGGTGCGGCTGGTCGTCGTGGACGTCGTGCGCGGGGTGGTCGTGGTCGTCCGGCTCGTCGTCGGGACCGTGGTCGTGCTCGTGGTGCGGCTCGTGGTGGAGGTCGCCGGCCCGGTGGTCGTGGTCCCGCCGGTGCAGGTGACGCCGTTGAGCGCGAACGGGGCCGGGGTGGTGTTCGTACCCGTCGAGGTGCCCTGCACCCCGAACGAGAGCGAGCCGCCCGTGGCGACGGCACCGTTCCAGGCGACGGACGAGGCCTGCACCTGGGAACCGCTCTGGGTGACCGTGGCGTTCCAGCCGGAGGTGATCACCTGGCCGCTCGGATAGGCCCAGGTCACGGTCCAGCTCGTCAGGGGCGAGCCGAGGTTCGTCACCGAGACGGAGGCGACGAAGCCACCCGCCCACTGGGACGTGACCGCGTAGTCGGCCTGGCATCCGGTTGCGGCCTGCGCGGCCGGTGAGACGACGGCGATCCCGGCGGCGGCGGTGGCGATGGTGGCGGCGAAGGCCAGGGGGATTCCCCGGCCAGGGGTCCGCATGAGCATGTCTGCACTCCCTGCTGCGCCGTTCGAGACCCGTGTGTTCGGTGGTATCCGTGCGAGTTCGTGGCGTCGACGTGCCTCGCATCGCGCTGATGTGTCCGGTGCATCGCACTGTGCGAGGTATGTCGGCCTTCCGGGGAAGACCCGGCGTCGTAGCGTGACCTCGGGACGGGGCCGTGTCAACCCACGCTGCGCGGTGGTGCGGCACCCGCTCGATGGCGCTCGGATGCACCCACCCCACGGTGCTCGGAGGCACCCGCCCCACGGTGCTCGGAGGCACCCGCCCGCGCCTGGAGGGGATCGGCCGAGGTGTGCGCTTGGACAACGCCGGGCCCGTGCGCAGGAGAGTGGCCCGGTGCGGTGGGAGGACTCAGCGCGACCGCTCTGCGCCCGAGGACGGTGTCGATCCCTTTCGAGAAGTCTTGACAGTGGCGGCGTCGGCTGGGAAGGTACCCGCCCATCGACTACTGAAGCGTTTCGATTACGTCCCCTGCCTTCATCTTCACCTGATTTCGACATGTTCTGCGCGCCGTCTTCCGAACACGGTCGTACGGCCTGTTCCCGTCCGACCCCTGGGCTGCAGGTCGGGTTGTCGGGACCATGCGGTCGGTAGCCCGGCGAGGACCCGGCGCACTTCCGGACGTGCGCAGGCCCGTTCCGTGGATAGCCGAATACGTACCTGCGAGTGGCCCGGCGCAGCCGCCCGCATCGAGTTCGTGACGGGCAACGGCCCGTCACCCCTGCTGGAGGAGAGGTAATGGCGCGCCGACTTCCACGCCTGCGCCCGGTGATCGTGCTCGCGGCTGCGTGTGCGCTGTCCGCGGTGACAGTGGTCGCGCCCACCGCGACCGCTCCGGTTCACGCGGCGACGAAGACCGTGTACATCCCGAGCGGTTGGGCCAGCACCGGTGAGGTGCCGTGGTCCTCCGACCGCACGAAGGAGTCGGCGAACTTCATCCTCCTCTGGGGGGAGAAATCGGGCACGGACCCGAAGTCCGCTCCCTCGGCGTACCAGTTCGACCCGGACAACATCCTGAGCCAGCTCGAGAGCCTCTACTCGTTCTACGTCAACACCATGCACTTCACGACGGAGACCGGGGCGATGGCGCTCTACAAGATCGACGTCATCATCACCGGGACCTGGAACAACACCGCACTCAGCGACTGGGCGACAGGCGGATCGGCCGACGGCAAGGTGGGCGTCATCAACATCGCCCCGGCCGCGGCCCAGCCGGGGTCGTGGGGGCTGGCGCACGAACTGGGGCACGTCTTTCAGACCTTCACCTTCCTCGGGCGGGGCTCGGGGATCGGCCTCACCGATGCCTCGGCGGGCACGTTCTGGGAGACCAGCGCCGAGTACATGGCGATGCAGGTCTATCCGGACGGCGGGGCGGGTGACCTGACGCGCTTCCTGCGCACCGAGAACCTCTCGTACAGCAGCAGCCGGCACCACTACGGGGCCTGGATGCTCGTCCAGTACCTCTGCGACAAGCACGGTGGGATCCAGGTGTTCAACAACATCTGGAACCAGGCCAAGAGCACCGAGCACCCGCTGGAGACCTACCGGCGGATCATGAACCTGACCCAGGACCAGCTCAACACCGAGATCGCCGAGTACGCGCAGCACCAGGTCACCTACGACTTCTCGAACCGCAGCCACGTCCTGCCGTTCATCACCTCCGTCTACGGCGCCGGATTCATCAACGCCTACAACGGCGTCCCCGTGGATGCGGTTGACCAGGCGGCCGGGCACTACGCCATCCCGAGCTGGCTCGCGCCGTCCGACTTCGGTTACAACAAGATCAAGCTGGTGCCGTCCTCGGACGGCGCGCTGGTGCGGCTGCACTTCAAGGGGCACGTCAACAGCGCGGCCCAGTCGGGGTGGAGCTACGGGTTCGTCGCGGTGAAGAACGGCACCCCGCGGTACGGGCCGGTCTACACCGCGCCGGACGGCGAGATCAGCTTCCAGACCCAGTCCGGGGAGAGCGAGGTCTACCTGGTGGTCGCCGGAGCCCCGGCAATCGTGCACCACTACGCCTTCCTCGACGGCTACACCAAGAACTACCGCTACCCCTACGAGTTCGTCGTGAGCGGCGCGGTGCCCTCGGGCTACGAGTCCGGCTACACCAAGCCCGCGGCCACGGGCGGCGGTCACTGGCACAGCAACGGTGGCGGCTGGGTGTCCAACTCAGCGACGGTCGCTTCGACCGCCTACGTCGGTCCTCGGGCCGCGGTCTACGGCAACGCCACCGTGAGCGGAAACGCCCGCATCGAGGGCCTGGCCTGGGTGAACGGCGGCGGCTCGGTCAGCGGCAACGCCGTGGTGAAGGACAACGCGATCATCCAGGGCGGGGTCAGCATCGGTGGCACGGCGGTGGTCGGCGGCGACGCCGAGCCGTCGGGCACCTGCAACTCGGGCACCTACCTGCTGTTCAACCCCGACCGGAGCTGCGACGGCGGTACCGGCGAGACGGACCTCAATCCGAGCTACTCGGCGTTCACGAACGACCAGCTCGCGCTCACCGGAACCACCGTCCCGCCGACCACGACCACCACGCGTCCGGTCACGACCACCACAACCACTACGCGTCCGGTCACCACGACGACGACGTCGCGTCCGGTCACCACGACGACCACGACGTCCCGTCCGATAACGACGACGACCACGACGTCCCGTCCGATAACGACGACGACCACGACGTCCCGTCCGGTCACCACGACCAGCTCGTCGTCCGGCTCGGGCCGGACCTGCTCGGCGAGTTACGCCGTCACCGGCCAGTGGCCCGGTGGGTTCCAGGCGGGCGTGGCCGTGACTGCGGGCGCCAGTCCGATCACCGGATGGTCGGTCACCTGGACGCTCGCCTCCGGCCAGACCGTCACCCAGTCCTGGGGGGCGAACGCGCTGGCCTCCGGCACGAGCGTGACCGCGACCAATGCTGCGTGGAACGGTGCGTTGAATGCGGGGGCGTCCACCACTCTCGGTTTCATCGGAACCTGGAGCGGTACGAACCCGGTCCCGGCAGTCGCCTGCTCGGCGAACTGAGCTCCCCCGGGACTGCGCACCGTGTGATCGGTGTCAGAGGTCGGGGGAACTCCGGCTCTCGGCCTCTGACACCGAGGTAGGCCGGCGATCATCTTCGCCCGCCTGCCGCGGGGACCGGACGACGCGCTGCACAGCGTCGCCCGGTCCCCGTACGTGGGCGTGGCCGGCTCACCGACCCGAGGTCAACACCTGGCGAAGGTCCTCGACACCTGACCTCTGTCGCCACCATCTCCCCGGCATCCGGCATCCGGCATCCGGCATCCGGCATCCGGCATCCGGCATTTCCGCTAGTCATCTGGGCGGGCACGCGCGGCGTCCATCACCTCGTCGAGTCGTGAGGGCTGCGACGTGGCGTTCAGGACTCAGTGGGTGGCTGTGGCTCGGGATACGGCTCGGGTCCGGGGTACGGACCGGTTGCGGCTGGTGGTTGTGGCCCGGTCGGGGGCGGTGTCCAGGTGGGGATCGGTGGGGTCGTCGTGGGTGGTGGCGCCCAGGCGGGAGCTGGTGGTTGTGGCCCGGTCGGCGGTGGTCCCCAGGCGGGGATCGGTGCAGAGGCCGGCGGCGCGCTGGTGGTCCTTCGCCGGCGTGCGGTGACGAGATACCAGCCGAGGAGACCGAGGCCGGCGACCACCGATGTACTCACCCCCGTGATCACTGCCCCCACCCAGGTCGGCGCACCTGGCGTCCTCCGCAGGCTGGGAAGTGGTGCGAGGGAAGTGGCCGTGCTGTCCGGAGTGGCCGTGCTGCCGGGAGCGGGCGCGCCGGTTGCGGATGGATCGGACGTCCCGCCCGGCAGAGAACGAGTCACGAGGAGGGTCACCGCGCCGCGGGCGGCGACCTCGGTGTCACGCGTCACGCCGGGGTTCCTGGCCATGACGAGGTAGCGGAACCGATCCGTCCCCACGAAGCCCGCGTCCGGGATGTACCGGAACTGTCCCTGGCGGGCGTGGGGGGTCATGGTGAGGTAGCCGTGGGTCGTGACCTCGATCCCGATGACGTACTGCAGGCCGGGGGCGAGGGTGTCGTTGGCCAGGACGTCGAAGTCGATGGGCCGGCCCACGCCGGTCGCGACGACATCGGGGCGGGCCGTCGACGTCCCTGACGGGTCGTACGTGCCCGGCACGCGGGCGGGCGTGTCAAGCGGGAAGGTGACCCAGATATCGCCGGAGCTCCGCATCCCGGCGGCGACCGAAGCGCTGGAGGCGGAGAGGGCCGAGGCCGCAGGTGCGGCGATCACCGAACTGACTGCGGCCGTGAACGGCACGGTGAGAGTGAGGACGGCGGCCCCCGCACGCCGGAATCCGGGCAGGTGGTTCATGTCTGCTCCCCGTCGATGGGCCCCGTCGGGCGGCAGGGTAGCGACATCGAGCGGGTCCTCGCGGGCTTCTGGATCATCTCGTCGGCGGAACGGGCGAGTCACCTCCTTCACCCCGATGTGCCACCGACACCCCGATGTGCCACCGACACCCCGATGTGCGACCGGCGTCCCGACGTGCCACCGGCAGGGCCGCGCCGAGGTGGCGCGACCCGGCCGACTCGACCGAGCTGGTGATCATTGAAGAGTGGTCAGCCGGAGTGCCCGGCTGACCATTCGGAGTGTCCGGGCCGAACAGTTGGAGGACCCGCGCTGATCGGTTGTCGGACCTGGAGCGATCAGCTGTCGGACCCGGAACGATCAGCTGTAGGACACCGAGTAGTTCGTGGTGGTGAAGTCGAGACCACCGCTGGATGAGGTGATCTCGTAGCCGAACTGCACGTTGCCCAGGGTCGCGTTGCCGAACCAGCCGCTGGACTGGATCCACTTCAGCACCGCGAGGATGTCGACCGTGCCCGAGCTCGTGTTGCTCGTCCGCACGAAGGAGAAGACCTGGTTGGCGCCGTTCGAGCCCTTGTAGATCTGCCAGGTGTGTCCACCGACCGTGGCCGTGGTCTGCAGGGTGCCCAGCGGACCGACCGCGCCCGTCTTGTTCATCCACAGCATGATCTCGTAGGCGTTGTTGTCGGCCCAGATGTCGTACGCCGTCTCGTAGGCACCGGAACTCGGAACGGTCACCGCGAAGGTGCTCGAGACGCTCGACAGCGCGCTGAGGGTCTTGTTCACGGGCCGGGAGGCGTTCGGGTAGGACTTCACCCCGCCCGTGTTGGGCTGGTCGGAGTGGACTCCCCAGTTGCTGTGCGAATTCGCCCAGATGGTCTGCGGCCCGGCGCCACTGCCCCAGATGTCGTTGTAGAGCGTGTAGTCACCCTCGGTCCAGGTGGCCCACTGGTCGGAGGAGCTCCAGACGACTCCGCCCGTGGTCGTGGCGCGGGTCGTCGTCGTGGTGGTCCGGGTGGTGGTGGTCGTGGTGCGGCTGGTCGTGGTGGTCGTCGCGGGACGCGTCGTGGTCGTGGTGGCCGGGCGCGTCGTGGTGGTGGTGCCGGTCGGGACCGAACCGGTGCACGCGGTCCCGTTGAGCGTGAAAGCGGTCGGGACGGGGTTGGTCGTCCCGGAGTTGGTGCCCTGGAAACCGAAGGAGGCCGTCCCGTTGGTGGCGATCGAGCCGTTGTAGCTCACGTTGGCTGCGGAGACCTGGGTGCCGCTCTGGGTGACGGTGGCGTTCCACCCGGAGGAGATCTTCTGGCCGCCCATGAAGGCCCAGGCCACGGTCCAACTGGACACCGGGTCGCCCAGGTTGTGCACGGTCACGTTGGCGACGAAGCCGCCGGACCATTGCGAGGCGACGGCGTAGTCGACCCGACAGGCGACGGCCGCGGAGGCGGGGCTGGTGAGCGCCAGGCCTCCCGCGGCGATCGCGGGGACGGCGAGCGCGGCGATGAGATGTCGTCCGTGCATGGAACACAACTCCCTGAGTGGGTGGGACGGCGGGCGGAATTCCCGCGGGACCGGGCGGAGGTGCCGCCGGGATTCCGTGGACGGTGCGCCGACGGTCACCGGGAGATCTGCTCGCCGGTCGCCCTCCTGGCGGGGGCGGTCGGCTCCGGTGACTATTCGTATGCGTGGACCGATTTGAGCGCCATTCTCGAACGCGGGATGTTAGCAGTGGCCGTCAGGCTCCTCAAGGGTTCTGGTGAAGCGCTTCGCTGAAGTGCGGGGTGAGGCAGAGGAGTTCCGCCGGATTCGGTGCGGCCCGGTGCTCCGTTCAGTCATTTATGATCATGTAACTCGTCCGGCGGACCGTACGGCACATCGGGTCCGCTCTGAGTGGCTGCCTGTAGTGATCAGTGGTCTGCCGGCACGGTGCACGTCTCCGGCACGCTGCACGTGCGGGACGACGTCGACTACGTCCGGTGGGTCGCCGAGCGGTTGACCGCCAAGCACGAGGCCGCATTCGAGCACCCGGGGTCGATCGAGGACGCTCCGAGTCGGTACGTGGAGGGCCAGTTGCGGGCCGTGGTCGGGATCGAACTGCGGATCACCAGGGTCGAGGCGAAGGTCAAGGCCAGCCAGAACCGTCCACCGGCCGATGTCGTGGGTGTCGTGCGGGGCCTGCGCGGGCGGGGCGAGCTCGCCATAGTCGAGGAGGTCGAGGAGGTCGAGGAGGTTGAGCGACGCGGCGGGCGGAGCGGTTCACCGGGAAGTGCCTGATCGGGGCCGTGCGCGCCCCGGCAACTCCGTGCGGTTCCCGGGCGTCTTCGTCATGGGTGGGGACTGGTCCCCCAGGGGAGCGGTCCCCATATTCATGGCGGGGGACGCGCGTCATATTCGGGGAGGGTCGCGACGAGTCGGCGAATCGGAGCCCGTGGCCGGGAATGCGTTCTGCGGTTTCCGCCGCGGCATTGCCCGGAAGTTGCTCCGACACGTGCTGGCTGCGATCCCGTGGGTCCTCTTCGCAGCGAAGGGAGAAGGGCGTGAAGGCGTTCACGGACCCGGGTGGTCGGGCGGCGTCGGGACGGCGTGCCTGCGATCCCGAGGACGACGGGATGTCGGCCCAGCACGAGCGGCAACTCGTCCTGCTCTTCGGAGGGGTCCGGGTAGCCGTGTACGGCCATGGGCTCGGCGGGTTCCTGCTGACCTGGGATCACGTGCACCTGCGGGTAATGGTCGTCGCGGCCTTCGTGGCACTTGCCCTCGAGAATGCGTGGGTGATCCGGACGTTGCTGCGGCGGGGAACCATGTCCGGCGGCTGCCTGGTGCTCGCGGACGTGTTGGCTGCCCTGACCGCGCTCGTCCTGGTGACCCTGGCCCTCGACGCGGGCCACGACTCGGACGTGACGAACACGATCTATC
Source organism: uncultured Kineosporiaceae bacterium (assembly GCA_964583765.1). GTDB lineage: Bacteria > Actinomycetota > Actinomycetes > Actinomycetales > Kineosporiaceae > CAZOWW01. The sequence continues at coordinate 26,807 of CAZOWW010000053.1, forward strand.
CGTACTCGGTGGGGTGCATGCTGGGCGTCGGCCTCGGGATGCGGCGGGTGAGCGCCGTCCTGGCCACGAGCGCCCTGGCCGCGATGACCTACCTCGCGCTGTCGGTGAGCCGGAGCGGCTTCGATCCCCGGCTCCTGCCGAATGCACTCACGTACTTCGCCTGGGCACTGACCAGCTGGGTGCTCTCGCGGGCGTTCCGGCGGGTGGGCTGCGAGCTCGAGACGGTCCGTCGGCTCGCCCTCGCCCGCGAGCACGAGCTCGCCGCGGCTCACCAGCGCGAGCAGACCTCCCGCGCCCTGCACGACCGGGTGCTGCAGACCCTGGAACTGCTGGACCGTCGGGACGATGTGACCGACCCGGCCCTGCACGGCCTGATCAGGGCGGACGCCGCCTGGCTGCGACAGCTGGTTCGGGACGGCGGGTCGCCGCCGGCGCCGGGGCTCGGGCCCGCGCTCGCCGTGGTGGTCGAGGAGCAGGCCCGGGCCGGCCTGCGGGTGCAGGTGAACGACGCGGGTCTGCCGGGTGATGCGGTGCCCGGTGACGTGGCCGAGGCGGTGCAGGGAGCGGTGCGTGAGCTCCTGACCAAAGTGCGCAAGCATGCCGGGGTGGACCGGGCGGTGGTCCGGGCGCGCACCGTCCGGGGACTGCTGGAGGTCACGGTCCTCGACCAGGGTCGGGGCATGGACCCGAAGGCGAGCACCCCGGGCCTGGGACTGCGGTGCTCGGTGTTCCGGCGTCTGGAACTCGTGGGTGGATCGGCGCAGGTGACCAGCTCGGTGGACGGCGGGACGCTGGTCACACTGCGCGTGCCACTGGCCGGCTCCGAGATCCCCGCGGAACACGGAGGGCGAGGAGTGCGTGCCGTTGCCGAGCGGGCGGGGGCAGGACAGCGGGCGGGGGTGGGGCGGTGAGCGGGCCGCTGCGCGTGGCGGTGGTGGACGACCACCCGCTCGCGCTCTACGGGGTGCGATCGATCCTGGAGGCGCACAGCCGGCTGCAGGTGACCGGATGCGCGGCCTCCCCGGAGGAGCTGTGGTCCTGTGTGGCGGATCGGCAGGACCCGCCGGCGGACGTGTTCCTGACGGACCTCTACCTGGGGGCAGGCCGGCTCTCCCCGGCCACGATCGCCGACCTGGCGTCGCTGCGTCCGGCGCTGGTGATGTCGGCGTCCACGAACCGGACGGATGTGCTCGACGCCGTCTCCGCGGGCGCGTCGGGGTTCCTGCCCAAGAGCTCACCCCCCGAGGACTTCGTGGAGGCGCTCGACACCGTCGCCGGTGGGGGGTTCTACGTCTCGTCGCAGCTCGCCGATCTCCTCGACACGGGGGTGGCGGACGCCGTCCCGGGATCTCCCCTCGCCTCGTTGGCTCCGCGGGAGCGGGAGGTGCTGACCCTCCTGGCGCAGGGATTCACCCAGCGACAGGTGGCCACCCGCATGGGTGTCGGCCTGGGCACGGTGGACACCTACCTCAAGCGCATCCGGCGCAAGCTCGGGCCCGGCAACACGGTCGCACTGGTGCGGCGGGCAGCGGCCGGGGGATTCATCGCGGCCACCGGCTGAGGGGACGCTGCCCGGCGATCCCACCCGCGCCAGGTCGCGGAAGGGCGCGCGGCGCCTGTGTCCGACGGGACGGCGTCCGGCGTCCGTTGCCCCGCGGTGTCCCGAATTTTCGGGACATGCCTCCGATGGCTGGCCCGGGTGATCCTGGCGCAGTCCCCACAAGGGGGCCAAGGCACCTGATCAAGGGGGAACCAGATGTATCACCGTGTCCTCGCCCGCACCGTCACCGTGGCCGGGGTGGCCGTCGCCCTCACCTTGGCGGGTGGCGCCACCGCGCTCGCCGGCGTGCACCACAGTGCGGCGGTGCCCACCGGCGTGACCGCCACGCCGTCCGTGCTCGTCGTGGACGGCGTCCGTCACCCCGCATCCCAGGCTGCCCACTACCAGGCGCTCGGGTACCACTTCCTCGTCACCCGCGCGTCACTGGCGGCGGGACAGACGCTCGCGTTCCGGCAGGAGACGGACATGCGAGCGCAACTCGCCACGGCGATGAAGGCCGCCTCGACTCTGGTCCGGCCGATGGCGGTGAACGAGTACGTCACGATCTTCCAGGACAGCAACGGAGGCGGCAACGCTCACCGGTTCGACGGACCGACGATCGTCAACCTCACCGACTACATGATGTGGTGGCCGACCTCCTGGAACGACCAGGTCAGCTCGCTCGCGACCGGGTCCTACGGCTCGGTGACCTGCTACCAGAACACCAACCAGAACCACCAGCGCGCCGGCTGGTCCGTCACCTACGGGCCGGGGCTCAACATCGGCTACGTGGGCAACGGCTACAACGACGCGTTCTCCTCGATCTGGGTCCAGTAACAGCGGCCCGGGTTCCTCCGGGCACATCAGGACTCACTCGGGCTCCAGCGGTCCGCGGACCTGTTGACGGTCCGCGGACCAGCCGCGTCGTCCGACCCGCCGGTCCCCGGACCTGGCGGGTCGGAGCGGTTCAGGGGCAGCGGATGACCTGCCCGGCGTAGGTGAGCCCGCCGCCGAAGCCGAAGAGCAGGACCGGCGCCCCCGAACGGATCTCGCCTCGATCGACGAGCTTCGACAGGGCGAGGGGGACGCTCGCGGCCGAGGTGTTGCCCGACTCGATGACGTCCCGCGCCAGCACGCCGGTGAAGCCGAGCTTGCGCGCGGCCGGCTCGATGATGCGCAGGTTGGCCTGGTGCGGGACGAACGCCTCGAGCTCGGCCGGGGTGATCCCGGCCTTCTCGCAGGCCTGCCGGGCGAGGTCGGCCACCGCCGTGGTCGCCCAGCGGAAGACGGTCTGCCCCTCCTGCGCGAAGACGGGCGGCGTGCCCTCGATCCGGATGGCTGCCCCGAGTTCGGGCACGGAACCCCACAGCACCGGGCCGATGCCGGGCTCTTCCGACGGCACCACCACGGCGGCGCCCGCGCCGTCCCCGACCAGCACGCAGGTGTTCCGGTCGGTCCAGTCCGTGACCCCGCTGAGCACCTCGGCGCCGATGACCAGGGCCGCGGTCGCCGATCCCGCCCGCAGCGCGTGGTCGGCGCTGGCGAGGGCGTAGCTGAAACCGGAGCAGGCTGCATTGAGGTCGAAGGCGGCGGGGGACCGCACGCCGAGTCGCGCCGCCACGCGCGTGGCCATGTTCGGGCAGCGGTTCAGGGCCGTGCAGGTCGCCACGATGATCAGATCGATCTGGTCGCCGGTCATCCCGGCCGCGGAGAGTGCCTTCTCGGCGGCGCGGGCTGCGAGCTCGTCGACCGTCTCTCCATCGGCGATGTGGCGGGTGGCGATGCCCACGCGGCTGCGGATCCAGGCGTCATCCGTGGCGACGATCTGGGCCAGATCATCGTTGGTCAACACCTTGGGTGGCTGGTCGTGTCCCAGCGCGAGCACGCGGGATCCCCTCACGGTCGACACTCCTCTCCCGCCGTCCCAGGGCGGATCGGGGCTGTCCTGGTGTCGGCCCACGGCGGTCCATCTGGGCTCGGAGACTCCGAACAGCGGGCTCTCGAGCGGCGGCACCCCACTCTGCCGCGCGCACCGGTGACCGGGGATCTGCGGATTCCGCTCAGGTCCGGGCCATGACTTTGGAGGTTGGCACCAGCGACGAGGGGGACGGGGAGCTCGTGACCTCGGGAACGGGAAGCCGGTGAGGTCGGGGACGTGGAGCTTGCGACGGCGGGGACGGCGAGCCGGCGACTGTGCACGACGGGGCGCTGGCCAGTTGCGGAGCGTGCGGTGGGCCTCACTGAACGAGTCCGGTGCCGGGGCGGGGAAGGACCCTCGTGACTAGGCTGACCGCCATGGCTGTCACTTCCTCGATGGTGCCCCTCGGCACCCCGGCCCCGGACTTCGCGCTCGCCGATCTGACCGGCGTCGTCGTGCGGCGGGACGATCTGGGTGCCGCGCCGGCCCTGCTCGTGGCCTTCCTGTGCAACCACTGCCCGTACGTGCGGCACCTGGAGAAGCAGCTGGGGGAGCTCCTGGCCGAGTTCCCGAGCCTGGCCGTGGTGGGCATCTGCACCAACGATGCGGACGCCTACCCCGAGGACCGGCCCGAGGCCCTCGCTGAGCAGGCCCGCCGGGCCGGCTGGAGCTTCCCCTACCTCGTGGACGTCGATCAGCAGGTGGGTCACGGCTACCGGGCGGCCTGTACCCCGGACTTCTTCCTCTACGACGCAGACCGCAGGCTCGCCTACCGCGGTGCCTTCGACGACTCGACCCCCGGCAACGGGCGACCGGTCACGGGCACGTTGCTGCGGGGGGCGATCGGGTGCGTGCTCGAGGGCCGGCCCGTGCCCGAGCCGCATGCGCCGAGCATGGGGTGTTCCATCAAGTGGCGAGAGTGACCGGAGGGAACCGGGGCGCGGCTTGCTCCGTTCCCATGAGCTGCTCCGGCACCCGGCCGGTGTGAACGGGGACCCGGCATCCCCCTTGGACGCCGGGCCCCCCTTGGTCGGTTCAATGCTGTGGTGGGCGAGGGATCCGGTCAGCTCGCCGTGCAGGTCACCGTCGGTACCGTGTTGCTTCCGGTCCAGCTGGCCAGGAAGCCGACATCAGCGGTTCCGCCGGCGGCCAGCGCACCGTTCCAGGCCAGGTTGGTGGCCGTGACCGCGGCCCCGCTCGTCGTGACCGTGCCGCCCCAGGCCGAGCTGAGCACCTGGCCGTTGGCGAAGGTCCAGATGAGCTTCCAGCCGGAGATCGCCGTCCCGGCCTTCACGAGCACGTCGCCCTGGAAGCCCCCGCTCCACTGCCCGACGATCGAATAGGTGGCGGTGCAGGTGCGGCCCGTGCTGCCCGACGTCGTGGTCGTCACCGGGCGGCTGGTCGTGGTGGTCGTGGTGGTGACCGGTCGGCTGGTGGTCGTGGTCGTGGTGGTGACCGGTCGGCTGGTGGTCGTGGTCGTGGTGGCGGTGCCCTTGCCGCCGAGGGCGTCGAGCACGGTGGCCAGCGGCGGGTACCACCGGTCGGACATCTTCTGGAAACCAGCGTCGTTCGGGTGGACTCCGTCCCCGATGGTGTCCGCGACGGAGTCGAATCCCGTCCACTGGTCGACGACCTGGATGGGGGACTGCGCGGTGGACTTCCCGGCCGCCCAGGACGGGATGGCGGCGTTCAGGTCGACCACCTCCTGGGCGCAGTTGGCGCAGCCGCTGGGGGTCATCGGGATGATCTGGGCGACGATGATCCGCATGGCGGGGTTGCTCGCCCGCATCTGGTCGACCAGGGTGGTGTAGGCGCTGAGGATCGAGGACACCGGAATCGCGTTCCAGATGTCGTTCGTCCCGAAATGCATCAGCACGACGTCGGGCTTGGTGGTCGCGAGCCACCCCACCAGCAGGTTCTGGGACGCCACATCGGTGGCCTTGTACCCGCCGTGGCCCTCGTTGTCGCCGTCCCAGGTGGCCACGTTGCAGCCGCCGCCGGGCAGGGTGCCGACCATGTCGATGTTGGTGTACCCGCTGGCCTGAAGGCGCTGCCACAGGACGGCCCGCCAGCAGCCCGGACCTCCGGTGATCGAGTCCCCCAAGGGCATGATCCGTACGGGGGCGGTGGCTGCGTGAGCGGGATTCACCGTGGTCATGGCGGCGGCCCCGCCGATGGTCACGGCGGCGACGACCCCGGCGGCGAGGATCCTGCGCCAGCGACCCCGTCCCGGGGTCGGGTCTGAGGTGCCGCGGGTGTTCTGTGCCATGGTCTGCTCCTGTTCTGCCCGCTCCGGGCCGACGGAGGTGTGGCGCCCGGGCGGCTGCCGGGTGGCGGGCGTGCACATGTCCCGGCTCCGGTGGCGTGGGCGGGCCATCGGATTTCGGCCGGACTGTAGCGCGCGCCGAGGGGGCCAGGAAAGAGATGAGTGCCGGTCTCCGGACAGGAATTCCCACCCGTCGGGAGGGAGCGCCGAGGGTGGTTTCCGCCCCGGCAGGGAGCCGCTCGGGGAGCACCGTGACATGAATCGATTCAGTTCAGCCTCATGAATCGATTCATGTCACGGTGAGTGATTTCGTGAGGTGCTCCCCGTTGGGTCGGGCTCGGTCATGGGTGAGCACTGAGGGTGTTCGGGCAGGATGATCGCCGTGGGTGTGGAGTGCGTGGACGCAGAGGGCGCCGTGGGCTCCCTGGGCGTGGCGCGCGGGGACAGGGAGAGCGGGACGACCTTCGTGATCGTGCTCGAGCGGCGCCACCTGGACGGGGCGATGCGACTGCTGCGGGAGGCGTGCGGGGAGTCCCTCTGCGGGGTTGCCGTGCCCGTGCTGGCGAGCGTCGGCATCGGGTGAACCGTGACGGAGCGCGTCGACGTCGACGTGCTGGTCCGTGATCGGATCGAGAGTGCTGCCGGGGCCCGCGCCCGGAATGTGAGCATGCCGGCGCGGTGCCGGCCGCGGGAATGCTGCCGGCAGTGACTTTCCGTGAGATCCGGAACCGGAAAGGCACCGCGTCCTGGTGGTCGATCAACCACTTTGAGTCAGCGACAGCGGAACCCTTGCGAGCGTGGCGGCCGTGGTCCTAAGATCCCTGCCCGCAGACAGATGAACCGGTTTACTCGATATCTCGGACAGTCACCCACGGGCAGGGGACCGTCCGCCGTCGAGGTGTGTTCCGTGGCGGACGCGATTCCTGTCTCTCCGGGAGCCGCCGCACACGAGCGAACCGGGATGTGCAGGGAATGCCCCTGAGGGCATCAACGAGGAGCAGCACGTGGGAGCCGTGCTGACTCGTGAGGTACACGACACCGGGTGAGGAAGAACCCCTGCCGACACGGCACGCAGTTCGGGCATTTCCCTCCGGGGAAGGCGCCGTACCCAGGGGTTCTTCTTCGTGCGCCCACGACAGCATCCGTCGGGGCTGTCCGTCCTGACGGGCGTGACGTTCAGGAAGAGAAGGGAATCATGAGATTCAGTTCGGGCTCCGCCCGGCGACGTCTGACCGCCGTGGCGGCAACCGGCGTTCTGGCCGTGGGTGGACTGACTGCCGGGGTCGCGTCCTCGGCGCAGGCGGCGACCGCCTGCAAGGTGACCTACGCCGCCAGCCAGTGGCCGGGCGGCATGAGCGTCAACATGACGATCAGCAACACCGGTGATGCATGGTCGGACTGGGCTCTGGCCTTCGCCTTCCCCGCCTCCGGTCAGTCGGTGCAGCAGGGCTGGTCGGCCACGTGGTCGCAGAGCGGCCAGGACGTGACCGCGAAGAACGTGTCGTGGAACGGTTCCGTCCCCGCGGGCGGCACGCTCTACCTCGGTTTCAACGGGGCCTGGAGCGGTTCCAACCCCGACCCCGCCTCCTTCGCGATCAACGGCACGACGTGCAACGGCGGTTCGACCTCGACCACCTCGACCACGACGACCAAGCCGGTCACCACCACGACCACCACCACGGCCACGACGACGAAGCCGGTCACCACCACGACCACGACGACCAGTTCGGACGTCCCTTCGGGTTCGGCGCCGGCGCTGCACGTGTCCGGGAACAAGCTGGTCACGGCCTCGGGTGAGACCTACCGGCTGCTGGGCGCGAACCGCTCCGGCGGTGAGTTCTCCTGCATCCAGGGCTACGACATGTGGAACGGCCCGATGGACCAGGCGTCGGTGGCGGCGATGAAGACCTGGAACATCCGCACGGTGCGTGTGCCCCTGAACGAGGAGTGCTGGCTGGGCACGAGTGACGTGCCCTCGGGCGGCGCGAGTGGCGCGACGTACCAGCAGAACGTCAAGGACTACGTCAACCTGCTGCTCGCCAACGGGATCACCCCGATCCTGGAGATGCACTGGAACTACGGCCAGTACACCGGTCAGGGCGGCGGCTGCACCGACGTCAAGGCGACCTGCCAGAAGCCGATGCCCGACGCCCAGTACGGTCCGCAGTTCTGGACCGGCGTCGCCAACGCCTTCAAGGACAACCGGGTCGTGTTCGACCTGTTCAACGAACCCTTCCCGGATGCGGCCAACGGCTGGGCGGACGCGACGGAGGCCTGGAAGTGCTGGCGTGACGGCGGCACCTGCACCGGGATCACCTACGAGGTGGCCGGCATGCAGAGCCTGCTCGACGCGGTGCGGGCGACCGGCAACACGAACGTCCTCCTGGTCGGTGGCCTGACCTGGTCCAACGACCTCAGCCAGTGGCTGACCTACAAGCCGAGCGACCCGACCGGGAACCTGGCCGCGTTCGCTCACGTGTACAACTTCAACGGTTGCATCACGACCACCTGCTGGGACACCAACTGGGCCCCGGTGGCGGCGTCCGTGCCGTTGACGCTGTCGGAGATCGGAGAGAACGACTGCGGCCACAGCTTCATCGACACGGTGATGGACTGGGCCGACAGCCACGGCGTCGGCTACCTGGGGTGGACCTGGAACAACTGGGACTGCTCCAGCGGTCCGTCGCTGATCACCGACTACGCCGGCACCCCGACTGCCTTCGGCCAGGGCCTGAAGGACCGTCTCGCCAAGGTCGTTCCGACCTCCACGACGACGATCCAGCCGACGACGACCACGATGATCCAGCCGGTCACCACCACGACCACCACGACGACGACCACGACCAGCGGCGGATCGACGCAGACCCATGTGGACAACCCGTATGTGGGCGCGCAGGTGTACGTGAACCCGGACTGGTCGGCCAAGGCGGCGGCCGAGCCGGGCGGCAGCAAGATCGCCAACGAGCCCACGGGCGTGTGGCTCGACAGCATCGCGGCGATCAACGCTGACGATGGTTCGGGCTACTCGACCAGCCTCACCGCTCACCTGGACAACGCACTCGCCCAGGGCGCGAACCTCATCCAGGTCGTGATCTACGACCTGCCGGGTCGTGACTGTGCGGCGCTGGCGTCCAACGGCGAGCTCGGCCCCACGGAGATCGGGCGCTACGAGTCGGAGTACATCGACCCGATCGCGGCGATCGAGGGCAACTCGAAGTACGCGGGCATCCGGATCGTGAACATCGTCGAGCTGGACTCGCTGCCGAACCTGGTCACGAACGCCGGCAGCCAGGCCGGGGCGACCGCGGCCTGCGCGACCATGCTGGCCAACGGCAACTACGTCACCGGCACGGCGTACGCGCTCGGCAAGCTGCACGGCGCCGGGAGCAACATCTACAACTACATGGACATCGGCCACCACGGCTGGCTGGGTTGGGACACCAACTTCGCCCCCTCGGCGACCCTGTTCACCTCCACCGCGCAGAAGGCCGTCGGGGGTCTTGCCACGGTGGACGGGTTCATCTCGAACACCGCCAACTACTCGGCGACCACCGAGCCGTACTTCACCATCAACACCTCGGTGAACGGCACCTCGGTGCGCCAGTCGAAGTGGGTCGACTGGAACTTCTACGTCGACGAGGTGACCTACGACCAGGCCATGCGTACGCAGTTGATCTCCGACGGGTTCCCCTCGACGATCGGCATGCTGATCGACACCTCGCGCAACGGGTGGGGTGGTTCGGCCCGTCCGACCGCGGCGAGCACGTCCACGGATGTCAATACGTTCGTGAACGCCTCGCGCATCGACCGCCGCCTGCACGCCGGCAACTGGTGCAACCAGGACGGCGCTGGACTCGGCGAGCGGCCGAAGGCGGCTCCCGCGGCGGGTATCGACGCCTACGTGTGGATCAAGCCTCCGGGTGAGTCGGACGGTTCCAG